>NZ_JBEXUD010000017.1:0-225668 GCF_040614215.1 Dactylosporangium sp. NPDC006015
AGTTCGCCGATGGTCCCGGGCAGCGCGAGGCGGCCGGCAGCTGGGGAGTTGGGGTCCATCACGTACACCCACTCCCCCGCCATCGGGGTGCCGATCGGCACGGTGTCGCCGACGGGGGCGGTGAGGCGGTACATCGTGGACGCCACGGCGGTCTCGGTCGGGCCGTAGCCGTTCCAGCACTCGCCGAGCCGGGCCGTGAGCTCGCGGCCGAGCGCGGGGTCGAGGGCCTCGCCGATGGCGATCCCCCGCACCTCCGGCGACTGCCAGCCGGCCGCGACGAGCATCCGGAACGTGGTCGGGGTCGCGGTCATCACGGTCACCTTGGACTCGGCGATGCGCTGCGCCACCAGGTGCCCGTCGACGGCCACGCCGCGCTCCAGCAGCACCAGCCGGGCGCCGTTGCCGAGGCCGCACCACAGCTCGATCCCGGCCACGTCGAAGGAGAGCGCGGTCAGGCCGAGCATCACGTCGTCGGGCGTCACCGGCACCAGCTCGCAGTTGGCCGCGACGAACGCGGCGACGGCGCCGTGGCTGAGCTCCACCCCCTTGGGCCGGCCGGTCGAGCCGGAGGTGTAGAGGATGTACGCAAGGTCGTCGGGGCCGGTCGCCGGGAGTTCGCCGGGCTCGGCGGCCAGCGCGTCGGCCAGGTCGACGAGGACGGCGCCGGTGCCCTCGACGAGCGGGCGGGCCACGTCGAGCGTCTCCGCGGCCGCGAGGACGACCTTGGCGCCGGAGTCGCTGAGCTGGTAGCGCAGCCGCTCGGCCGGGTGGTCGGGCTCCAGCGGTACGTACGCCGATCCGGCCTGCCAGACGCCGACCAGCGCGGCGGGCAGGTGCCGGTCGCGGGGCAGGCAGATCCCGACGGGCGCGCCGGACCCGGCCCCGTGCTCGCGCAGGGCGGTCGCGATCCGGGCCGCGGCCCCGGCCAGGTCACCGTAGGTCAGGGTGCCGCCGGTGGCGTCGACGGCGACGGCCGCGGGGCGGGCGTCGGCCTGGGCGAGGACCGCGTCGAGCACCGTGGCGGGCGCGCCGGCGGGCAGGCCGGGGCCGGTGCCGAGGGCCACCAGGTCGGCCCGTTCGGCGTCGCTGAGCAGGTCGAGCTGTGAGAGCGGGCGGTCGGGCTCGGCCAGCATCCCGTCGAGCAGGGCGAGCAGCCAGCGCGCCCAGCGCTCGGCCGTCGCCCGGTCGAACAGGTCGCGGCGGTAGTGCAGCTCGCCCTCGTAGCCGCCGCCCTCGGCCTCCAGCGACAGGCTCACGTCGAACTTGTTGAAGTCGAGCGGGGCCTCGAGCCGCTCGGCGCGCACGCCCGGCAGCACCGGGTCGCGCTGGACGGTCTCCAGCAGGTACAGCATCGACTGGAAGATCGGTGTCGTGGCGGTGGAACGCTCGGGTGCCACGGCCTCCACGACCCGTTCGAAGGGCGCGGTGGCGTGCGCGAACGCCTCGATGGTGGTTTCCCGGACGCGGTCGAGCAGCTGCCGGCCGGTCGGGTCGCCGGACAGGTCGGTGCGCATCACGAGCGTGTTGATGAAGCAGCCGACGACGCCCTCGGTCGCGCGGTGGTGGCGCCCGGACTCGGGCACGCCGACCGCGACGTCCTCGCTGCCGCAGAGCCGGCCCAGCAGCGCCTGCCAGGCCGCGAGCACCACCATGAACGGCGTCGCGTTGCATTCCCTGGCGGTCTCGCGCACCCGCTCGGCCAGCGCCGGGGACAGGCTGAACGGCAGGTAGCCGCCGCTCCAGTCGGCCACTGCCGGGTAGGGCCGGTCGACGGGGAACGCGAGCGCCGGGGCGAGCCCGGCCAGCCGCTCGGCCCACCAGCCGACGTGGTCGTCCGCGGTCCGCGTGGCCTGCCACTCGGTGATGTCGGCGTACTGCAGCCGCGGCGGGGCGGGCGGCGCGCCCGAGGCGGCTCCGTCGAGCCGGGCGGCGTACAGCGCGCCGATCTCGTCGAGGATCAGGTCCTGCGACCACGCGTCGGTGGCGATGTGGTGCACGGTCAGGGCCAGCACGTGGTGCTCGGCGCCGACCCGGAAGAGCACGGCCCGCATCGGCGGCTCGCGGTCGAGCTCGAACGGCCGGCTCACCTCGGCCCGCAGCGCCGCGTCCAGCGCCGGCTCGTCGATGTCCGCCAGGGACAGTTGCAGCCGGTCGGCCGGGCCGGCGACGGCGTGCCCGGGCGGCGCGATGACGCTGCGCAGGACCTCGTGCCGGGCGGCGACCTCGCGCAGCGCGGCCAGCAACGCGTCGGCGTCGAGCGGGCCGGTCAGCCGCAGCACCGTGGGCACGTTGTAGATCGACGTGTTGGTCTCGAACTGCGCGTTGAACCACAGCCGGGCCTGCGACGGTGACAGCGGCTGCGGCGCGGCCGGGTCGGACCGGCGCGGGATCTCCGCGTCGGCCCGGGCGGCGGCGCGGGCAGCCGCGACCCGCCGCTCCATGACGGCCCGTAAGGTGTCCTGGTCAGACATAGACATATTTGACTTCCTATTTTCTAGTTGCCGGTGGCCGGTGCGGCCACGATGTCGTCCAAAACAAGCCGCTCGAGCTGCCCCGCGAAGTTCGCGAGGACCGGATGGTCGAACAGCAGCCGCACAGGAATCGCGCAGCCGAGCGTCTCGCGCAGCCGGCCGACGGCCCGGGTCGCGGCCAGCGAGTGCCCGCCGAGACCGAAGAAACTGTCGTCGGCGCCGATGCGATCGGTGGGGAGGATCTGGGCCCACACGTCGGCGACCAGCTGCTCCATCATCGACTCGGCCGGCCGGTGCGGCCGGTCCTCGCCGGGCTCGGGCAGCGCGCCCAGGTCGACCTTGCCGCTGGGCGTCATCGGCAGCGCGTCGAGCACCACCCAGCGGTGCGGCACGAGGTAGGCGGGCAGGCTCGCGCGCAGGTGGGCGGCCATCTGCCCGGCGGTGACCGGGCCCGCGACGTAGCCGACGAGGTGCGCCTCCGCACCCTGGCCCCGCGCCGTGACGACTGCGTGCTCGACGTCGGGGTGGGCGCGCAGCACGGCCTCGATCTCGCCGAGCTCGACACGGTACCCGCGGATCTTCAGCTGATGGTCTCGCCGGCCGCAGAACACGACCTCACCGTCCGGCCGGCGGTAGACCAGGTCCCCGGTGCGGTAGCACCGCCCGCCGGGCACGACGGGGTCGGGCACGAACGCGGCCGCGGTCAGGTCCGGCCGGTTGTGGTAGCCGATGGCCGGCCCGGCGCCGCCGATCCAGAGCTCACCCACGACGCCCGCCGGGACGAGCCGGTCCAGCGCATCCATGACGTACAGCCGCTCGCCGAGCATCGCGTGCCCGATCGGCACGGCGTCGCCGACCTCGAGGACGCGGTACGCGGTCGACAGCACGGTCGCCTCGGTCGGGCCGTACGTGTTCCACAGCTCCCGCACCACCGGCAGCAGCTCCCGGGCCAGGGCCGGGTCGAGTGTCTCGCCGGCGGCCCACACGCGCAGGTCCGTCCCGCCGGTCCAGCCCGCCGCGAGCAGGGTGCGCAGGATCGTCGGGGGCACGTTCATCACGTTGACGCGGTGCTCGGCCATCTGGCGGCCGAGGCGGTACCCGTCCACCGCGCTGTCGCGGTCGACGACCACGCAGCAGGCACCGACGCCGAGCGCGGACCAGATCTCCGCGCACGAGACGTCGAAGCTGAGCGTGGCCACGGCGAGCATCCGGTCCCCGGGCCCGAAGCCGGGCTCGAAGCGCAGCGCCTCGGTGAGCGCGGCGACGCTGGACTGCGCGACGGCCACGCCCTTCGGCTTGCCGGTCGAGCCCGAGGTGTACAGCAGATAAGCCCGATCGCCGGACCCGACGACCGGGAAGTCGGCTGCGGGCACAGTCGGCGCCCGGTCCAGTTCCAGGTCCAGGTCCAGCGCGCCTGAACCGGCCGCGGCGGCGGTCGTGGACCGGCAGAGCACGGTCTTCGCGCCGCCGTCCGCGGCGAGCCAGGCCAGGCGCTCGGCCGGCAGCTCCGCCTCCAGCGGCAGGTAGGCCGCCCCGGCCCGCCACACCCCGAGCAGCGTCGCCGGCATCCGGTGGTCGCGCGGCAGGCACACGCCGACGACGTCACCGGGTCCGATGCCCTGTCCCAGCAGGAGCGCCGCGATCGCGGCCGAGTCGTCCCACAGCTGCCGGAACGTCATCTCGTCGTCGGCGCCGACGACGGCCACCTCGCCGGGGCGCTCCCGCACCTGCCGCTCGATCGCCTCGACCGCCGTGGCCGGTGCACCGGCCGGGACCGGCGGGCCGGCGGCCAGGTCGAGCAGCTGCGCCTCCTCGGCCGCGGTGACCAGCGGCAGGCGGTGCAGCGGGCGATCCGGGTCCGCGGTGACCTCGGCGAGCATGCGCAGGAGCCGGTCCGCGAATGCCTCCACCCACTCGCGGCCCGTGAGGCCGGTGTCGTACTCCACCTGAAGCTCGACCCCGTCGGCCGTCTCGTTCACGAAGACGGTCAACGGGTTCTGCGCCCCGCCGCACCCCAGCTCGCCGAGCAGCTCCAGCCGTACCCCGCCCCGCTCGACCCGGACCGGCATCCCGGCCGGCTGCGCGGCGAGCACCACGGGGGTGAGCATCGCCCCGCGCGACTGGGTGCCGACGGCCGCGAACAGGTCCTCCGTGGACGGCCGGGGCCGGTCCAGCGCGCGGGCCGTCGTCGCCGACGCGGCCGCGACCGTGTCCCGGACGGTGGCCGCGGACTCGAGCCGCAGCCGGACCGGCAGCACGTCGACGAGCGGGCCGATGACCCGGTCGAGCTCCGGTCCGGCGCGCCGGGCCGCGACCACGCCGACCAGCACGTCCCGGCGGGCGGTGAACCCGGCCAGCAGCAGCCCGAGCGCCGTCAGCCAGTCCGCGAAGACCGCGGTGCCGCTCGACGGCGGCACCGGGCGGGTGATCCGCTCGCCGCGGAAGCTTCCGGTGCCCGAGAACAGTTCGCTCGGCGGCGACGCGCCGGCCAGCTCGTCCCGCCACGCGTCCGTCGCGCCGTCGGGCGTGACGGCGAGGTCGCCGACCTGCACCGGCAGCGGCTCGACGGTCCCGGGCGCGGCCAGCTCCGTCGCGAGCTCGGTGAGGAACGTGCCGGTGGACCAGCCGTCGAAGGCCACGTGGTCGGCGACGACCACCAGCTCCGACACCCCGGCGGCGAGCCGGATGAGCTCGACCCGCAGCAGCGGCGCGGTGCCGGTCAGGTCGAAGGCGTGCCGGGCGGCGGCCTCCGCGATCGCGTCCGCCCGTCCGGCGCGGTCGGTCGCGGGCCGGTCGCGCAGGTCGTGCTCGGTCGCGGGCCGGTCGCGCAGGTCGTGCTCGGCCGTGGGCCGGTCGCGCAGGTCGTGTTCGATGACGGGGACGTCCGTCCGCCCGCCCACGACCGCGATCGGCTCGCCGTCGCGCTCGACGATCCGGCTGCGCAGCACCTCGTGGCGCGACACCAGCGCGGCCAGCGCCGAGCGCAGGGCGGGCGCCTCGACCGGCCCGGTGAGCCGGACCCGGAACGCCACTGTGGTCACGGCCGGCACCGAGCCGACCTGCCGCAGCGTCCACAGGCCGCGCTGCGTCGCGGTGAGCGGGTACTCCGTCCGCCCCTCGTGCCGGACCGGCGCCGCCGCGGGCCTCCGGCCGCCGTTGACCAGGGCCGCGAGGGCGGCGACGGTCGGCTCGGCGAGGAAGTCGGCCAGGGCGACCGTGGTGCCGAACTCGCGGCCGGCGAGCGCGCAGACGCGGGCGGCAGCCAGGGAGTGCCCGCCGAGGTCGGTGAAGCGGTCGTCGACCCCGATCTCGTCGATGCCCAGCACGTCGCCGACGATCGCGGCGAGCCGCTCCTCCGCGGGAGTGCGGGGCGCGACGAACACGGTCTCGGTCCCGCGCCGGGCCGCGAGCGCGGGCAGTGCGGCCCGGTCGATCTTGCCGTTCGGGCTCAGCGGCAGCCGCTCGGTGATCGCCAGCCGGGTCGGCACCAGGTGCTCCGGCACCCGTCGGCGCAGCCACGCGCGCAGGCTCTGCTCGTCGAGGCCGGTCGCCTCCACGTGCCCGACCAGGTAGGACACGCCGTCCTCGTCGGCGGCGGCGACGACACCGGCGCGGCGCACCGCCGGATGCTGCACGAGCACCGCCTCGACCTCGCCGGGCTCGACCCGGTACCCGCGGATCTTCACCTGGTCGTCGGCGCGGCCGGCGAACCGCAGCACGGTGCCGTCGGTGCGGACCAGGTCGCCGGAGCGGTACCAGCCGTCGCCGAACCCGCCGCTGTCCCGGTTCAGGTAGCCGCGGGCGACGACCGGGCCGCCGATCCACAGCTCGCCCAGCTCACCGTCGGCGACCGGCTGCCCGTCGGCGTCGCGCACGGACATGACGGCGCCCGCGATCGGCTGCCCGATCGGCGGCTCGCCGGCGTCGTCGCGGCCGACCTCGGCGATCGCGCACGTCGTGGTGCACTCGGTCGGGCCGTAAAGGTTGAGCACCCGCCGCACGCCGGGGTTGGCGTAGATCCGGTCGACCAGCGCCCGTGTCAGCGGCTCCCCGCCGGCGAACACGGCCCGCACACCGGCCGGCAGCGGCGACCGCAGCAGCGCGGCGAGCGCGGACGGCACGCCGTAGACGGTCGTGACCTCGTCGCGGGCCGGCAGCGCGGGCAGCGCGAGGACGTTGTCGGCGAGGATGACCGTGCCGCCCGTGACCAGGGGCAGGAACAGCTGGGTGATCGACGGGTCGAAGCAGATCGACGCGGTGGCGAGCAGGCCGCGCAGCTCCTCGTCGGTGTACGCCTCGGCCTCGTACCGCAGCAGGTTCATCGTGTTGCGGTGCTCGACAACGACGCCCTTGGGCTTTCCCGTGGAGCCCGAGGTGTAGATGACGTACGCCGCGTCGGTACCGTCACCGGGCCGGCCGAGCGGCGTCGCGTCGGCGTCCGCGGCGATCTCGTCGACCGGCACCGCGACCGCGTCCAGGCCGGCCCACGCCGAGGCACGGGTGGTCGCGACGAGCCGCATCTTCGTGTCGCCGGCGATGTACGCCAGCCGCTCGGCCGGATACGCCGGGTCCATCGGCACGTAGGCGGCACCGGTCTTCAGCACACCCAGCAACGCCGGGAGCAGGTGCTCGTCCCGGCCCAGGCACACGCCCACGAGTTCACCGGGACCGGCGCCGGCCCGAGCCAGCTCCCGGGCGATCCGGTTCGCGCGGGCGTCGAGCTCCGCGTAACACATCCGGACGGTGCCGGCGATCACGGCAACCCGGTCCGGTGTGCGCCTTACCTGCTCTTCGACCTGTTCGTGGACACGCTGATACACGCCCAGCCCTCCCAATTTTCAGACGGCCGTGCGTTAGCCGTTTGCCTGCCGGAAATAATGCCGCACCAATCAAGGGGCATTCTGGGCTGCATCCACTGAAGTCAAATGGCCCGTGATCACCGGAAACACCGTCTCACCTCGCAGAACGGGCACCGATCAGCGTGCGGCGAGGGAAAACCCTACCGAGCACCCTAGTGATGATTTGGCTGTAATCGCCCCACCTGCGAGTCTGTTCACATGGCACGAATTGGGGTTGTGGTGCCGCGGGAGGTTTGAGGGTGGCAATCGCGCGTTCGCCGCAGGCCCGGATCTTCGCGTGCGCCTTTGTTCACCGCCGTCTGCCGACGCGACAGCATTGACCGGCGACGGTGGCGTCTGAACGGTGTGCGCACGGTGCCGCCGGCGCCCTGCATGTGGATCAGCGGAGCTCGACCTGTACGCCCTCCTCGAGGAGTTGGCGGAAGAGGTCGCCGAAGGTCCCGCCGACGTCGGCCACTACCTGCTATGCCGTGTCGGTGGAACGCGTGATCCAGAGCGGTGATGCGCCGCGCCCGAGGTGAATCATGGGGTGATCCGCTGCACCCGGACCGCAACGAGTCCGGCGTTCGATGCCTGCCGCCCTAGCATCGACTGGTTGCCTCTGCTCGACCGGTTCCGCCCGCCCAGCCATGCCGGAACCGATGTGTTCGACAAGAGGGCCGATTGATGCACGGACGCCTAGCGTCATGGCTGGTGCGGGTCAGCCAGCCGTCAGCCGCCGTAGGGATCGCAGTCGGCGCCGGGTTCACCGTCGTGGAGACCCTGCTGGTCGCGTCCAGCAGCGGCTCATCTCACTCGGGCTGGAGCTGCGCTTCGCCGAGGCGATGATCCCCAAGGAGTTCGGCGAGGCACGTTCCCGGTCGGCGGACACCTCCGCAGGGCTGTCCGCCGCCTTCGACAACCTTCAGCGGATCGTCCGCGGCGGCCTTGCGCCGCCGCCCTCACCCGCGCCCCGGCCGGGGCGCCCGTCCGTCGTCAGATGCTGGCGCCGAGCTCCTCGACCAGACCGTAGCGGGCATACCCGCGCACGTCCTCGTCGTCGTCCTCGGCAAGCACCCGCAGCACCGCGAGGGCCGCCTCCTCCGGCGCCGCCGGATCCACGAGGCACGGAATGTTCGCCGCCACCCGGAACCGGACCTCCGCGTCGGGATGGCCGGCCAGCCGCAGCACCGCCGGCAACGCACCCGGCACCTCGTTGTAGCCGATCGCCGACACCACCCACGGCAGCACGTCCGGATGCTTCTCGCGGTCGAGGAGGTCGAGCAGCACCGGCCAGTTCCCGCGGCGCAGATCAGCGGCGGCCGGGTCATCACGGCCGACCTCCCGCATGACGCGCACACCCAACTCCCGACGGCGTGGGTCCGCATCGCCCGCGAGCGCCCAGGCGGTCCGGAACACCTCGGGCGTGGCACGTTCGTGCAGCGCCACCAGGTGCTCCCAGTGCCACTCCGGATCGTCGTCGCGGACCTCGGCCTCCGCCGCGGCGAACAGCTCCGCCGTCGACAGGTGCAGCGGCGAGCCAGGTGCCTGAGACCCGGTCACGACATCACCTCCCCCATCGTGAGAAACCCCTGCCATGTGGATGGTACGAACTCTTGAAGAGGTTGGTGGAGACCCACTTGCGAACCTGACCAAGCCGCCGCACGCGCCAGCATCCTTCAGCTGATCCGCGCCGCAACACCACGACGGCCCTGGGGTGAACCACGGCGCCTGCTTCCCGAGCCCATCCTCCGAGATTGCTCCACGCGGCCGAAGCCAAGACCAAGACGTCCCACCTTGGCAGCAAGACCCATGATCGGCTGCTGGTCAGATGGCGAGTATGGCGTCGATGCCACGTTCGAAGAGGTCGTCGTCGTTCCATCGTCCGTCTTCAAGGTGTCCGGAGGCGATGAGGGTGGGATAGGCGTCGGGATGAGCCAACAACTGGCGCCGGGCTTCGGCCCGCGCCTCAGGATCTTCAGCCTGGCGCCAGGTGGCTTCGGTGATGGCTGCGCCGATCACATAATTGGCTAGCAACCGGGTTATGGCGGCCAGCTGGAAGCCGGTGAAACCGCCACGGACGAGCGCCGACTGCAGGAACTCGGTGCGCGCCAGGACGTTAGGCCCTAGCATCGGCCTCCCGATCAGGCTCGGAGCCCAGGGATGGCGAAGCATGATCGCGCGCCACCTGAACGTCAACGCACGCACATCATCACGCCAGTCGTCGCCGACGTCCGGGAGCGGCATCTCTCCGAAGATGTGGTCCAGGGCCAGGTCCAGGACATCGTCCTTCGTCTTCACGTGCCAGTAGAGCGCGGTCGAGGTCACCGTCAGACGCTGCGCCAGGTTTCGCATCGTCAATCCGTCGATGCCACGCTCATCGAGCAGAGCCGCTGCAACCTCAACAATGCGCTCACGGGTCAGCGGGGCCGCCCGGCGCGGCCGGTCCGGCTCCTCACGCAGCCACACTGCGCCAGCAGTTCCACCACGTCGACCGGCCTTCTCTCCGGCCGACGGCTCACCCAATTCGTTCGCGTCCACTCCCTGATCCTAGTACGGTGTTGAGGCAACTTTACGTCGGTAAGTTGGTATTGCGTCGTTAAGGAGCCGGTGTGACGTCTTCTCGATGGTGGGCGCTTGCTCCGGCAGGGTCAGCGCGGCTGATGGTGGTCCTGGATTCGACGGTCGCGACCATCGCATTGCCGTCACTGCAGCCGCACCACCCGGCCAGGAGGGACGGTACGAACCAATGCCACTGATGCGGATCCAGCTGGACAGCGACAAGAACACCGCACGCCGCGTACTGGAACTCCACCAGGCAGGAAAGGTGCATCATGAGTCCCGAGACGCCGCACGCGAAGAGGTCTGGCGCCGCGGCCGTACTCCCGCCGCTGAACCGGTCTTTGTCGGCACCACCAACGGCGAACCCGTTCGGCTCATCTACGACGTCGAGGTCTACCTAGACATCACGCGCTGATGCGGTCTCCGTGTGAGAACAATGACGACGCTGCCCGGCGTACCCGCGACGGCGCCGGACTCCGGGTCCTGTCAGACGCCTCTTGATCGGTGCCGGCGCCATCCGGCGGCTGGATGCGTTCGGATTCCTCGTCGTCGATAGCAGACCGTCCCGTCACCCGTACGCATCGAGGGCATCCATGCGGTCCGCCGGGCGTCTGTGTACCGATCCAGCCGTGCCGGCTGAACAGGCTCCAGGTCAGTGTCCAGGAATGCAGACTGGCGCCAAGATGATCCACAACCAGCCCGCAGCCGTCGCACACCAGGCTGAAGTCCGTGCCGTCCTGTGTGTGCAGCACCGTCATGCGAGCCCCGCCCTTCCGGTCACGGGCGGTCTGCGAACGACGGCGATCCGCCCCGTGCATGTCATGCTCACCGGAGCGCATGGCGGTCGCCCATCGGAATTGTGACGATCGTACGACGCTTACCGTGACGGCTCACCCGGCGCCGGCGCGCCTCCGCCGACCATCTCGGGCAGGGCATCCGGTCCGGACAGCTGCACCAGGTGCCGTATCTGCGTCGACGGTCCCAGCAGGGTCAGCCGTCCGCCGAGGTCGCGCAGCCGGCGGTGCAGCTCGACGAGGAGGTCGACGCCGGCCGCGTCGACCGACGGGCACCGGGCGAGGTCGACGTGCACGTGGATCGGGCGCCGACCCAGCGTGCCGGTGAGCATCGCGATGTACAGCGCCAGGTGTCCCATGTCGCGGGGATCCTCGACGACCGCGTCGAACCGTAGCGAACGGCCGCGGGTCATGCCGTGTCTGCCCGGTCCGTGGCGAGCACGGCGATCACCGTCGCGACGGTGATCGCAACAGTCCGTTCGAGCCTGACGTCGACGGCCCGCCACACGGACGCCATGCCGCCGGTGCCCACCTCGGCGATCAGCCGGTACCGGCCGCCGATCAACGGCATGACGTCGACACCCCCAGGGCTTGCTGCACGGCGTGGCTCCGCCCGGAACCGCTGTCGCGATCCTCGCCGCGCGGCATGGAGGACACTCCTCATTCGTGTGACAGTTGTGCGACGAGGCAGGGCCGGACTGCCTCCACACCGCCCGGCCGACTGGGTTCTCCTGCCGGGTGCGGCGCCGCACCCCGATGACGCGGTGGTGGGCTCCTGGCGTCCCACCAGCGCCTGTCCGCCCGGCAGACAACGATCAGGATGCCAGGACGAGGTCGGCGTAGTCGGCGGCCGGCCTCGGCCGCCTCGAGCACCATCCGGTTGGCGGTATCGGCGTCGCAGCCCGTGCTGCGGATCTGGTCGCTGGCGATCGTCCGCAGCTGGGTCACCATCCCCTGCCGAACTGATCGAGGCCGCTCTCCGACGCCCGCCCAGCCAGGGCGATCAGCGCCGTGACCTCCAGCTGCCGCAGCCGGGCCTGCCGAGCCTCCCGGAAGACACCCACATGGCCGCCTACCCCTGGCTCGGCGCGGCGAACCGCGCGTCGCAGGTCAGGCGTCGCGGGCGATTGTGCCCGGCACTGGACGGGTAGGGCCCAACTATGTGCGGAATTGTCGGGTGGGTCGCGTATGACCGGAATCTCGTCCATGAGCAGTCGGCGCTCCGGGCCATGACGGCCACCGCCGCGCTCCGCGGACCCGATGCCGAAGGGCTCTGGCTCGATCAGCACTGCGGCTTCGGCCATCGCCGGCTGGCCGTGATCGACCTGGCGGGCGGCATTCAGCCCATGCTCGCCGAAGAGGACCGGCAGCCGACCGTCGCCCTCACCTACAGCGGGGAGGTCTACAACTACCGGGAGCTGCGCGCGGAGCTGCGCGCGCTCGGACACGACTTCCGGACCGACTCCGACACCGAGGTCGTGCTCCACGCCTACCTCGAGTGGGGCGAGGATTTCGCCGAACGGCTCAACGGCATGTACGCCTTCGGGGTGTGGGACGGCCGCCAGCAGCGCCTGTTGCTGGTCCGGGACCGCATGGGGGTCAAGCCGCTGTGCTTCCATCCGACGCCGGACGGGGTGCTCTTCGCCTCGGAGCCGAAGAGCATTCTGGCCCATCCGGACGTGTCGGCCGAGGTGGACCTTGACGGGCTGCGGGAGCTGCTGGCGCTGGTGAAAACGCCGGGGCACGGCGTTTATCGCGGGGTGCGCGAGGTCCGGCCGGGCCACGTTGTCGTCGTTGACCGGGATGGAACTCGGACGCGCCGCTACTGGGGGCTGTCGGCGCGGCCGCATACGGACGACCTCGACACGACCGTACACACCGTGCGAGACCTGCTGGAAGACATCATCCGTCGGCAGTTGATAGCGGATGTACCGCTGTGCACCCTGCTGTCCGGCGGGCTCGACTCGTCGGCGGTCACCGCGCTCGCCGCTCTCGGGTTGCGGGAACAGGGGCTCGGGTCGGTGCGCTCGTTCGCGGTCGACTTCGTCGGGCAGACTGAGCACTTCCACCCGGACGCGATGCGGCCGGAGCCGGACACGCCCTACGCCCACGAGGTCGCCAAGCACGTCGGCTCCCAGCACGCCGACATCGTGTTGAACAGCGGCGATTTGACGGATTCGTTGTACCGCACGGAGGTCATGGTCGCCAACGACATCCCGACCAGCCTCGGCGACCTGTACACCTCCTTGTTCTTGCTCTTCCGCGCAGTGCGGGAGCACTCGACCGTCGCGTTGTCCGGCGAGTCGGCGGACGAGGTGTTCGGCGGGTACCGCTGGTTCCACGACCCCACCGCGGTCAACGCCGACGGGTTCCCCTGGCTGACCGCGCTGCCGGATCGACCGGGCAGCGCACAGGGGCTGTTCGCCCCGGAGTTGGAGCGCGCGCTGGATCTGGACGGGTACCGGGACGCCGCCTATCGGCAGGCACTGGCCGAGGTCGATCACCTGCCCGACGAGTCGCCGGCCGAGCACCGGATGCGCGAGATCTCCTATCTGCACCTGACCCGATTCCTGCAGATCCTGCTGGACCGCAAGGACCGGATGAGCATGGCGCACGGGCTGGAGGTCCGAGTGCCGTACTGCGACCACCGGCTGGTGGAGTACGTCTACAACACGCCGTGGTCGATGAAGGCATTCGACGGCCGGGAGAAGAGCGTGCTGCGCGCCGCCGTCGCCGACCTGCTGCCCGAGTCGGTTCTGCGCCGGCGGAAGAGCCCGTACCCGTCGACGCAGGATCCGGTGTACGAACAGACGTTGCGCCAGTCGTTGATCGAGGTCGTCGACGACCCGCAGGCACCGATCGCGGACCTGATCAACCCGCCGCGGATCCGGGAGACGCTGGCCGCCCCGTTGGAGGAGAGCGGGTTCGGGATGAGCCGGCGGTCGGTCGAGCTGCTGCTCGGCCTCAACCTGTGGCTGCGCCGCTACCCGGTCCGGCTGGCGCTCACCTGATCGAGGAGAGCCGCGAGCGCAGGGCCGTGCCGACGGGCGGCGAACCGGGGCAGTTCCCGCGCCACCAACGGCCGGTACCGGGCGGGCTGTTCGGTGAGCATCCTGTGCAGTCCGGCCAAGGCCCGCCGGCGCACCGGCTCGACCCACTCGACGGCCCGCTCGGCGAGGAACGGTACGTACTCGGGCCGCGGTCGTTCGACCATCGCCGACACTGCGGCTTCGCGCACGTGGCCGTCGGGGTGCAAGCTGGCGAGGGCCCGGGTCACCGGGTTGGGACGCTTGCGTAGCCGATCGGCGAAGGGTTGCAGCTCGCGCCGGAGGTCACCGCGCCGGGCGTGGAAGAACAGCCCGTCGATCAGCGCCGGCCGGCTGCTCAGTTGCGCGAGCGCGATCGGTGACCGTCGGCGCAGCGCGGCCAGCAGTTGCCGGTAGCCGTCGAGGTCGTGCCGGGCGGGGCGTTCCGTGAGCCGCCGGAACCGGTCGGCTCGATCCTGCCGGCGTGCGGCGACCCACCTGTGTGCCTGCATAGGGCCCAGCACGACGACGGCGCCGATCGCCAGACAGACCGTGGCGAGTCCCGGGTCGTTCACCCAGATCCGGGCGAACCTGATGACCTGCCACAGGCCCGGCGACATCACCACCCCGATGAGCACCACCGCGACCGCCACCGCCGCCCGGTCTCCCCAGGACGACCTCGCGGCACCGGATCTCGTGCAGACAGGCATGCGTCGGACCGTACGCGACACGAACTCCCTCAGTCGACAGCCGCCACCTGAGCGCCGCCCGGACCGGACGCCCAGGCGTCAGGCTGACGTGCGGACAGCCGTCATCTCCAGCGCGATGTCGACCAGCATGTCCTCCTGTCCGCCGACGAGCCCGCGCCGGCCCGCCTCCATGAGCAGGCTGCGCGGGTCGACGCCGTACGTCGTCGCCGCCGCTTCCGCGTGGCGCAGGAAGCTCGAGTACACCCCGGCGAACCCCAGCGTCAGGGTCTCCCGGTCGACCCGCACCGGCCGGTCCTGCAGCGGCCGCACGAGGTCGTCGGCCGCGTCCTGCAGCGCCAGGAGGTCACAGCCGACGTCCCAGCCCCGCAGCGTGGCCACGGCGACGAACGGTTCGATGGGGCAGTTGCCCGCACCGGCGCCCTGGCCGGCCAGGGACGCGTCGACGCGGTACACCCCCTCCTCCACCGCGGCGAGGGAGTTCGCGACCGACAGCGACAGGTTCTCGTGCGCGTGGATGCCGACCTGCGTGCCGGCGGCGAGCACCTCCCGGTAGGCCCGGACCCGGGCCCGCACGTCCTCGGTGGTCAGCCGGCCGGCGGAGTCGGTGATGTAGACGCAGTGCGCGCCGTAGGACTCCATCAGGCGGGCCTGGGCGGCCAGCTCGGCCGGCTCCAGCATGTGGCTCATCATGAGGAAGCCGGAGACGTCCATCCCGAGGTCGCGGGCCGCGGCGATGTGCTGGGCGGCGACGTCGGCCTCGGTGCAGTGCGTCGCGACCCGCACCGAGGTGACGCCACGGGCGTGTGCCTCGCGCAGGTCGGCGACGGTGCCGACGCCGGGCAGCAGCAGCGTGGTGATCGTCGCCCGGGACGCGGCGGCGACGGCGGCGTCGATCCACTCCCAGTCGGTGTGGCTGCCGGGGCCGTAGGTGAGGCTCGACCCGGCGAGCCCGTCGCCGTGGGTCACCTCGATCGCGGCCACGCCGGCGCGGTCCAGCGCGCCGACGATCGCGCCGACCCGCTCCGGGCTGATGCGGTGGCGGATGGCGTGCATCCCGTCCCGCAGGGTCACGTCCTGCAGATACATCCCGGTCACGCCGCCACCCCCAGCGCGATGCGCTCGGCGACCCGCATCGCGGCCGAGGTCATGATGTCGAGGTTCCCGGCGTACGCCGGCAGGTAGTGCGCCGCGCCCTCGACCTCCAGGAACACGCTGACCTTCCAGCGGGCCCCGTCGGGCGCGAGCAGCCGCACCTCGTCCGGGTCGACCGCGGTGAACTGCACCGCCTGCTTGAGCCGGTACCCCGGCACGTACGCGGCGACGTCGGCGACCATCCGCTCGATCGACGTGCGGACCTCGTCGTGGTCGGCGTCGCCGATGAGGCACAGCACGGTGTCGCGCATGATGAGCGGCGGGTCGGCCGGGTTGAGGATGATGATCGCCTTGCCGCGGCGGGCCCCGCCGACCGACTCCAGCGCGTGGGCGGTGGTCTCGGTGAACTCGTCGATGTTGGCCCGGGTCCCGGGGCCCGCCGAGCGCGACGCGACGGTGGCGACGATCTCGGCGTAGGCGACCGGTGTGACCCGGGAGACGGCCGCCACGATCGGCACCGTCGCCTGGCCCCCGCAGGTCACCATGTTGATGTTCGGCGCGGCCAGGTGCTGCTCGAGGTTGACCGGCGGGATGACGAACGGGCCCAGCGCCGCCGGGGTCAGGTCGATGATCCGCCGGTTGTACGGTGCCAGGGCCGCGGCGTTGGCGAGGTGCGCGGCGGCGCTGGTCGCGTCGAGCACGATCTCGACCGAGCCGAACTCCGGCATCCGGATCAGGCCGTCGACCCCGTCGGAGGTGGTGGCCACGCCCATCCGGCGGGCGCGGGCCAGACCGTCGGACCCGGGATCGATGCCGACCATGGCCGCCACCTCCAGCGGACCCCCGGCGCGCTTGATCTTGATCATCAGGTCGGTGCCGATGTTGCCCGATCCGATGATCGCTACGTGGTGAGCCATCTCAGCCTTTCTTCGTGAACGTCGCGGACACGCGGCCGAGCGGGCCGATCTCGGCCTCGATCCGGTCGCCGTCGCCGACGGCGACCATGGGCCCGAGGGCGCCGGAGAGCACGATGTCGCCGCGGCGCAGCGGCGCGTGCAGTTCGAGCGCGGTGCGGGCCAGCCAGGTCAGGGCGTTGAGCGGGTCGCCGAGGCAGGCCCGGCCGTCGCCCTCGCTGGCCAGTACCCCGTTGTGGTACATCCGCATCGGCACGTCGGCGGGGGTGAACTCCTCCAGCCGCAGCGGGATGTCGCCGAGCACGAACACGCCGCTGGAGGCGTTGTCGGCGACGGTGTCGGTGATCCCGATGCGCCATCCGGCGATCCGGCTGTCGACCACCTCGATCGCCGCGACGGCGTGCCCGACCGCCGCCGCCACGGCCACCGGGTCGGCGTCGACGATGTCGGCGGCGAGGACGAAGGCGACCTCCGCCTCGGCCTTGGGCTGCAGCAGCCGCTCCATCGACACCGAAGGCCCGCACAGCATGTCGTCGAAGAGCACCCCGAAGTCGGGCCGGTCGACGCCGACCTGCCGTTGGACGGCCGCGGAGGTCAGGCCGATCTTCCGACCGACGATCCGTGCCCCGCCGGCCAGCCGCCGGGCGGTGAGGATCGACTGCACCGTGTAGGCGACGCCGATGTCGGTGCCGCCGATGAGGTCGGTGACCGGCTCGCACGGCACGCCGGTGCGCGCCGCCTGCTCGAGCCGGTCGGCCGCCGCGATGACCGGCTTCATGCGGCGACCGCCAGGTGCTCCAGGACGATGCGGTGGAAGGCGTCCGGTTGCTCCCACTGCGGCCAGTGCCCGGCCCGGTCGATGAGCGCGAAGCGGCCGTGCGGCAGCTGTTCGGCCATCTCCAGGCCGGCCGCGGCGGGCCCCGACGGGTCGTCGCTGGTCCACACGACCACGGTCGGCGCCGTGACCGCGCCGAGCTCCGCGGGCGTGATGAGGTTGCGCCGGCGGATGTCGGGGTCCTGCAGGCACAGCAGGTGCCGCATCGACGCGGCGAACCCGGGCTGGGCGTAGATCGCCTGCCGGATCGCCACGAGCTCCTCGGTCACCGACGCCGGCTCGGCCATCAGCCACGCCAGCCGCGCCCGGATGCGCTCCGGGGTCGGGTCGTCGGCCGCGGCCTGGCTGAGGGTCCGGATGCGCTCCATCACCTCCGGCGTCGCCATCGTCCCTCCGGGGGTGTTCAGCACGAGGCGGGCGACCCGGTCCGGGTGGGCCGCGGCGTACTTGACCGCGACCCAGCCGCCCAGCGATTCGCCGCTGAGGTGCGCGCGCTCGACGCCGAGGGTGTCGAGCAGGCCGTGCAGGTGCGTGGTGTAGTCGGCGATCTCGAGGTCACGGGTGGCGAGGGTGGTGTGCCCGTGGCCGGGGAAGTCGTAGGCAATCACCCGGAAGCGTCCGGCGAGCGCCGGCACGTTGCGTGCGTACGCCTCCAGGTGACCGCCCGTGCCGTGCATGAGGACGAGCGGCTCACCCGTGCCGGCCTCCAGCACGCGCGTCGACCACGCTCCGACCTGGACGGTGTGGACGCGGAAGGCGGTCGTGGCAAGGTCGGTCCAGAGTGTCATCGCTGTCCTTTCCGGGCTCTTCGACGGGGACGGAAAGTGGCTAGGAACCGACCTGGTACTGGCCGTTGACCTGGGCGGAGGACGGAATGAACGGGAAGTCGTCCGGCGTCGGCGTCGGCGTGTGCTTGTCCTTCGTGAACGTGTACTGCTTCTCGGTGAGCCAGTACCCGTCGGGGACCTTGAGGTTGTAGACGGCCTGGACCAGCGAGGTGGGCAGGTCCTTGAGCGCGCCGTCGCTCGACGCGGCGGCCGCGATGAGGCGCAGCTGGTCCCAGGCCAGGGACGGCGTCGACAGGCTGTTCTGGATCGGCTGGCCGCCGGAGTACCGGGTGAGGAAGTCCTTGAAGACCGGGGACTGCTGCGCCTCGGGCACGGCGACCTCGACCTTGAACACGAGGATCTCGAGGTTCTTGTTGGCCTCCGGGGAGCCGTACTTGAACGGACCGCCCGCGGTGAGCGACATGCCGCTGCCGGCGATCGTCGGGATGTTCACGGCGCCGGTCTGGACCCGCGCCTGCAGCAGCCGGGTCGCCGCGTCGCCGGTGGTGTCGATGTAGGCGAAGTCGGGGTTGGCGTCGAGCATCCGCCGGTAGGAGACGGACAGGTCGATGTCGGTCGGCACGAACTCGAAGTTCTTCACCTCGATGCCGCTGCCCTCCAGCTGGGTCTTGACCGCCTGGACGACGCCCTTGCCGTACTCGTCCTGGGAGACGAGCAGGCCGAGGCGCTTGGCGCCCTTGGACTCCAGGTGCTTGCGCAGCCCGGTCAGCTGGGCCGCGCTGTTGGGCACGCTCTGGAAGTGGTACGGGTACTTCTGCGGGTCGTTGAGCAGCGGGCTGGCGCCGAAGGCCACGGACGTGATCTTGCTGCGGGTGAGCAGCGGCACCATGGCGAGCGCTTCGGCGCTGGTGCCGCTGGGGATCACGACGTCGGGCAGGTTGTTGCCGGAGAGCTCCTCCTGTAGGAGGCTGACGGCGCGGCGCGCGTCGCCCTGGGAGTCCTTCACCTTGATGACCACGTTGCGGCCCTTGACGCCGCCGTTCTCGTTGATGGACTTGGCTGCCGCGTCGAGCGCCTTGGTGGTGGCCGCGACCGTCGTCGCGGCAGGGCCGGTGACGCCACCGATGAACAGCACGTCGAAGTTCTCGGTGGCGCCCTTGTCGGCGGCGTCGTCGCCGCAGCCCGCGGTGAGCAGGACGAGCGCCGCACCGGCGGCGAGGAGCGAGCGGTATCTGCTGGACCTTCCGGATGACTGCATGACCTTGCCTCTTTCGGGGGGAATGGGGGCGGGGGTGTGGCCCGTCACAAGACGTCCTCGGCCATGTAGGCGCGCTGGATCGCCTCGCGAAGGCCCGTATCGGTGGCGTGACCGGAATGGACGGTGCGGCCGAGGTTGAGGACCACGACCCGGTCGGCCGCGGCGAGCGCGAACTCCACCGCCTGCTCGACCAGCAGGACGGCGAGCCCGCGCGTACGCAGGTCGCGGATGACGTCGAGGACCTGCCCGACGATCGCGGGTGCGAGGCCCGCGGACGGTTCGTCGAGCAGCAGGACCCGGGGGTCGGCGATCAGGGCCTGTGCGATGGCCAGCATCTGCTGCTGGCCGCCGCTGAGCTGCGCGGCCCGGAGCTTGCGCCGCTCGGCGAGCAGCGGGAACCGCTCGTACATCTCCCCCATGAGCTCGCGGCCGCGCGTGGTGCTGCTGGCCGCGTACGTGCCCAGGAGCAGGTTCTCCTCGACCGTGCGGGACCGGAAGATGCGCTTGCCCTCCTGGACGTAGGCGATGCCGGCCCGGGCCCGGCGGTAGGCCGGCATGGTGGCGAGGTCGGCGCCGTCGAGCGTGGCGCGGCCCGACGTGATCCTGTTCAGCCCGGCGATGGCCCGCAGGGTCGTGGTCTTGCCGGCGCCGTTACGGCCCAGCAGCGCGGTGACACTGCCGGCGTCGACGCTGAGGGTGGCGTCGGTGACGACGCGCAGGTCGCCGTAGCCGCAGGCGATGGCCTGCACTTCCAACGTGCTCATGCCTGGCCCGCCTTCTCGCCGGCGGTGCGTTCGGCCGTCACCCGCGTGCCGGTGATCTCGCCGCCCGCACCCAGGTAGGTCCGCACGACCGTGGGGTCGGCGGCGATCTGCGCCGGTGTGCCGGTCGCGATGACCTGCCCCTCGGCCAGCACCACGATGCTGTCCGCGACCGCTTTGACGAGTGAGAAGTTGTGTTCGACGAGGACCACCGTGACGCCGGCGGCCCGCATCTTCGTCAGGACCCGCACCAGGCCCTGGATGTCCTCCTCGTCGAGCCCGGACGCGACCTCGTCCAGCAGCACGAGCGCGCTGCCGCCGGCGATCGCCCGGCCGAGCTCCAGCAGCCGGCGGGTGCCGAGCGCGAGCTCCGCGGCCGGCAGGTCGGCGTACCGGTCCAGCCCGAGCGCCCGCATGATCTCGCGGCTGCCGCGGCGCTCCTCGGCGAGCGCCTTCCAGTGCCGGGGCAGCCGCAGCGCGGTGGCGAGCAGGGACACCGGGTGGCTGCCGAGCCGGCCGGTGATGATGGTGTCGGCGACGGTCAGGCCCTGCGGGATCAGCGGGGTCTGGAACGTCCGGCCGACGCCGCGCCGGGCCACCCGGTGTGCGGGGAGGCCGGAGACGACCCGGTCCCCGAGCGTGACCGTGCCCGCGTCGGCGCTGTAGTACCCGGAGATCAGGTTCATGATCGTGGTCTTGCCGGATCCGTTGGGCCCGACGAGTGCCGTGATCTGGCCGGGGAGGGCCTCGAACGACACCCCGTCGACGGCGAGGTTGCCGCCGAACCGTTTGGTGACGCCCCGCACCGCCAGCGGCTGACCGTCGACGGCGGGCAGGTCCACCGCCGTGCCGTCGGCCGCGTGCGGGTCGGCGGTCGCCGTTTCGCGGCGCCGGCGCACCTTGAGCCGGCCGACGAGCCTGGTGGTGACGCCGGCGAGCCCGTTGCGCAGCAGCAGCCCGCCGATGATGAGGAAGACGCCGTACGCGACGAGGGCGTACTTGTCGAAGACGGTCACCCGCAGCGGCCCGATCTGCATGATCGCCGCGCCGATGATCGCCCCGTACACGCTCGTCGGCCCGCCGAGGATGCCGGCGGCCAGGATGATGATCGACAGTTCGAGCCCGAAGGTCAGCGGCGACAGGTAGGCGTCGACGTAGGCGGCGAAGCAACCGGCGATCCCGGCGGGGACCGCGCCGATCGCATACGCGACGATCTTGGTGCCGTGCGGCGAGGTGCCGACGGCGGCGGCGAGGATCGGGCTCTGCTTGAGCACGAGCAGCGACGCGCCGTGCCGGGACACCGCGATGTTGCGGAAGATGACGAACCACAGCGCGGTGACGGCGATGACGACGACGTAGAACGCCGGGCCGTCGAGGTCGATGCCGAAGACCGCCGGTGCCGGGATGCCGATCATCCCCTCGTAGCCGCCGAGTCGGTCGCCGAACGCGTTGACGATCGACGGGATGAGCAGGACCACGAAGAAGGACGTGATCGCGAGGGTCCAGCCGCCGAGGCGCAGCCCGGGCAGCCCGGTGACCACGCCCACGAGCACGGCGACGAGGACGGAGGCCGCCATCGCGACGAGCAGGTCGTTGATCACCGCCGTCGCCAGGTAGCCGGTCGCGTAGGCGCCGGCCGCGTAGATCGGGACCTGCGCCAGTGCCAGTTCGCCGGCGTACCCCAGCGTGAGGTTGAGCCCGCTGACGACCAGGGCGAGGATCGCCACGAGGGTGACGAGCCGCAGTGTCGCGCCGCTCGCGCCGAGCCAGGGCAGGGCGATGATCAGCCCGACCGCGACGGCCCACGCACCGGCCAGGGGGCGTACCGCAGTGCCCTGGGTCATACCGCTCTCACCTTCCGATCGCCGAAGAGTCCTTGCGGGAACGCCAGCAGCACGACCGCGAACACACCGAAGACGACGACGTCGCGGTAGAGCGGCCCGATGTAGCGGGCGCCGAACGCTTCGATGAGGCCGATGCCGAAGGCGGCGATCAGCACCCCGCGGTGGCTGCCGACCCCGCCGAGCACCAGCACGACGAAGCCCTTGACGGCCAGCACCAGCGCCAGCGAGGTCGCGGCGAAGGTCTTGGAGACCAGCAACGGTCCGAGCAGGCCGCCGGCGGCCGACGCCACCGCGAAGCCCCACATCGACAGTCCGCCGACGTTGATGCCGCGCAGCTGCGCCGCTTCGCGGTCGTCGGTCTGGGCCAGTGCCGCAAGGCCGACCCTGGTGCGGTGGGTGATCAGGTGCAGCCCGGCCGCGAGGACGATGGCGGCCGCGACGATGATCAGGTCGAGCGGCTGTGCCCGGCCGCCGAGCAGGACGACGGTCTGTTCCGGTCCGAAGAACGGCACGCGCAGCGCGTCGGTGCCGAAGGCGACGGCGATGACCCCGGTGATGACGGTGGCGACGCCGATCATGGTGACCAGTTCGGCACTGCCGGACGTGTTGCGCAGCGGCCGGATGGCGAACCGTTCCTCGATCAGCCCGACGGCTCCGGCGATGAGGAAGGCGATCAGGAACACCAGCACCGTCGGCAGGCCGCCGATGCTGTGCGCCCAGTACGCCACGAACATCCCGAGGACCATGAGGTTGGCGTGCGCGAAGTTGAGCACGCCGGAGGCCAGGAAGGTCACGTTGTAGCCGAGGGCGACCATCGCGTAGATCGCGCCCGTGGTCAGTCCAGCGATGATCTCGGTCAAGGTCGGTCTCCTGACGGTGCGGCGGTGCCGACGCTTCCTGTGCGGTGCGGCAGTTGCCCGGTGGCGACGCCGGCCAGGTATCCGCCGTCGGCCCAGATCACCTGCCCGCTGACGTAGCTGGCGTCGTCGCTGTTGAGGAACGCCAGGACGCTCGCCTGCTCCTCGGGCTCGGCGACCCGGCCCAG
Organism: Dactylosporangium sp. NPDC006015; assembly: GCF_040614215.1. Lineage (NCBI taxonomy): Bacteria > Bacillati > Actinomycetota > Actinomycetes > Micromonosporales > Micromonosporaceae > Dactylosporangium > Dactylosporangium sp. NPDC006015. Next base: position 22,939 of record NZ_JBEXUD010000017.1, read on the forward strand.
CGGCTTCGGGATGGCCTCGAGGAAGGCGTCGCCGCGGGCCGCCCGGGAGGCGTCGAGGATCGGGGTCGCGGTCAGCCCCGGCGCGACGCAGTTGATCCGGATGCCACCGGCGGCGAGCGCGACGGCGCGGGTCATCGTGTACCAGACGATCGCGTCCTTCGAGACGGCGTAGCCGGTGCCGATGTCGGCCGCGTGGTCCCGGCACCAGCGGGTGGCCTCGGCCCGGTCCCGCGTGGCGAGCAGCCCCGCGACCAGCTCGCGCCGCTCCAGGTAGTGCGAGGCGGCGATCGACGCGGTGCTCACCACCGCGGCGCCGGGCTCCATCCGCTCCAGCAGCGCCTCGGTCAGCTCCCTCGTGCCGACGAAGTTGACCCCGACGATCGTTGCCGGGTCGGCGGCGCCGGACAGGCCGGCGACGTTGAACAGCGCGTCGACGGGGCCGCCGACCGCCTCGACCGCCGCGCCGATGGAGGCGGAGTCGGCGAGGTCGACGCGGACGAACCGGGCGACCGGCGCTGTCGTCGGGGTCCGGTCCAGGCCGGTCACCCGGGCGCCGCGCCGGTGCAGCAGGTGGACGAGGCGCTCGCCGATGCCCGACGCGCAGCCGGTGACCACGACACTCCGTCCGGCGTATCCCCGGCTCATCCGGTCACCCCGTGCACCGCGATGTCGTTGGCCGCGACGTACGCGAACGTCATCGCCGGGCCGAGGGTGGCACCCGCTCCCGCATAGCTGCGGCCCATGATCGTCGCGGCGACGTTGCCGGTCGCGTACAGGCCGGGGATGGCCGCACCGCCGGTGTCCAGTGCGCGGGCCCGCTCGTCGGTCAGCACGCCGCCGTTGGTGCCCAGGTCGGACAGGATCAGGGCGAAGGCGTAGTAGGGGCCGGCGCCGAGGGGTCTGAGGTTGGGCACGGGCAAGGTGATGTCGCTGTAGTAGCGGTCGTACACGCTTTCCCCTCGGTGGAAGTCGTCGTCGCGGCCGGCCTCGGCGAGCGTGTTGTAGCGCTCGGTGGTGCGGCGGAGCCGGTCGGCCGGCACCCCCATCCGCTCGGCGAGCTCGTCGATGCTCCGGCCGGTCACCACCGAGCCCGACGCGAGCCAGGAGCGGGGCAGCTTCCGTCCGGTCGGGACCGGCGCGAAGGGGATTCTGGGCAGCGGCAGGTGCCCGAAGACGACGTAGCGCCGCCAGCACCAGTCGTCGGTGATGAGCCAGGACGGGATGTGCCGGACGCCGGCCGCCTCGCCGGCGATCATCGCGTGGCCGAAGTCCTCGTAGGGCGCGGCCTCGTTGATGTACCGGTCGCCCGCGCCGTTGACGATGAACTGGGCCGGCATCATCCGCTCGTTGAGGCTGAACTGCACCCGCCCGCCGCCCCAGGCCACCGCCGGGTACCACCAGGCGTTGTCCATGAGCGCGGTGTCCGCGCCGGCAGCCTGGGCGGCGACGATGCCGTCGCCGGTGTTGGCGGTGGCACCGAGGCTCAGGGTGGGGTCGGCGAATGGCTGGTGCGTTCGGCGCAGCGCCGGGTCGTGGTCGAACCCGCCGGATGCCAGGATGACGCCGCCCCGGGCGCGGACCCGCCGCACCGTCCCGCGGTGGCTGACCTCGGCGCCGACGACCCGGCCGGTCCCGTCGGTGATCAGCGACGTCATCGGTGCTTCCAGCCACAGGTCGAGCCGCTTCTCGCGGAACGCGAGCATCAGCCGGGCCATCAGGGCCTGGCCCATGGTCACGACCCGCTCGCCGGACAGCCGCGCGCGCACCATCCGCCAGAGCAGGCGGAGGAAGACCCGCTTGCCCTTCCAGCTCTGCCGCAGCCGGTAGAAGTCGACGAGCTCGTTGGGCCCGATCCAGAAGCCGCTCGGCGCGACGGCGTGCGGGGGCAGCAGGAGCGCGGCGTCCGCGCCGAGCCGACGCAGGTCGATCGGCGGGATGTTGATCACGCTGCCCTCGGTGGAGCCGCCGGGCGCCTCGGGGTAGTAGTCGGGGTAGCCGGGCTTCCACACGAACTGGAGGTGTTCGCTGGTGCCCTCCAGGAAGGTGAGCATGGCGGCGGCGTGCTCCAGGTAGGCCTGGAGCCGGGCCTCGCTCACCGTGCCCTCGGTGATGTGCCGCAGGTAGGTGAGCGCGTCGTCGCGGTCCAGGTGGACGCCGGCCCGGGTCTGCGCCGGCGCGCCCGGCACCCACAGCCCGCCGCCGGACAGTGCGCTGGAGCCGCCGAACCGGTCGGCCTTCTCGACCACCAGCGTCGACAGTCCACGTGCGTCGGCGGTGAGCGCCGCGGTCAGCCCGCCGGCACCCGAGCCGACGACCAGGACGTCGACCGTGTGGTCGTACCCGTTGCGATCAGCCATGATCGGTCACCTCCACCGTGGCCCGGCGCGGCCCGCTGAGGACCAGCGCGTTCGCGAGCTTGCGCGACACCTCCGACGCCTCCTGCGCGATCGACGCGGCGGCCACGCAGCGGTCGGGGCGCAGGAACACCACCGACTCGGTGTGCGTGTCGAACCACGTCTTCAGGCGGCCGAGATCACCGACGACGAGGACCTCCGGCGGGAAGGCGGTGCGGCCGAGCTGCTCCTTCGGCACGATCGCGACCAGCCGGGCGCCGAGCCCGCGCCACATGTGCAGCGCCTCGTCGTCGAGGATCGCCGTCGGGTCGTTGTTCCAGCACAGCACGGCGAACCAGGCGCCGAGGGCGTCGTCGAGCAACACCGTGCCCTCGAGGGTCTCCACCTGCGGCTGGATGAAGAGCCGGCCGACCGGAGACTGCGGGCTCGCCGCCGGCACGATCGCGCCGCTCTCGTACCGTGGCATGGGTTTGAAGCGCATCTCGACGATGTAGCGCTTGAGCGACGGCAGCAGCGACGCGGCGCCGGCCACCCGGTCGCGCAGCCATGCCAGGGGGCGGCTGCGGATCGAGATGATGCGGCCGACCGTGGTCGACAGGTCGATCATCGCCTTGGCGTGTCCCCGGCGCTCCGCGTCATACGTGCCGAGCAGGTCCTCGCCGCAGTGCCCGGCCACGACCGCGGCCAGCTTCCAGCCGAGGTTCATCGCGTCGCGGATGCCGCTGTTGTACCCCTGCCCCTGCCAGACCGGCATGAGGTGCGCGGCGTCGCCGGCGATCAGGACGCGGCCCTTGCGGAAGGTGCCGGCGATGCGCGAGTGGTGCGTGTAGACGCGGTGCCGGATGATGTGGACCTCCGCCGGCCGGGGCACGAACGGTGCGAGGAGCCGGTGCAGGAACTCGGGGCGCTCGACCTGCTCGTCGGTCTCCTCGGCCATCACCATGAACTCGAAGCGGCGGATGCCGTGCGCGATCGAGATGGACGCGAACGGCCGGGCCGGATCGGCGCCCACGTAGCTGTTCGGCGAGCCCAGCGGGTCGTTCTCGATGTCGACGACGACCCAGCGGGTCGAGGAGGTCGTGCCCTCGAAGGTCGTGCCGAGCAGCTGCCTGGTGCTGCTGCGGCCGCCGTCGCAGCCGACGAGGTACCGCGCCCGCACCTCCCGGGCCTCGCCGCCGGTCCCCTGCAGCCGCACGGTCACCGCGTCGCCGCCGGCCTCGTACGACTCCATCCGCAGCTGCCAGGCGACCTCGACCGACGCGTGCCGCACCAGACCGGCGAGCAGCTCCGCGTCCACGAGCGGCTGGACGAAGCCGCTGCGCTTGGGCCAGCCGAAGTCCTGGCCGCTGGGTGCGATCTCGGCGAGCAGCAGGCCTTTGCCGTTGACGAAGCGGAGAATCTGGTTGGGGATGGTGTGCCGCTGGACCTGCGTGGCGAGCCCGATCGACTGGAACGTGCGCAGGGACTCGTCGTCGATCCCGACCCCGCGGGGGTAGTCGATCAGGGCGGCCCGCTCGTCGACGACGAGCACCTGGATGCCTCTCGCGCCGAGGATGTTCGCCAGGGTCAGCCCGACGGGGCCGGCGCCGACCACGACGACGTCGACGCGGCCACCGGCGGTGTCCAGCTGCGGGACATCTGCGGGCTCGTGCGTCACGGCGGGGAACTCAACGTCGCGCATCTTCACCTCGTGTATCTATCGCACATGTTGTTGCGATAGTCGAACGTTAACGAGCGACATCCCGAGCCGTCAAGGGATCATTTCGAGCCGTTCTCCGCAGGTCACGCAGGGTGCACGGGCAGCGTGAGGCGCCGCCCCACGGCCGGGCCGTGAGGCGGCTTCTCCGTCAGCCCCCGGTCAGCGGGGCAGTGCCGTTGTGGTGGCGAAGCCGGCGAACCACTCGGGGATCGCGCGGTAGTAGCGGGAGCGGACCTCGTAGGGGCCCTGCGCGGCCAGGGCGGCGTACGCGGCGATCCAGGTTCGGACCTCGTGCGCCGAATGGCCGCCCTCCTCGACGAACCAGTCGTTGCCGCGACCGTCCAGGGCGGCGAAGTCGCCCGCGGCGAGGGAGTCCAGGACGAGCGCGTCCCACGCCGGATTGAGCGGGCGGAACGGGCCACGGCCCGCCGCGAAGTCGCGGGCCGCCGCGATGGTCCGGGCCTCACGCTGCGCCCGCTGCTCCCGGGTCGGGTTGCGACCGTGCTTCAACCGCTCGACCACCTCGGGCGGCGCCTCCGCCAGCCGGGGCACCGGCGGGTCGTGCGACAGCCCGCCCGAGCCGACGACGAGGACGCGGCGGCCGAGCTCCCGCACCGCCTCCCCCACCGCGGCGCCCAGCAGCCGGGCCCGCACGGCGGGCCCGAGCGGCTCCGCGACGCAGTTGATGAAGACCGGGACCACCGGGACCGCGGTCAGGGACGCGAAGAGGAAGGTCAGCGGCTGCACGAGCCCGTGGTCGACCTGCATGTCCTCGGAGACGGCGACGTCGACGCCGGCGTCGAGCACGGCGGTGGCGATGGCGTAAGCGGCGTCGCGGTCGACGTCGAGCGGGCCCGACGGCAGCCCGTAGTCACCCACCGAACTCGCCGCCGCCCCGACGCAGAACGACGGCATCATGTCGTAGAGGAAGCCGTTGTAGTGGTCGGGGGCGAAGACGACCACCAGGTCCGGGGCGAAGCCGGTGACGAACGCGCGGGCCTCGGCGAGCACTCCGTCGACCTCGGCCCGCACCTGCGGATCCGGGTCGTGGAGGCCGATCAGCGGCGAGTGGGATGTCGTACACAGCGCGAGTGGCATGTCGGGTCCCCTCTCGACCCGAGATGGGTCGGGGTGTATCGTTATTTACATCAGCCTGCTCGTTATTTGTACGAAGGTTACGCACGGCCGGTAGAGCCGGTCAACGGCAGACACCTCCCGTGGGAAGCTGTGGGTCCGCCCGCCAGCGTCCGGCGGACCGGCTCGATCAAGGGGATGTGGCATGACGGAACAGTCGACGGGGCGCACCCAGGTGGGCAGCCAGACCCTCGCCCGCGGGCTGCGTGCGTTGCTCTCGGTGGTCGAGTCGCCCAACGGCGTGACCATCCAGCAGCTCGCCACGGAGCTGGGCGTCCACCGCTCGATCGCCTACCGGCTCCTGCAGACCCTCGCCGACTTCGGCTTCGTCAGCCAGAGCGCCGACAGCTTCTACCGGGCCGGTCCCCGCCTCGCCACCCTCGCCGACGCGTACCTGCCCACCCTGCGGGAGCTCGCGATCCCGGTCATGCGGGAGGTGGCCGACGAGCTCGGCTGCACCGTGTCCCTCTTCGTCGCCAACGGCGCGGAAGCGGTGTCGATCGAGCTGGTCGAGCCGACGACCACGTCGCACCACATCGCCTTCAAGGCCGGGATGCGCACCCCCATCAACCGCGGCGCGGCCGGCTACGCGCTGCTGGCCGCCGGGCCGCAGGTGGCCGGCGAGCCGGCCGAGGTGGCGCTGGCCCGCGAGCGCGGCTACGCCACCAGCGTCGGCGAGATCGAGATCGGCTGCTACGGCGTCGCGGCGCCAATCCCGAACTGCAGCCCGCGCGCCTGCCTCAATCTCATCACCTACCGCGAGGACCAGGCCAAGGCCGCCGAGGCGTCCATCCTCGCGGCGGCCCGCCAGGTCGGCGAGGCGCTGCCGGGCTGAGACCCGGTCCACCGCGGGTCGCCGCGGGCCCGCCGGGCGCGATCAGCGCGACCCGCGGCCGGACCACACGGCCGTCACGAAGCCGCCGGCAGCGCCAGCGGCCAGGTGTTCGTGAGACCGCCGTCGACGACGAGGTCGTGGCCCGTCACGTGGCCGGCCAGCCGGGAGGACAGGAACAGCACGGCGGCGGCGATGTCGCCCGGCTGCGCGAGTTTGCGCAGCGGCGTGCGCTCGGCGTTCGCGCGGTTCGCGCTGACGTACCGGGGGTCGGCCACCATCCGTGGAGTGAGCGTGGCGCCTGGCGACACCGCGTTCACCCGGATCCCGTGCGGTCCGAGCTCGACCGCGGCCGTGCGGACCATCGAGAGCAGCGCGGCCTTCGCCATCCCGTACAGGCCGTGGCCCGGGGCGCTGGTGAACGCGGACACGGACGCGATGTAGGTCAGCGATCCTCCGCCGGCCCGCCGCAGATACGGCACCGAGGTCCGCAGGACTCGCACGGCCTGCGCAGCGACCACGTCGCTCTGCCATCGCCAGTCGTCGTCACCGGCGTCGGGCAGCGGCTTCCACCGCACGAGGCCCACGACGTCGGTGACCCCGTCAACACGGCCGAACCTGCGCTCGGCGTCGGCCAGCACGCCGGCGAACTCATCCGGGGCGGTGATGTCGCAGACCGCGGCGGCGCCACCGACCTCCGCGGCGACCGCGGCGGCCTGGTCCTCGTCCACGTCGACGCACACGACGACGGCGCCGGCGGCCGCGAGCGCCCGGGCGGACTCCCGGCCGATGCCCGGCCCGACGCCGACGACCACGTGGACCCGGCCGTCGAGCCGGATGAGGTCCGTGTAGTCGCCGGTCTGCGGCGGCCCGCTCATCCTGGACCACCCGTGACCGCGCCGCCGCCCGGGCCGGCCAGGAAGTCGAGCAGCAGCCGGTTGACCACGGCCGGCCGCTCGATCTGCGGGCAGTGACCGGCATCCTCGACGACGACGCTGCGGCCGGCGCGGACCTGACCGGCCAGCTGCCCGGCCCAGCCGGCCGGCTTGAGCTTGTCGGCGCCACCCTCGACGAACAGGGCCGGGACGGTGATCCGGCCGTAGTCCGGCGCTCCGCGCGCAGGGGCGGCGGCGGGGGCGGCGGCGCCCGGCCGGCGGAAGCGGGCGGCGGCGATGGCCTCCCAGGCTCCGGGCGCCGTGCTGGACTCGAACCGCCGCCGCACGTAGTCGTCGTCGGCGGGGTAGGCGGGGTCGTGGAACAGCGCCGCGACCAGGCGGCGCATGGCCGGCAGGGTGGCGTCGTAGTCGTAGAGCGCGTCGACGTGCTCGTTGCTCAGGATCTCTCCCCCACCGCAGATGGCGACGATGCCCCGGGCGGGCAGCATCGGGGCGTCGGAGGTGGCGTCGGCGAGCAGGTTCACCGCGCCCATGGAGTTGCCGACGAACGTCGCGGACTCGATGCCCAGCGCCTCGCAGAGGCGGGCGACGTGCCGGATCCGCATCCGCCTGCCGTCGACGAAGTCGATCACCTTGGCGGTCCGGCCGTAGCCGAGCTGGTCCGGGGCGACCACGCGGTGCCGGTCCGCCAGCGCCGCGATGGTGCGCTCCCACCCGACCTCGGCGTCGGCGCCGAACTCCCCGCCGTGCAGGAGCACCACGGGCTCGCCCTCGCCCGCCTCCAGGAACCCGGTCGTGAGGCCGTCCACGACGATCGTTCGGCGGTGGACCGCCGGCCGCCACGTCATGCCATCGGCGCTTTCGAACCGGTGACGGCGTGGTGCGCGGCGCGGTGCCCCCAGGTGAGGGCCGGTCCGATGGTGCCGCCGGCGCCGCCGTACGCCATGCCGGTGGTCCCGGCCATGGCGTTGCCGGCCGCGTACAGGTTGCCGATCGGCTGCCCGTCGAGGTTGAGGACCTGCGCGTTGTCGTCGGTGCGCGGGCCGCCCTTGGTGCCCATGCAGCCGATGTCGACCCGCACGGCGTAGAACGGTGCCGAGTCGATCGGACCGAGGGTCCGCGCCGCGGTGGTCGGGGCGGTGGTGTCGCCCCAGTGCCCGTCGTAGGCGCTCTGCCCGCGCCCGAAGTCCGGGTCACGCAACTGCTGGACGTGCCCGTTCCACGACTCGACGGTCGCCCGCAGTGCCGGGCCGTCGATGCCGGCGGCGCCGGCGAGCTCGGCGATGCTCGCGGACCGGTGGAACCAGGCCGGCACCGGGTCGTCGGCGGTGACGCCGAGGAACCCGTAGCGCACGAGATGCTCGTGGTCGAACACGATCCAGGCCGGCAGGTTCGGGTACTCGAACCGCGCGGGGTCGAACTGGTGGAACGCGCCGCCGAGGCTGTGGTAGTCGCCGGCCTCGTTGGCGAAGCGCCGCCCGTGCCGGTTGACCATGATGGTGCGCGGGCGGGTGCGCTCCAGCCTGACGCTGCGGTGCCGCTGCTCGCCGCCGAACGTGTCGCCCGGGATCCGCACGATCGGCACCCACCAGGCCTCGGCCATGTTCCCGAGGGCGGCCCCGGCCCGCATCGCCATCCGCAGGCCGTCGCCCACGTTGTTCGGCGGGGAGGTCGGGCCGTTCATCGGCCCCCGCAGGAACGCCTTGACGAGGGCACGGTCCCACTCGAACCCGCCGGTGGCGATGACGACGCCCCGCCGGGCGTGCACGACCCGGCGCCCGTGCGGCCCTTCGACGACGACGCCGGTCACGGTGTTGCCCTGCACGACGAGGTCGACCGCGCGGGTGGAGGTCTGCGGCTCGACGCCGAGGTCCAGCAGCCCGCGCAGCAGCGCGGCGACCAGCGCGGCGCCGGCGACACGGACGTCACCGGCGACGCCGTCACTCGCGGTGGCGCGGTCGCCCCAGATCCGTGCCCGCGTCTCGGCGTCGAAGCCGACGTTGCTGTAGTCGTCGGGGAACGCGGTCACCCGGTCGACCCACTCGCCGAGGCGGGCGGCGTCGAACGGCGCGGGGCTCAGCGACCGGCCGCCTTCGGGTTTGCCGCCGGGCAGCTCGGGTTTGTAGTCGGGGAACCCGGCGGTGACCGACAGCCGCAGTGGCGTGTGCGTCTCCAGGAACTCGACGGCGACCGGGGCGGAGCGCACGAACACCTCCGCGAGGTGCTCGTCGATCGTGCCGTTGGACAGCGCGCCCAGGTAGGCCAGCGCGTCCCGGGTCGGCAGCGGCACCGGCGCGTCCGGGCGCTCGTGGGCGGGGACCCACACGACACCGCCGGACACGGCCGTGGTCCCGCCCACGGTCGGGGTCTTCTCGAACATCCCGACCGAGGCGCCCAGCGCCGCGGCCGTGACCGCGGCGGCGAGGCCGCCCGCGCCGGTGCCCAGCACCACGACATCGTAGGTGTCAGTCATATGGCGGTACTCCGTTCCCGTGTCCCGGATCAGAGGTTGTGCAACTATAGTGCGCGCAAGCGCTATATCTACACACCCTCTGCGCCGGCGCGCAGGTTGTCAACCCGGCGGGAGGCCAGACTTCCCGGCGGGGACGCGCCGGTCGATCCCCGGCAACCGCTTTGACCGCAACCTGCCATCGACATGCGGCCCCGGCTACGGAACGCGACATCGTCGCCCACCACGAGCTGCTGCGAGCCGACCTGACCAGATGGGAGAAGCTCAGCCGCGCGATGGACCTGGAGCAGGACGGACGCGGCCGTGGGGCTCGGCTCAGGATCGGGGTCGGCACCGCGTCGGCATGCCGGCGTCGTCGCTCAGGCCACCGGCACCGGGTCGGTCGATTTTGCCGACGGCGTCCGCGGCTCGGGGGTGCGGAACTCGTCGATGCGGACCAGCACGACGCCGCCGATGATGAGCAGGCCACCGACCAGCTGGATCATGCTGGGCAACTCGCCCAGGACCGCCCAGGCGATGAGGACGGCGAACATGACCTCGGTCAGCCCGACGAATGAGGACAGTCGGGCGCCGAGGATGCGGGCCGCGCCGATGCCGGCGACGTAGGACACGACGGCCGCCACGATCGACAGCCCGGCGAGGGGTACCAGCCAGCTGACCTCGTGGTCGGCGAAGGTCACCGGGCCGAACGTGGCGTGCAGGGGCATCGCTCCGGCGGCACCGAGCGCGAGGAGTGCGAGCGCACCGGCTGCCATGCCGCCGCTGGCGAGCGCGACCGAGGGCAGTTCGTTGTCGGTGCGCGCGGAAAGGACGAAGTAGCCGGCGAGGCCGACGGCGGCGCCCAGGCCCCACAGGACACCGACCGGGTCGAGGTCGGCGTTGCCGGTGAGGTCGAGGACGAAGACGAGCCCGAGCACGGCGGTGACGGCGCCGGCGACGGTGAGCCGGCGGGGACGCTGCCCGTGCGCGGCCCACATCCAGCCGACGACGAGGATGATCCCGAGGTACTCCAGCAGCAGCGCCACCCCGATCGGCAGGTACTGCACGGCGTTGAAGAAGCAGGCCTGGGCGGCGCCGACGGCGAGGATGCCGAACAGGCCGAGCGTGCTGAGGTTGCGGCGCAGCACGTGCCAGCGGCCGCGCAGCGCGAGCACGGCCGGGACGGCCAGGATGAGGGCGGCGACCCCGACGCGGGCGGCGACGGCGGCCCCGGCCGACCAGCCGGCGTCGATGAGCGACCGGGCGAACGTGCCGGACGTCGCGAACGTGACGGCGGACAACAGGGCCAGTCCCAGCCCGGCGGTGTGTCGGCGCTGCATGACGCCTCCCCTCGGTAGATGTCATGAGCTATAGCGGCTACACTCATGACACTAGGTACCCGGGCGACAGGGGTCAAGATGGTTTTCGCTCATGACACCGAGATCGCGCTTGTCGCTGCCGCCGCACTGATCAACACCGACGGCAGCGACGGCGAGCTGCTGGGTGACGTCGCCGCGCTCGACGCGTTCTTCGCCGAGCAGGGCTGGACCGGCCGGCACGAGCGCACCGACGCCGAACTGGCGGACGTCAGGGCGCTGCGGCCACGGCTGCGCGAACTCTGGCATGCCGAGGAGGACCGCGTCGTCGGCATCGTCAACCAGCTGCTCCGTGCGGCGCAGGCGTTGCCGCAGCTGGTCAAGCACGACGGGTATGCGTACCACCTGCACGCCACGCCGTCCGACGCGCCGCTGGCCGACCGCATGGCCGTCGAGGCCGCGATGGCCTTTGTCGACGTGGTCCGCAGCAACGAGCTGAGCCGGCTGCGCGTGTGCGCCTACCCGGGCTGCGGCGATGTCTTCGTCGACCTGTCCAAGAACCGCTCGAAACGCTTCTGCGACAACAGCTGTGGAAACAAGGCGGCGGTCGGCGCGTACCGGGCCCGCAAGGCCGCCGCCGGCGGTGCCGACGGCTGACCTCACGTGACCGCCCGGTCCGGTCCTCCGCCAACTGGTTGCCGAGGTTCGTCAGCGACAGTGCCAGGTTGCGCCGATGGGTCCGCGGATCCGCACCGGCGAGGACGCGATACAGCTCGGTCGCCTCCGCCACGAGCCGGTGCGCCCGCTCGCGCTGACCGTGTACCCCGAGGACGAGGCCGAAGTGCTGCAGTGCCGCCGCCAGGTGCGGCAGGTACCGGCGATCGGCACCGGACAGCTGCCGGTAGACGTCGACCGCCTCCATCGCGTCGGTGGCCGGCACCGTTCAGGACGCGGCCCGTGTGGTGGAGCGCAGCGTCACCGCGCCGCGTCCGCCGACGGACAGGATCTGCCGGCCCCGGCCCGTGTGCGCCTCGCAGGTGACGCCGAGGACCTGCGCGGAGCGCATCAGCAGCCGCAACGACCGGCCGTCGGGTGCCCGCAGCCGCAGCCCAGTCCGGGAGTGCCGCGGCGCCCCGGTCAGCAGCGCGCACCGCCAGACCGCCACGGCCCGGGTCCGCAGCCGTGTCTCGTCCGCGGCGCCGTCGCCGAGCAGCAGGTCGGCGGCCCGGGTCCACTCGTCCTGCAAGCGGGCCAGGACGCTGCCGGGTTCGGCCGCCGCGACGTCCACGACGAACGTCTCGTAGCGGCGGCGGATGCCCGCCTCCCGGCGGCCCGTCCAGCAGTCGACCTCGGGCACGGCCCGTATCACCTCGGCGAACCTGGCCGCCGCGTACTCGGCCTCGAACTCCACCCGCAGTGGCGCGCCGTCCCACGCGGCGGCGACCACCTCCCAGTCGGTGCGCCGCCGCGCCGCCGTCGCATGGCGCAGCGGCGCGGTCCCGGCCAGCAGCAGCAGGCTCGCCTCGAACAGGTCGGCGGTGTCCTCATCGGCCACGGGCACCGCCCCGGTTCCGGCCCGGCGCGACGATGCGGAACCAGTACGAGCCGTAACCGGGCAGGGTCAGCAGGTACGGCCGCCGCCCGATGCTCGGGAACGTCGTGTCGCCGGTCAGCTCCACCGGCACGTGACCGGCGAACAGGTCACCGAGCGGCAGCTGCACCGGCTGCGGGTGCCGGGACAGGTTGTGCACGCACAACAGCACCTCCTCGGCGCTGTCAGCAGCGTTACCGGCAGCGGTCCGCGTGACGGTCTCGTCGCGGTACCGGCGCAGGAACGCGAGCACGGCGCCGTTGGTGCCGGTCAGCTCGGTGAAGTCGCCGAGGGCGAACGCCGTGTGCCGCTTGCGGATCGCCAGCATCTTGCGGGTCCAGTGCAGCAGCGACGCCGGCTCCTCCATCTGCCGCTCGACGTTGACCGACTGGTAGCCGTACACCCAGCCGTTGTTCATCGGCAGGTACAGCCGGCTCGGGTCGCTGCGGGAGAACCCGCCGTTGCGGTCGACGTTCCACTGCATCGGGGTCCGCACCCCGTCGCGGTCGCCGAGGTAGACGTTGTCGCCCATCCCGATCTCGTCGCCGTAGTAGATGACCGGCGACCCCGGTAACGACAGCAGCAGCGACGTGAACAGCTCGATCTGGTTCCGGTCGTTGCCGAGCATCGGCGCGAGCCGCCGCCGGATGCCGAGGTTGAGCCGCATCCTGGGGTCCTGGGCGTACTCGCTGTACAGATAGTCGCGCTCCTCGTCGGTGACCATCTCCAGGGTCAGCTCGTCGTGGTTGCGCAGGAACGTGCCCCACTGGCAGTTGTCGGGGATCGCCGGGGTCTGCGCGAGGATCTCCGAGATCGGCACCCGGGACTCGCGGCGGACCGCCATGAAGATGCGGGGCATCAGCGGGAAGTGGAACGCCATGTGGCACTCGTCGCCGACGGTGGCGTCGCCGAAGTACTCCACGAGGTCCGTCGGCCACAGGTTCGCCTCGGCGAGCAGGACCGTGCCCGGGTACTCGTCGTCGACGATCTTCCGGATGCGTCTGAGGTACTCGTGCGTCTCCGGCAGGCCGGCGCACTCGGTGCCCTCACGGGCGAACAGGTAGGGCGCCGCGTCGAGCCGGAACCCGTCGATGCCGAGGTCGAGCCAGAAGCGCACGACGTCGAGCATGGTGTCGGCGACGACGGGGTTGTCGTAGTTGAGGTCCGGCTGGTGGTGGAAGAAACGGTGGAAGTAGAACTGCTGCCGTACCGGGTCGAACGTCCAGTTCGACGTCTCGGTGTCGGCGAAGATGATCCGGGCGTCGGGGTAGCCGGTGTCGTCGTCCCGCCACATGTAGAAGTCGCCGTAGGGGCCGGACGGGTCGGTGCGGGACTCCTGGAACCACTGGTGGGCGTCGGAGGTGTGGTTGAGAACGAGGTCGGTGATGACCCGGATGCCGCGGGCGTGCGCCTCGTCGAGCAGGGTCACGAAGTCCTCGACGGTGCCGTACTCGGGGCTGATCGCGGTGTAGTCGCTGATGTCGTACCCGCCGTCGCGGCGCGGCGAGTCGTAGAACGGTGGCAGCCAGATGCAGTCGACGCCGAGCCACTGCAGGTAGTCCAGTTTGGACACCAGGCCGAGCAGGTCACCGCAGCCGTCGTCGTTGGAGTCGAAGCACGCCTGGGTGAGGACCTCGTAGAACACGGCCCGCCGGAACCAGTCGGGTTGGACCGGCAGCCGCCGGGCGGTGCGGGTGTGCTGGTGCATCGTCGTTCCCGTCGAATGGGTGGGGTGGGGACGCCGCACGGCCGGCGGGTCGTCGTCGACCGGCCGCGGGCGGGGAACAGGTGGCGTCGTTACCGGGGCGAGCCGGCCACGGTGCTTTGCAGGAAGAACCGTTGGAACAGGAAGAAGACCAGCAGCGGCACGGCCATCGAGACGAACGCACCGGGTGCGATGACGTCCACATTGGACGGGAAGGAGCGCATCTGCTCCTGCAGCGCCAGGGTGATCGGCGCGTTGTCGGGCCGGGCGAAGACCAGTGCGACGATGAGGTCGTTCCACACCCACACGAACTCGAACACCGCCAGCGACGCCAGCGCCGGCCGGGCCAGCGGCAGCACGATCCGGCGGAGGATCACGGCCTCGCTGCCACCGTCGATGCGGGCGGCCTCGATGAGGTCCGGCGGGATGGCCAGGTAGAAGTTGCGCAGGAGCAGGACGGCGAACGGAAGCCCGAACGCGACGTGGAACGCGACGACCGCGGGGATGGTGCCGGCGACACCGAACACGTCGAACAGCCGCGCATCGGGGATCAGTGCCGTCTGGACGGGGACGGCGACGAGCCCGGCCAGGCTCAGCATGACGGCGTGCCGGCCCCGGAACGCCAGCCACGCCAGCGGGTACGCGGCGACGGCGCCGATCGCCACGACGAGGACGGTCGCCGGGACCGAGATCAGCACGGTGTTCCACAAGGCGTGGGTCAGCCGGCCGTCGGCGACGAGACCGCGGTAGTTGCGCAGGGTGAGCTGGGTGGGCTCGGTCAGGACAGTCCACCAGCCGGCGCCGCTGTTGGCGGCGGGGCCGCGCAGGCTGACGATCGCGAGCCCGACGGTGGGGACGAGCCACCACAGTCCGACGGCGAACAGGGTGACCTGCGCGGCCGTCACGGCGGAGCGGCGCGCGGCCCGGGCGGTGCGGCTCGGTGCGGGCGGGGGTGGTTCGGTCCCGGCGGGCACGAGCTCGGGTGCCTCGACCGCGGCGAACAGGCTCATGGTTCGCTCCTTCGCAGCCGGTGCACGTTGTACAGCACCCCGGGCAGCACCAGGACGAGCAGCAGCACGCCGAGGGCGCTGCCGCGGCCGATGTGGTCGAAGGACGACCGCCACATCTCCAGCGCGACGACCGACGCCGAACCCTGCGCGGACTCGGGGGCGAGCACCAGGACGAGGTCGAACACCTTGAGGACGTTGACGGTCAGGGTGACGAGGATGACCACGACGACGGGCCGCATCATGGGGACGGTGACGCGGCGCAGGATCTGCCACTCCCCCGCGCCGTCGGTGCGGGCAGCCTCGAGGGTCTCCTTCGGGATGCCCGCGAGCCCCGCGGTGATCAGGACCATCGCGAACCCGGCCCAGATCCACACGTACGCACCGATGAGCGCCGGGGTGATCAGTGCCGGGCCGAGCCAGGTGAGGCCCGCGAACGGGGCGGTGAAGTTGTCGGCGGCGAGCCGCACGACGTAGCCGCCGCCGCGCAACTGCGGCACGCTGAAGGTGCCGTCGGCGGCGGTGCGGGTCCGGGCGACGACGGCGCCGTCGCGGATCACCTCGACCGCCATGTCCGGCAGTCCCCGCTCGCCGGTGTCGATGGCGCCGGACCGGCCGCCGACTGCGGTGAAGTCGGACCACACCACGCCGTGCACGCCGGCGCCGCCGTCCCCACCGGTGCCGGCCTGCCGGGCCTGCGTCGGCAGTCGCTGCGGTGCCAGCCCGACCAGCGGCAGGAGCACGTTCTCGCCGGCGGTGACCGTGCCGGCGGTCTGCAGCGCCCCGCCCGCCGGCACGAGCGCCCGTTCGTCGCGTGGGCGCGCGCCGTGGTACTGCGACGGCGGCCGCACCGCGTCGTGGGCGGTGACGACGGCGGCGTTGAGCGCACCGCGGTCGGGGCTCTCGTCGTACACGAGGCGGAACGCGACACCGGCGGAGACCAGCGAGATCGCCATCGGCATGAACAGCACCACCCGGACCGCGGTGGCACCGCGGACCCGCTGGGCGAGGAACGCGACCAGCAGCCCGACGGCCAGGACCAGGTTCGGCGCCACGACGATCCAGATGGCGTTGTTGAGCAGCGCCCGGCGGATCTGCGGGGTGGTGAGGATGTCGGCGTAGTTGGCGGCGCCGACGGCGGTTCGGCCGCCGGCGTCGTGGAAGCTCAGCCACAGTGTCTGCCCGATCGGGTAGACGAGCAGCACGGCGACGATCACGACGGCGGGCGCCAGGAACCACGCCGCGGTCGAGAACTTGGCGGTGCGCCCCATCACGCCGCCCCGTACGCCTTCGCCGCGGCGTCCTCGAGCCGGGCCGCGACCACCGCCGGGTCGCTCGCCGGCGCGGCGAGGTACGCCTGGAGCAGCCGCCACATGGACGCGCCGTTGCCGCCGCCGAAGCTGCGGGGTGTCATGTCGGACAGGTCGAAGCGCAGCGTCTCCGCGTGCAGCAGCGTCTCAGCGAGCTCCCGGGTGGTCGCGTCGGGGTAGACGGCCGTGTCCAGGTTCCGGTTCACCGACAGGAACCCGCCCCGCCCCGCCATGATCGCGGCCGCCTCCGGCGACGCCAGGTATGCCATGAGGTCCATCGTCACCGGCCGGTCCGTGAACGCTACGGCGGCGTCACCGCCGGCGACGACCATGTGGCCGGTCCCGGCGAGCGACGGCCACGCGAAGTGCCGGGCGCCGCTGCCGACCCGGTACACGCCGAGCTTGGCGATCTCGGTGGTGACGAAGTCCGCCTCGTACAGCATGGCCGAGGTCGGCCTCGCGCCGAAGACGTCCGCGACCGAACGGGTGAACGTCGTCTGCAGCGCGACCTTGGGGCCGCCCTGCAGGAACTGCGGCGCCGCCCAGTAGCGGCCCATGGTGCGCAGCGCCTCGACCACGGTCGGGTCCGTCCACGGCAGTTCGTGCGCGGCCAGTTGGTCGTACCGCTGCGGGCCGGCGAGCTGCAGGTAGACGTTCTCGAACCAGTCGGTGAGCGGCCAGCCGTCGGCGCCCGGGACCGTCATCGCCGGTGTGCCGGAGTCGACCAGGGTCTGCGACACCTCGGTCAGCTCGTCGAGGGTGGCCGGTGGGCCCACCCCCGCGGCGGCGAACGCGTCGGCGCGGTACCAGATGACGGACTTGTTCGCGGCCTTGAAGTAGACGCCGTAGAGCTGCCCGCCGACGGTGCCGAGCTGCTGCCACTGCGGTGAGAAGTTCGCCCGGACCGCGGTGGCGACCGCTCCCGTGACGGGCTTCGCCGCGCCGCTCGCGGCGTACTGGGCGAGCACTCCCGGCTGCGGGATCATCGCGACGTCCGGTGGGTTGCCGCTGCCGAGCCGGGACGACACCAGCACGCTGAGGTCGCTGCCGCCGGAGGTGTACCGCACCCGCGCGCCGGTCTGGTCGCCGAACGCCCGCAGGACCCGTTCGAAGTTCGCCTGCTCGGCGCCGGTCCAGCTGCCCACCACCTCGACCGACTGCCCGGTGTAGCGGCCCGTCGCGGCGGCCGCACCGGCCGAGCAGCCGGCGGCGAGCAGCAGAGTGCAGCACAGCCCGGCGGCGGTGCCGCGCCACCGTCTCAGCATCGCGTCCTCGTCACCGCGGGTCGCTGTCGGCGGTGAACACCCGCAGGTGCCGGAGATCGACGGCGAGCATGACCGCGTCGCCGGCCTCGGCGGTGCTGCGCGGGTCCACGCGCGCCGCCAGTCTCGGTGCCGGCTGCCAGCCGGCCGCGTCGGCCACCTCGACGTCCAGGATGCGGTCCGAACCGTCCACCCGGACGGCTCGGACGGTGCCGTGCAGCACTGACGCCGTCCGGCCGGCACGGCCCGCTCCGGGCGGTAGCCCGACGGACGCGTCGTGCAGGTGCTCGGGCCGGATCTCGACGAGCACGCGCCGGCTGCTGTACTGGTGCTGGAGATGCGTCTGGTCGAGGTGGCGCCGCAGCCCCGGGACCGGCATCTGCTGGCCGCACACCTCGAGCGTGAGGCTGCCGCCGTGGTCGATGAGGACGGCGGCGAAGAGGTTCACCGGCTGCCGCGCGGCGGAGCCCAGGTCGGCCTCCCGGACCAGCAGCGTGTTGTGTCCCATCCGCACCCCCTCGGTCGACGTGCCCGCGTGTCACCACGAGTGTTCGTCCTCAGCGGCGGCGCGCACCAGGGTTCGCGGCGGCGTGTGACCCTTCTGCAAAGCGCCTCACAAGATCACTAATGACCGGGCCCGCCGATCCCCGACCGCGTCCACCTGCACCGCCGGCCCGCCCCGATGATCGACACCCGACCGGATGTTGCCAAACAGTGACCTACGACCATCCGACGGCATACGATCCGGACCCGGCCGGACCCGGAAAGGAGGTCGCGGTGCAGCACCCGGCGGACCCGTCGCTGCTGGCCGGCTTCACCGTCGCCGTGATCAGCCACCGGCGCCGGCACCGCCTCGCCGACCTCATCGAGGGCCACGGCGCCCGGATCGTCTCCGTCCAGGGTGTCCGTGCGGTCCCGCAGCCCGACCGTGCCGCGATCACCCGGGCCACGACCGAGGTCCTCGCCGGGCCTGTCGACGACGTCCTCGCCGCCTCCGCCGGCGGGATACGCGCGTGGCTGCAGGCGGTCCCCGACCCGGAGCGCCTGCTGCGGGTGCTGCGCACCGCCCGCCTGCTCGCCGCCGACGCCCGCGCCGCCGACGCCCTGCGCGGCTTCGGACTCCGGGACATCCTGTCGACCACCGCCGGGTCCGCCGACGAGCTCTTCCGCCACCTGCTGACCCACGCCCCGGCCGGGCGGCACGTGGTGGCCCAGCTCGACGCGCCGGTGCAGGCCGAGGCGTGCGAGACACTGCGACACCGGGGCGCCGCCGTGGTGGAGGTGCCGACGTTCCGGTCCGAGCCGCCGAACGACGTGGTCGGCCTGCGCCGGGCGGTCGAGCTGATCAGCCGCCGCCAGCTCGACGCGGTCGCCTGGCTGGACCCGCTCTCGACCGGACACGTGCTGCGATTCGCCGCGGACCACGGCCGGCTGCCGGCGCTGACCGACCAGCTCGGCACCCACGTCGTCACCGTCAGCCGAGGCCCGCTCGCGGCCGGGGTGCTGCGCCGGCACGGTGTGGCACCGTCGGTGCCGCCGCTGCCGTTCGACGAGGAGACGGCCGCGCTGCTGGCCAGGTCGGTGCTGGACCGGGCGGTGCACGCCACCGTCGGCGCCCTGACCCTGGAGGTGCGCGGGCACGCGATCCTGCTCGACGGCCGGCTGTACCCGGTCCAGCAGGGACCCGTCGACGTGCTGCGGGCGCTCGCCCGGGCGCCGGGCGACGTGCTGTCCAGCGCCGACCTCCGCCAGCAGGTCCCCGGCCTGACCAACGTGGACGACCATGCGATCGAGATGGCGGTGTCGCGGCTGCGCCGGTCGGTCCCCGGCGTCGAACTGATCCACACCGTGATCAAACGCGGCTACCGCCTCGCCGTCTGATCCGTCAGCCATCGGATGCGCTTCGAGCACCCGCACAACTGCCGCCGCCCGCCGCCGCGCTTCGCTGCATGGCGGCGGGCGGGCAGGGTGCTATGCGCTGGTGCAGGTCAGCGTCGGTGTCGTCGCGGCTCCGGTGCCGAGCAGACCGAAGGTGGTCGACGCCCCGGCCGCCACGGCGCCGGTCTGGCGATGACGACCGCCGTGGCCAGGGCGGCCAGCGCGAGCCCGGACACGGCCGCCGCGATCGTGCGGGGCTTCAAGCTGTATGTCTTCACGAATGCGTCTCCGTAACGAAAACGGGACGACCGGAGAGCACCAGGCTTGTATGGTCGGGATCGCGACGACGTGGAGCTCGGCAGCAGAGCACCGGGCTCTCAACCCGGAGGGCGCGGGTGCAGGTCCCGCCGCGTCGGCCTCGACATGAAGCTCAGTCAGCAGAGCACCGGGCTTGTAACCCGGAGGGTGCGGGTGCGACTCCCGCCATGTCGGCAGCGACGTGTAGCTCAGTCAGGAGAGCACCGGCTCGTAACCCGGTGGGTGCGGGTGCGACTCCCGCCACGTCGGCGACGCACGACGACAGCGTGTAGCTCAACGAGACAGAGCGCCGGGCTTGGCCCCGGTGGGTGCGGGTGCGAGGCCCGCCACGCTGGCATGGCCGCGAACACCGACCCCACCCCGGACCCGACCACCTCCCCCACGGGTCCACCGACCGGCGTCAACCTCGGCTACGCCGTGGACCAGCTGGCGCGGGCGCTCGTCACCGCGACGACGCACGAGGACGCTGACACGCGCCGCCGCGCCGACCGCCGCATGGAGCGGTGGGGCGCCGTGCTGCGCGGCGTCCTGGACGGGAAGCTGACGATCGGATCCCGCACACCGGTCAAGGACCTGCCGGCGTGGGTCACGCCGGGTGTCGTCCGGGGTGGCTTCGCGACCGGGACGGCGGCCGCCGAGGGCCCGTTGCTGCCGCACGAGCAGGCGCTCGCCACGAGGATGCGTGTCGCCGCCGACCGAGCGGAGTTGTTCCGCCACCACCTGAGCAAGCACGGCCTGACCGATCTGTGGACGCTGCTGGACACCGGCGCGTACCGGGTGGACCTGCCGGAGGAGGCGGCCCTGCTCACCGTCGCGTGGCTGGTCCGGGCCGGTGACGACGAGGCCGCGTCGGCGGTCGTGGAGGAGATCGCGCCGTTCGCCGGGCGGCTGCGGTTCGCGCCGCAGCCGGCGGACTCCGCGCCGGCCGACCCGTCGATCGTGTGGCGGCACAGCGCGGGCGAGGTCCGGGAGGAGCTTGCCGCCCGCCGCCCCAACCCGCAGATCGAGGCGATGCGCGAGGCGCTCACGGTCTGGAACCCGTTCGCCGACGAACTGCTCACCCACTGGCTCGCCACCGTCGTCGACGGCCGGGTCGCCGAGCGGGCCGACGAGGCCTGGACGGCCCGTTCCCGCACGCTGCTGGCGCGTTACACCGCGCTCACCGACCGGCACCAGCACTGCACGAAGCACCGCAACCGCAAGCAGAACCTCGCCATTCTGCGCAACGCCCTCGCCGAGCACCTCACCAGGCAAGGTCTCGACCCGCGCACCCGGGGATTGCTGCAGCACGCGGTCGACAGCATGGTGCGCCGTCGTGGTGCGCCTGGCTCACCGGCGCACACCGCGCTGCGCGCCGAGCAGGCTGCGATCGGCGCCGTGCCGACCCACCACGGGATCGCCCGGGTCGTCGTCGCGCGCCTGGCCGCCCTGCCGCAGGACGTCGGGGTCAGCGACGTCGACGCCGTCCTGCGGCCGGTCGAGGCCGGCGAGGCACCCGATGCGGCGATCCCGGTCGGGACAGCCGTCCCCGACGCGTTCGGCACCGCCGTGCGTCGCGCCGCCGCCGGCACCGTCGAGGAGCTCCTCGACGCCGGTGTCGTCCCGTCGGCCGAGGTCCTGGCCGTGCTCGTGCCGCAGCTGGCGGCGGCCAGCACCGCCGCCGCATACCGTGACCCGGCGTTGCAGCAGCTGATGACGGCGACCTACCGCGCCTTCCGCAACCGCCGGTCGCTGCTGCTGCTCAACCTCGAACACCAGGTGCGCCTGGAGGAACTGCCGTGGGTGCGGGCGGTGCAGGCCCACCGGCACGCCGACGCCGACACGCGCGGCGCCGCAGCCGGGGCCCTGCGCCGGCTCGGCGAGCTCACCCTGGATGCGTTTCCGGCGACTGTACTGCCGAACCCGCTGGTCCGTGAGCTCAGCGCGCTCGGGGCCGAGACCGGTCTGCGGCTGCCCTGGGTCGAGGAGCTGGCAGCCGACATCTTCATGGGGACGTTCTCCGGCAAGTACCTCGCCGCCGCGCAGATCGCCGGCGGTCTGCTCACCGGCAGCCTGTACGAGCGCTACTACGGCATCGACTACGCCGCCCTCACGGCTGTCGACGACGTCCGCAACGGAAGGTACGGCGCCCGGACGTCGCCGACGTTCGACGCGCTGTGCGGCGAGCGGGCGCGGGCGAGCGGATCGACCGGTTCGGGCTCGGTCGCCGCCAACGGCACGGTGATCGAGCAGGCGCAGATCCTCACCACCCACAACCTCGCCACCCTCGTCGGGCCGGCCGGCGTCCGTCCGGCCGGCGACTGGGCGACGCTGGCGTGGCGGGCGTACGTGAAGGCGAAGACCCTCGCAGCGCAGGTGCCGGCCAGCCCACATCCGCTGCCGGTCGTCAAGGACATCGCGTACGCCTGGCGCCACCTCGTGTTCTACCTGTCGATGCCCGGAGCCGATCCCGCCGAGTTCGTCCGGACGGTCCACAGCGACGCCGACGGTCTGCCGTTCCACGTGCAGATCCGGCTCCAGCCCGCGATCGGCGGCCTCGAGCACGTCGTCACCGGCGGGACGTTCCCCCCTGACGGTACGGCGGCTCCGGACCGCCGGCGGCTGCTCGGCTGGTCGACCCGCGGCCACTGGATGCTGCCTTCACGGTCCGCTTGACCACGGGCACCGCCGAGCAGTCTGACCGCAGCGAAGAAGGCCAGCAGTGTACGTCGATCAGCCGCATGGTTCATGCCATGGCGACTGGGCGATGTACCACGCCGTCGTGCATGACGAAGTCGACACCACCGGTGGCGTCGATGTCGTCGAACGGGTTGCCGCGGACGGCGATCAGGTCTGCGGTGGCACCGGGCCGGATCCGGCCGAGATCGGGCCGTTGCAGCAGGTCGGCAGCGGTACTGGTGGCGGCACGCAGCGCCCGTAGCGGGCTGATGCCGGTGTGCACCATGGCGGGGAACTCTCTCCAGTTCCGATGATGGGGGAACATGCCGGCGTCGGTACCGAAGGCGATCTGCACGTCGCTGGCGGCGACGTTGCGGGCGCTGTCACGCAGCTGGTCCGCATAGCGTCTGAACTTCTCCCGCTCGTCGGGGTCTTTGCCCCGCCAGTAGTCCTCGTCGTCGAGGTGGTCCAGCGCGTCGGCGACCATGAACTGGGTGGGAACGAGAAACACCCCGCGCCATTGCATCAACGACAGGGTCTCGGCAGAGGCAAGGTTGCCGTGCTCGACGGAGCGCACCCCGGCCCGGACCGCACGGGCGACACCTTCGTCGCCGTAGGCGTGCGGGGTGCACGGGACGCCCAGGTCGGTGGCGGTGGCCACCAGGGCGTCCATCTCCTGCTGGGTATACGTGGCCTGCCCGGGGTCGTCGGTGGGCGTGCCGAAACCGCCGGTGGCACCGAACTTGATCCAGTCCGCGCCGGTGCGGATCTCCTCGCGCACGGCGCGGGTCAGGGCGGCGGCCCCGTCGGCAAGCACGCCGATCTCGCGGCCGTGTTCGGGTGCGAGCAGGGTGGAGATGTCCCCGTGGGCGCCGCGAGCCGAGATCAGATGTGGCGCCACGAGCATGCGCGGCCCGATGATCAGGCCGTTGGCGAGGGCGTCGCGGAGGTAGATCGTGATCGGCTCGGCGGCGAAGGTGGCCAGGTCGCGCACGGTGGTGAACCCGCGGTCGAGCAGATCCCGCAGCACCGGCAGGGCCCGCAGAGCGATGACCGTGGCCGGGTCGGCCACGAACGCGGTGAGCAGTGCCGACGGATCCACCGTGGTATGCATGTGGCAGTCGATGAAGCCCGGCAGCAGCATGCGGTCGCCGAGGTCGACCACCTGCCCGGTGCCACGCCCGACCCGGTCGCCGACCTCGACGATGCGCCCGCCGCGAACCAGGACCTCGGTGTGGCCGGACGGTGTTTCGGCCAGCCCGTCCCAGCACCGCTCCGCTACCAGTACGGTTTCGGTCGAGGTGTTCGCTTTCATGGCGTCTCCGTGGTTCGTGCGCCCGTACGGCACTTCCCGCCCACTCTCGGGGTATGCGGGCCCGCGTGACTTTTCAACCGCTGGTGTTGGTCGCCCTGGACGATCACTGTCGCCACCGTCGGGGCAGGCGAACGGTGCGGCGACCACGGGCCGACCGCCTCGCGGAGCGACAGCGGTCGGCCCTGGAGGCCATCAGCAGTTGATGGTGAGGGTTGACGACCACTTGTAGTTGACGCCGTTCTTCTGGAGCAGCGCCCGGTAGTCATGCGTGCCGTCGCAGTCCCACCATGCGGTCTTCGAACCGTCGTTGCTCCAACGCGAGGTCCTGTCGAGCTCCTCCCAGCCGTACCAACGGGACCGGAAGAGCACGACCTCCCATGGTCCAGTGCCGCAGCCCTGGGTCGCACCCGTGGAGTACACCCAGTAGTTGCCGGAGATCGTGCCACGCGACCTCGGGCCGGTACCAGCCCACGGAGAGCTCGAACCAGTGCAGCCGTCGAGAGGCGCGCACCGGGCAAACACCGTCCACAGAGGACGGATCGGCAGCGTGAAGATCGGCAGTCAAGCGGTGGGCCGGGCGATGCACCATGCGAACCGCCGCACCATCGTCATCCAGCACCTGTTCACGTATGAGAACTAGATAGAAATTGGTTCGAGTACATAGACGCAGTTCGCGCTTTTGTGTTAAGAAGTGTTCACGTTCAGTCCTACTGGTGGTGGTATCCGCCATGCCGAACCCCAAGGGATGTCTCATGAAAGTGCGCCGCTGGTCCTCCCCGTTTCCCCTCTTCGCGCATGCCGATCGATGGCGGGGGCGAGTGTTCGCCCCGCTCGCTGCGGCGTTCGTCGCGTCGGTCATGCTTGCCGGATCGGCGGCGTCCGCTGCTGCCAACGCCGGCGCGCTAGCGGCTCCGGCCGACGACGGCCGGCTCACCGTGCTGCTGTTCTACAAGACCAACTTCCACGCCTCCAACGTGCAGGCCCGCCAAGCCGTGCGTGACCTGGCCACCCAGCTCGGCACGCAGTACAACCAGCCGGTCGACATCCAGGAGACCGACGACCCCGCGGCCTTCACCACCGCGAACCTCGCCACCAAGGACACCGTGGTCTTCGCGCAAACCGGTGGCGTGCTGTTCGACGCGGCCCAGCGCAGCGCGCTGGAGGCCTACATCCGCGGTGGCGGCGGCTACATGGGCATGCACTACGCCGGATGGTCGGTCGGTCAGAGCGAGCACGACGTCAACCCGTTCTACTACCGCCTCGTCGGCGCCGTCTCCGAGGGGCACCCGGAGAACCCCGGCGTTCGCCCCGGTCGCGTGTTCGTCTCGGACGCCAGCCACCCGCTGGTCCAGGGCGTCACCGCCTCAATCACCCGCAGCGACGAGTGGTACGACTGGGTGGTCAACCCCGCACCCAACGTCCGCACCCTGATCGAGGCCGACGAGTCGTCCTACGGCGGCGGCGCCAACGGCTCCCCGCACCCGCTCACCTGGTGCCAGAAGATCGACTCCGGCCGCTCCTGGTACACCTCCATGGGCCACGAGGGCACCGCCTACAGCGAGCCCTACGTGCGCGCCCAGATGAAGAACGGCCTCGCCTACGCCGCCGGGCTGCTGAGCGCCGACTGCTCCCCGCCGCCGGCCGCCGGTGTCCCGATCCGCTACGAGTTCGAGGAAGGCACGGGCACCACGGGCGCCAACACCGGCACCGTCGGCTCGGTCGGCGCGGCCGTCCTGACCGGCACCACCGGCTGGTCGACCAACGGCATCCTCGGCAAGGCGATCAACCTGCCCGGCGGTAGCACCGCCAACGCGGTCGACCTGCCGGACAACCTGCTGCAGAACGCGACGAACTTCACCACCGGGTTCTGGGTGCGCCCCGACGCCAAGAGCAACTGGACCAGCATGTTCCACATCGGCGACGGGCTGGGCTCCGCCGGGAGCTACTTCCACATCCAGATGCAGACCCAGGCAAGCGGCAACACCGGGCTCGCCGCCACCTTCAAGGCGAAGACCGGTCCTGAGGAGCGCGTCTATGCCACTCCTGTCCGGGACGTGGTCGCCGGCCAGTGGAACCACGTGGCCTTCACCCGTCAGGGCTCGACCGGCACGCTGTACCTCAACGGCGTGGCGATCGCGACCCGCACGGACCTGACGGTCACCATGGCCGGCATCGGCCCGACAGCCAACAACTGGCTGGGCCGCAACGGGTACGGCGACGCCGCGTTCGACGGTCTGATCGACGACGTCCGGGTGTACACGTCAACGCTGAACGCCGCGCAGGTGACGGCGATGTACAACGAAGGCAGCGCCGTCCGCTACACCTTCAACGAGAACACCGGCACCGCCGCCGCGAACTCGGGCACGAAGACGTCGGTCGGTGCGGCCACCCTGCAGGGCACGACGTCCTGGGCAGCCGGCCGGTTCGGCAGCGCGGTGTCGCTGCCGGGCGGCGCCGCGAACTCGGGCAACCAGGTCAAGCTGCCCGACAACATCCAGTCCGGACTGACCAACCAGTTCGCCGTGTCCTTCTGGGCGCGTCCGGACACCCTCCCGAACTGGGTGCCGCTGCTGCAGATCGGCAGCAGCACGGACACGTTCTTCCTGCTCCAGTCTGGCACGAACAGCGGAACCACCGGCTTCGGCGCCACCTTCAAGGCGGCCGGAAACCCGGCACAGGAGCGCCTCACGCTCGGTTCCGGCCGCGACCTGCCGCTCAACCAGTGGACCCATGTGGTGTTCACGATGAACGGCTCGACCGGCAAGATCTACTTCAATGGCGTGCTCCAGGGCACCCGTACCAACTTCCCCATCGGCATCGGCAACGTGGGCGTGGGCGGCAACACCACGGCCAACCTCATCGGCGGGACGAGCTGGGGCGACCCCCGATTCGACGGTCTGATCGACGACTTCCGCCTGTACGGCTACGAGCTCAGCGCCGACCACGTGACGCAGCTGTACTCGGGTCGCCGGTGAGCACGCTGTTCTAGTGGGAGCATCCACGCCCGCGCCCGGTCGGACTGACGGCTCCCGTCTGAGCGATGGCACCCGCCAGCGAACAGCCGGGTCACAATCCGAGTGAGCGTGGAATACATGACGACGTGGGCCCCAGGATCTCTCCTGGGGCCCACGTTCGTACTGATCGGGCTATTAGCCTCATCGTGAGGTGGGTCTCCACGTGCTGGGAGAGCAGGAGGACGCCGACGCCGGGGAAAGCGGACGAGGCTTTACTGCGACTGGCCGGCCATCTGCCGCATCGCAGCGATCTCGGCCTGCTGTGTCTTCACGATACGGCCGGCGAGAGCCTTGGCGTCCGGGTTGGTTCCATGCGCCAGCTCCGCCTGGGCCATCGTGACCGCTCCCTGGTGGTGAACGATCATCATCTGGAGAAACAGCTTGTCGAAGTCGGTGCCGGTCGCCGCCTTGAGCTTTGCCATGTCTGCGCTCGACATCATGCCCGGCATCGTCGGCATCCCGCTCGGCATCATCCCGCTTGGCATCATGCCGTTCGGCGATGCTCCATGCGGCATCATGTTGCTCGGCATGCAATGCATCTCGGGACAGCTCGGCATCGTGGTCGGCTGGCCCCAGGCGACCAGCCAGCCCTTCATTGTTGCGATCTCCGCCTTCTGCCCGGTACTGATCTTGGCGGCGAGTTGTTTGACGTCCGGATCAGTCGCCTTCGTCTCGGCGAGGGCGGCCATCTCCACGGCTTGCTCGTGATGCGGGATCATCATCCGGACGAACACCGCGTCGACGTTGTTGAAGGTGGGGTTGACGCTGACGCTGACGCTGCCGTTGTTCGGTGCCGTAGGACTACCGCCACCGCTTGCGGTGTCACTGCAAGCGGTGAGCGCGACGGTGACAGTGAGGGCGACGCCCACCAGCACGGCGCTGCCTCGGGTGTAATGCCTCATGGCGCACAGACTCTTTCGACTCGGTGTGGTGAGCTGCATCGCCCTGAGCGGCTACCCCTGTGATGCGGTCATACCGAACGCGGGCGTCATCGCCCGGACGGCGTGACCTCGGCGCTGCAATCCGTTCCACAGCCGGACTCGACGCAATCCCACACTCCCGGGCATCCACGGCATGCTTCCCGAACCGGGTGGCGTTATGCGAGCTCCACACCACCGACCAGGAACTCACCCGGCAGCCTGACCGGTCGTCGCTTCAGTGCGGGTCGATGGCTAAGCATGCCCATCGCCGCCCCGCCCGGCAACGCGCCGCGCAGACCGCCACCGGACACCCACATCGTGACCACGAACAGGGCGCTGGACGCCAGGACTGAGCCCACGACGGCCGGCCACCACGACGCCGCCCTGCCACCGTCAGTTGATCGGCGATGCCGGGAATCAATACGAGTAGCCGCGCGAGGAGATCCAGTCGGCCAGCTTGGGAGTGCTCAGCCAGTAGGTGCCGTCCCCACTCGGGTCGGCCGGGTCGGCGATCTTCACCGTGCCGCCGCTGTCGCGGTATCCGACGACCGTCAGGTAGTGACCGCCTTCGTAGGCGTGCACGGCACCGGCGGTGTCGGTCGCGTGTCCGGCGATGTTTGCCACGATTGCCCGTCCGCCGCCGACCGTGGTCAGCACGTCGGTCTGAAGCTGCGCGGCCTGCGCGGGCGTTGCCGGGTAGACCGGGATCTCTCTGGTCTGGTACAGCGTGCGGCCGTGCCCGAGCACCTGGTTGAGTACGCGGGTGGTGTCGAGGGCCGAGTTCGTCCCGTTGGTGGTGGTGCCCAGCATGGCCGCGGCCTCGTCCTGACTGACGGCGTGGCCGGCCGCCGTGAGCGCGATCCGGGTGGCCGCCGGCCCGCAGAAGTAGTAGTTCGGCTGCAGCTGGAACTGGTACTTGAGGAGCATCGTCGTCGGCGCGGACGGCGCCGCACCGTCGGCCTTCGGTGGTTTCGTGGTCAGCGCCGCGCCCGCCGCTGCGGTGCGCCCAGACGGCGGATCGCCGAGCTGACTGAGCACGATGCCGGCCACGGCCGCCGCGGCGAGCATCACGCACATGGTCACCGCCATCCGCGGCCGGCGGATATCCCCGGCGCGGTGGGACTGCGGCTGTACGGATTCAAGGTTCACAACGAGTCTCCAGTAGCCCGGAGCAGGGCGATCGATACGGGCATGACGTGCGACGACACGCGATGCACAGCCATCGGGCAGCAAGAAGTGATGTGCGCGGCGCACAGTCCCGCTCGCCACCTCAGCAGCCGGACGGATGGCGCACAGGCCACGGGCCTGCGGCTGCCTGCCGCGCTGCGTCAGTAGCCGCTGCAACGGAGCGGCCGGCACCTACGCGACTGTGACCACCCGCAGCGTGACAGCAGGCGGCACTAGCGTCCTGTTGACGCCGCTCGGCGCGCGGACGAGCAGGCACGCGCCCTGCGAGGACCTCGGCGATGGGGGTAACGGCTGTGCACAGACACTTCTCCTTACGCGTCCGCCTACCGGGTCAGCTGACGGATTCGGGCGCGAAGGTCGCCCTACCACAGGCCGTCGGCCCGCGGATTCACCCCAGACATGCGGTGGGTCCCCGGCTCGTGCGTGCACGACTCAGCGAGCCTGCCCGGCGTCACCTGCTGTGAGCATGAACCGGACCAAGCGACCCATGACGTTACGCAAGGGGCACTGCCATGGCAAGGCCCGCTAGTGCTGTGTCCACGAACGTTGGCCGGGATTTTCTGTCGTACCCCTGTGCTTGAGTGTTCGTATGCCTCGCCGTCGTGATCCTGCTGCTGCCCGGGTGGTGCACCGCACCTGCCGGGTCGGGTTGCGGGTCACGCGTGGTCAGAGGGAGCGGTGTTTCGGGCTGCTGCGCTCGGCCGGCGACGTGTGGGCGTGTGTGCTGGAGGTCAACCACTGGCGGTGGCGGCATCAGGCGCCGCCGGTGGTGTCGTATCAGGCACTGTGCCGGGAGCTGTCCACGGCCGGTCCAGGCACCTTCGGTGACCTGGACACGACCGGGGCCCGGTCGGTGCTACGCCGGTACTCCGACGCCTGGTTCACGGCGGCGAAACGCCGCAAGGCCGGTGACCTGTCCGCACGGTTCCCGCGCAAGCGGCGCGGTCTGCTGCCGGTCCGCTACTACCACGGCACGTTCACCTTGGACGGGCGGCGACTGCGGCTACCGACCGCGAAGGGTGCGGCGCCGTTGTGGCTGCGCCTGGACCGGGCGGTGCCGTACCCGGTCGAGCAGGTCCGGTCCGTGGCCCTGCTGGCCGAGGGCGGGCGGTTGTGGGTCGAGGTCACCGCCGAGGTTCCCGTCACCGTGTATCCGGCCGACGCAGGTCCGGACCCGGCTCGGGTCGCTGGCGTCGACCTCGGTGTCATCCACCCCTACGCGGTTGCTGGCGCTGACGGGCACGGGCTGCTCGTTTCCGCACGCGCGGTCCGCGCCGAGCACCGTATGCATCTCTCCGACACCAGGCACCGCCGCCGGGCGACCGCCGCCCGGGCCCCGAAACCCGGGCAGCGCGGGTCACGGCGGTGGCGCAAGACCTGTCGCCGTGCCCGCCTCGTCGAGGGCCGGCACCGGCGCCGGGTCCGGCAGGCGCAGCATGAGGCGGCGAAGACCGTGATCGGCTGGGCGGTGCAGCGGCGGGTCGGGACGTTGACCGTCGGCGACCCTCGCACCGTCCTGGACCTGCCCGCGGGCCGGCGGCACAACCTGCGGCTGCGGCAGTGGCAGGTCGGCCGCGCCATCGCAGTGCTGCGGGACAAGGCCGAACTCGCCGGCATCACCGTCCACCTCGTCGACGAACGCGGCACCTCATCAACCTGCCCCACCTGCCGCAAGAAGATCACCAAACCGGCCGGGCGGACCATGACCTGCCGGCACTGCAACCTCACCGGGCACCGCGACCTGTTCGCGGCCGCCACCATCGCCACCCGCACCCCCAACCACCCGGGCGGGAACCCCACGGGCGGCGGCACCAGCACCCCAGCAGCAGTAGTGCTGCCGCAGGTGCTTACGCACCGTCGAGCAGGACGACACCTCCCCGGTGCCGGACTGTCCCGGCGTGACCCACGCCGACCCCCACCACGCCATCACGCCGCCACACCCGGCGACGCGACGGTGAACACGATGGGGGCGGCGACAGGAGTCAGTTGGCCGGCTGAGGCCCGCCCCACCACGGTGGGGAGTCGCTCGACCGCACCCGTGCGGCGAGGAACCACAACACCACCAACCCGGTGAACGTTAGTGGTCACAGCACTAGCTGGAAGAAGCCGCACATCATCACTGTTCGGACCGACTACTCAATACGTTGACAGCATCGCGGCATGGGTCGGTTCAAGCGATCTCAGGGTCCCACGATCGGCTGCCGCGGAGGCCATCCCGGCCCGGGCATGACGGCACGGGGTCTAGAGTGCGAGTCGAACGCGCGGACGGGAGGCGGTCATGCCGGCTGGCACGAAGGACGACCCGTGGGTGCTGAAGACCCCGCCCGGGTCGTCGGAGTACACCATGTACCGCGACGAGGCCGCCGACCCGCCCGCCCTGGTGTGCCAGGTCGGCTCGACCAAGCTGACGTACCAGCTGCGGGCGGTCGAGGATCTGCATGCGTGGCTGCGCGAGCAGGGCGACTGGGTGCCGCTGGGCGCCGCCGACGAGAACAAGCCCGCCGCCGACGGCACCGTCGAGGCGTGGGGCCGTTCGGAGGACAACCCGGTCGGCGGCTGGTACGGGCTGCGCAAGGGCTACCGGGGCCGGTTCGGAATGTACCTGCCGCCGCTGCTGGAGGTGCTCGGCCTGGCCGAGCTGACGCACGATGCCCGCAACAACCGGATGCGCGCCGTCACGGAGTGAGAATCCGCTTGAGGCGGGCCAGATCTTTCTGGTTGGCCCGGCGCATCGCCGCGGCCATCACCGACGCGGTGACCTTGCCGAAAAGGGCCCAGCGCCGGCGTCCCCCCGTGCCTCACGAGCAGGACCGGCCCGCGAACCGACGCCGCCGCCCAGGCCACCCGCCGAAGCGGAGGCGGGCCTGACGCCCGAGATCCCCGAGCCACGCGACCTGTTCCAGTGCCGGACTCAGCCGCCGCGGCGAGGTTCGAGGGCGACCACGCCGTCGACGAGCGTGCGGCTGGAGGCGCCGGACCGGGGTCGCGGCACCGGCAGGGCCCGGTAGGCCACGACCCGCCAGCCCGGTTCCTCCAGCGGCGTCAGTGAGTCCAGCCCGAAGAGCGCCAGCCCACCGGGGACGCGCTGGGCAAGGGTCTGCATCTGCCTGGCGGAGTCCGCGCTGACGATGTCGGCGATCCAGTGCGCGGCGCCGGTCCGGCTCGCGAGCGTGGCCGCCAGCGCCGTGACTGCTCCGGCCGGCAGGTACACCAGCAGGCCCTCGGTGAGCACGATCACGTCGCCGGATCGTCCCGTCTCGTCCACCACGGCGCTCACCGCGGTCTCGTCGCGGACGTCCAGGCCGACCCGCCTTACCGGGCAGCTGTGCGGCCGGCCGTGCAGGGTCCGGTCCTTCAGCTCGACGACGGCGGGGTCGTCGGCCTCGACCAGCTCGCGGCATCCGGGCAGTCGCATCCGGTACGGCCGCGTGCAGAAGCCGGCCCCGAAGTTCACCACCGCGGCCCCCGGCCGTCGCTCGAGCGCATCGACGAGCATGCGGTCGATGAGGACGGTACGGGCGACAACCTCGTCCCGCCCGGCGTCGGCGAGCCGCGCGATCGGCGCCGCCGCAGCGGTCGGCGTGAACAGCTCGGCGAGCGGGTCCGACACCCGGGGGCGCGGAAGGCGGCTCTCCGCGGCCCGGCAGGCCGCCGCTGCGTACGCGGTGGCCTGCACGGTCCGGTCGACGAGGGGGTTCATTCCCAGCGGAACAGCCAGGCGGCGCCGGCGGCGCAGACCACCACGGTGCCGCCCAGCACCGCGACATCGACGCCGACGGAGTCGCCTCGGTCCAGCCACGCCCATTGCAGCGCGTCGATCGCGTACGTCAACGGAAGGGCGTCGCTGATCTTGCGCATCCAGTCGGGCATCAGTTCGAGCGGGACGGTGGCGCCCGTCAGGAAAATCATCGGGAAGTACACCAGGTTGGCGATGACCAGGGCCGTCTGCTCGCTTCTGGCGATGGAGGCGATCAGCAGGCCGATGCCGAACATGGCGGCGCCGGAAAGCAGCGCCAGACCGGCGAACGCGAACGTCCGCTCCGGCGCGTGCAGACCGAACACGAGCGAGCCGACGACGACGAGCAGGGCGATGCCCAGCACGCAGATGACGATGTTGATCAGCAGCTGTGCGGTGAGGAAGACGGTCGGCCGGGCGGGGGTGCCCCGCAGTCGGCGCAGAAACCCGCGGGAGCGGTACTCGACCATGCCCAGCGGGAAGCTCATCAGCCCGGCGACGGCGAGGACGAGGCCGACGTAGGCGGGCACGGAC
This sequence comes from Dactylosporangium sp. NPDC006015, assembly GCF_040614215.1. NCBI lineage: Bacteria > Bacillati > Actinomycetota > Actinomycetes > Micromonosporales > Micromonosporaceae > Dactylosporangium > Dactylosporangium sp. NPDC006015. Next base: position 56,055 of record NZ_JBEXUD010000017.1, read on the forward strand.
ACGTCGACGGTGCCGAGGCCGTCCCACAGGTCGGACGGCTTGTTGCCGTAGATGCCGCCGAAGATGCCCAGCACCATGACCGGGAACACGAGGCCGAAGAACAGCGGCGGGAAGTTGCGCAGCATTCGCCTCGACTCGAACGCCAGCACGCTAGGAAACATCGACGTTGTCCGCTTCGCTCGAGGCCGTTCCGGCGGCCTGCCCGGTCAGGTTCAGGTACGCGTCGTCCAGCGAGGCCGGCAGCTCCCGCGCGGTGGTGCCGTGTTCGGCCAGGACCCGGTCGACGTCCGCGCGGCGCGCCGGTTGCACCTCGAGCATCAGCCGCTGCCCGGCCGGCTCCACCCGCACCCCGGAACCCAGCCCGGTGAGACCTTCGGCCAGCTTCCGGTTGCCGCCGGCGCCGTCGAGCACGAGCCGGGCCGAGTCGCCGGCGTGGTCCCGGATCAGCTCGGTGGGTGTGCCGGTGGCTACGACGCGGCCCTTGAGCAGCACGTTGACCCGGTCGCAGAGGTACTCGACCTCCTCCATGTGATGCGAGGTGATCACGATGGTGAGGCCGTCGCCGTTGCGGCGGCGCAGTTCGTCCCAGACCATGCGCCGGGCGGCCGGGTCCAGGCCGTTGGTCAGCTCGTCGAGGAAGACCACCTGCGGGTTGTTCAGCAGCGCCAGAATCAGTGACAGCCGCTGCTGCTGCCCGCCTGACAGCTTGACGACCTGGCTGCGCCGCTGCCCGCTCAGGCCGAACAGCTCGAGCAGCTCGATGTGATCGGCCGGGTCGGGGTAGAACGACGCGAAGAGCCGGCAGATCTCCTCGACCGTGGCGCGGGGCGGGTAGACGAGCTGCTGGAGCTGGATGCCGGCGATGCGGGTCATCCGCGTACGGTCGGTGGCCGGGTCGAAGCCGCCGACGCGGATCGTGCCCGTGGCCGGTTTCCGCAGCCCTTCGACGCACTCCAGCAACGACGTCTTGCCGGAGCCGTTGGGGCCGATCACGCCTACGACCTGGCCCTTGTCGGCGCCCAGGTCGACACCGTCGACGGCGACCAGGTCACCGTAGCGGACGGTGATGTTCCGGGCGTCGACGAATGGCTCGGCGGCGCTTGCTTCTGCTTCTTGACTCACCGTTGTCGGCCTCCTCATCGGGGCACTGCGGCCGCGACGGGAGCGACCCGGCGCGAGCTGGTCTGGGTGTAGTAGGCGGCGAACGAGGCATGCACCGCGATCGCCGGAAGGACGCTGCCCTCGACGATCACCAGCAGCCCGCACACCACCGCGAGCACCACACTGGACAGCGCGAGCACGGTGGCCTGCAGGGCCGTCTCGGTCAGCAGTACCTGGCCGACGGTGAAGGTCGCGCCACTGATCGCGATGGCGGCCCACACCGGTGTGTCGCTGGCCAGAAGGCCGCCGAGGAAGACACCGCGGAAGTAGAACTCCTCGACGGCGGCGCTGGTCGCCGGGACGATGTACCGCCATGCCCGGGGTAGCGCCAGGATCTCGGCGATCCAGCGGACGCCGGTGACCGCGCCGGGCACGTCGGTGCGGGGTCGCACAGCATAGAGGATGGACATGGCGAATGCGGTCAGCGCACTGGCGCCGGCGGCGGTCAGCACCAGCAGACCGACGTCGTGCGGGGTGACATGCCAGGCGAGCAGGGTGACCACGTCGAGGCCGCCCCAGTACATCACGAGGATCGACGCAAGGACGCCGCCGGCCAGGTACACCAGGGTGCCCAGGATCGGGAACACGTATCGGCCGGGCAGCCCCGTGCGGCTGGCGACGGCCAGGCGTACCCGTTGGCGGGTACGGTTGCGCCGGAAGGGCAGCCGGTACAGCGCGAGCCAGGCCGCGGTCGCCGCGACAGCGACGGCGGTGAACACCGCCGCGTCGCGGGTCACGACGGCTCCCGGCGCCGCAGCACGGTGAGCACGACCACGTTCTGCACCGCGTGCGCCACCATCGGCACGAGCACGTTGTCGCCTCCCAGCAGGTACAGCAGGCCGAACCCGATGCCGGTCAAGGTCTTCTGCGCGACGGTCATGGCGCCGAAGTAGAGGTGGTTGAGGCCGTACACGACGGCGGTGACCAACAGCGCCGCGGCGGCCGGCCAGCCCAGGACAACTCCCAGCAGGTGTAGTCCCACGCCCCGGAACAGCACCTCCTCGGCAGCGGCGACGCCGACCGCGGCCAGCACCACCCAGACCGATCCGCCGCCCGCGAGCCGGTGCAGCGCGATGCCGGCCAGTCGCCGGTGCCGGACCGCCAGCCATGCGGCGCCGGTGGCCCATTCCAGCACCGGGGCAAGGCACCCGAACGCCACCGCGGCGGCGTACCAGCGCCAATCGACGGGCGAGGACAGGTCCCACCGCATCGGTGCGAGCGTGGCGACCAGCGCCGCCATGGCCACCAGCGCCACGGCGAACACCAACTGCCCGCGCACGGCCGGGTCGAGTCTGCGCCGCGCCGCGCCGCGAGCGCCGGTGCCGCCGAGCACTCCGGACAGGGTCAGCCGGAACGCCTGCGCCGGGAACGCCGCGCAGAGCAGTACCAGCACGCTAAGGCAGAGGGTGCGGGTGGACATTCGTCACTCCGCCGTGCGCGACCATGCGCGGATGCGCCTTCGGCGGCATCCCGGGCAGGCACATGCTGAGCAGTTCGGGGATGAGGACGCGAACCACTTTCCAGTCGGTGCCGGCCAGTTCCGGCGGTGTGATGTCGAGGTAGGTCGCCCAGCGGCTCACCCCGGCCACCATCTCGAGCAGCGACTCGAGCGTCGACGCTCCGGCCAGCGGGGCGATCTCGGAGAGCTTCACGGACCCGCTGAACCGCTCGGCGACGATGGCGCGCTTGTGCTCCGCGTCCTGCGGTCCGGCGTAGAACAACACGTTGGAGTCGAGGTCCAGGTACGGCGAGGAATTCGTCGCCGCGTGCACCGCCGTCGTGTCGAAGATGGCGCTGTACATGCCGAGGCCGAGGATGGCCGCGCTCTCCATCGCTCCGCGCAACAGCGCCGAGCGCGGGTCGGCGTCGCCCTGCACCCCGAAACTGAGCATCGGCAGCGCGTCGGTCTTGCGGTCCATGTACACGCCGATGGTCGGCAGTGGGAGGTCGGGTCGGGTCAGGTGGATCGCCCGGACCCGGTAGTCGGCATCCGGCCCGAGGTTCATCGTGGCTAGCACCCGCAGCGCGTCCTCGTCGTCGACGACGACCTGCGGACACGGATTCGGGGTGTACCAGTTGAGAATGAACGAGTCGATCTGCACCGCCTCGATCAACGCGTTGCGCAGCGCGTTCTCCAGGCTCACGTGTGCCGCCGTGCCGGTCGAGAACGACGGGGTGAAGAGCAGGTCGCCGTGCGCCGCCGAGGTGGTGAAACCGAGGAAGAACAGCTGCGCGGGGACCCAGAGGTCCTCCCCCGGCCGGGTCAGCGCCGGGCAACGCACCCACGCGATGACGTCGTCCTCCGTGGGCGGGCGGTCGGCGTACCGGTGCAGCCGCGAGGCCAGGGTGCGCTGCTGTTCCGGACCGAGGATGCCCAGGTACTCCAGTGGCATGCACTCGCCCTCGGCCGACAGCTCGCGCCGTGAGGCGTACCGGAAATCCTGGTCGAACAGGCGGATCGCGACCATCGCGGCGTACCGCTCGACGCTTTCCCCCATCATCTTGATCATGGCCTCTTCCTGGTACAGGCCGTACCCGCTCAGGTGGTACTGCACCTGCAGATGCGGGTCACCCATGATCAGGCGGTGGTAGTGTGGCATGGTCGCCGTCATCGCCCGCATCCGGGGCTCGCCCGGGATGTCGGCGACGGCGACGAAGAACCCCGGCATGATGCCGGTCTGGTTCGCCCCCAGGTGCTTGTACCGCCGCAGCAGCCGCGTCATCGGCGGGTAGTGCGACACTGCGCTCATCGCAGCACCCCGGACACGATCCGGTCCACGGCCGCCCGGCTGTTGAAGTTGATCTCGCGGATCCGCTGGCGGGACACCTTGCCGCAGCCCGGGCAGGCGGGCATGCGCAACAGGTCCTGCGTCTGGATCTCCAGCGTGGGCAGATGCACGCCGAGCACCCGGCCCGACAGCCGCGACACGCCCACCGTCGCGTGCAGGTACCCCTCGGTCAGCGCCAGCGTGGTCAGCAGGCTCATCATGGGCGCGTCCGCGGCGCGCGGTGCCGCGGACCCGACCGGCGAGCGGGCGAAGTCGTGATAGGACACGTGGTCCTCCAGCCGCGCCAGCGCCCGCTGCTCGAAGCACTCGAAGCAGCCGGTGTGCGGGGACTTCAGGCCCACCACGGACACGAACGGCCCGTCGATGAACGCGCACACCCACGGCACGTCGCGGCCTTCCAGCACACGATTGATGTTGCGCAGCAACGGCAGCGACGGTCGCTGCAGGCACGTCACCAGCACCGCCGAGCCGGTCAGCGCCGGAGTCAGGTCGGCCATGGCCTGCTCGGTGGCCAGGCCGTCGATACGGGACGTGAGGTCGGCGCTCGAAAGGCGCTCGACCGTCTCCGGGGCGAGCGGCGCCAGCCGCAGCCGCATCCCGGCCGCCAGGTGCTCGGCCTGCGCCGTGGCCGCCGCAGAGTCCGACAGGAAGGCGACCTCACCGCTCGGCGGCTCGCCGTCCCCCGGGTACGGCGACACCATCCGGCCCAGCAGCGCCGCGGTCACCGCATCCTGGCTGTCGCGCTCACGCGCGGGCACGAACAATCCGGCCTGTGCCAGGTCGGCGAAGAGGCGCTCGATGTTGGCCGACTCGATCGGTAGCAGCCCCGGATCCAGATGGTCGGCGACGCGCACCGGCCCGGCGGCCGCCGCGCGCAGCGCGGCCCGCACGGTGGCCCCCACCGCCGGCGACTCGCGGCTGACGTCGATCACCGCCTCCTCGAAGTTCCACACCCCGGTGCGGATCCGGAAGCGGCCGGCGCTGTCCTCCACCAACCGCGCCGTGCTTGCCAGCAGGTAACTGTCCATCATGGACTCGTCTGCGCTCACCGACTACTCTCCCTGCCCGACCACGCTCACGTGCACGACGTGGCTGGTCAGGCCGTCCAGGTCCAGCATCTTCTCGATCGTCTGCTTGTCGTAGCCACCCTGGTCACAGCCGGCCAGGCCGAGCGCCGTGCGGGCCAGGTGCAGGTTCTGCAGGATGGCGCCGACTTCGATGAGCCCGAACACGACACCCCCGTCGCCGTACTTGCGCGAGTTGTCGTAGAGGTTGTACACGAACGTCAGGACGAACCCGCTGCGCTCGACGTCCAGGTCGGGCGAGCGCAGCACCTGTGCCGGCGACAGCTGCGGATGCGACGCGACCGGCGAAAGACCGTGGGCGTACGGCAGGTACTCGTACGCGCCGGGGGCGAGCCCCGCGACGTTGAAGGCATGGACGTACAGCGTTACCGGGTAGAGACCACCGCCGGAGGCGACGGTGCGCAGCCCGATCACGCCGTGCGGGTCGGCCGGATTGCCGTACGGCAGGCTGCCGGTGGCACCCTGGCAGTGGAACAGCAGCGCCGACAGGTCGGCCAGCGAGATCGGCTCGCCGCTGAACAGGCGGGTGCTGCGCCGCTCGGTGACGACCGCGGTCAGTCCCGCACGGATGGGTTTCGCGGCGGGCAGCTTGACGACGTCACGCAGGTCTTCCTCAAGGTCGGCGTGGCAGGAGGACAGGACCGCATCCGGCTCGTAGAACCTGCCGATGCCCATCTGGAAGCCCAGCCGAGCGTTGTCCGTGCGGTAGTTGAGCAGGAGTTCCTCGCCGGCGAAGGCGTCATCCCCGGTCGCCCATCGGCCCCGCACCACGGAGTCTGGGGTCCGGACGACCGTGGATGACGTATAGATCGAGACAATCGTGTGCTGCATCGCGAAGCTGCCGACCGCCCGGAGGTAGTCGTGGTCCTTGAGCGCTTCCTCGACTTCTTCCCTGGTGCGGCGGTAGGGCATGTCACTCCGATGCGAGCGCGGACAGGGAGGTGACCGGCAGCGGCCGGATCACCAGGAGCAGCAACTGGAGCAGCAGCAGTTGCCGCCGCCGCACGTGGTGGAGGCACCCGGAGCGACCGTGACGGTCAGCCCACCGGTAGCCGTGGTACCGATCTGGCCGGAGAAGCTGAGCAAGACTGGTTTCCTTTCACTGGTTGGGCGCATGGGCCGGCGACTACCACGAACAGCAACTGGTGCAGCAGCAGTTGCCGCCGCCGCACGTGGTGGAGGCACCCGGAGCGACCGTGACGGTCAGCCCACCGGTGGCCGTCGTGCCGATCTGACCCGAAAAGCTGAGCATGCGATTCACCTCCCAACGACGAATTGACGACATCGATCGATGCGATTTCGTCGGCCGCACGGTAACATGCGCATCAGAGGCGTATCCAGGATGTACTTTCGCTGATCAATGTGCATGGAGCACACGGGCCACGACTGTTCATCCGGCGTACACACCTCCGCCGAGACCTGCACACGAACCGCAAGCAGGCCGCGGCGAGCCTGACGACTACAGCCGGCCGCCGGTCGTGTCGGAGGAGAGGCGCTGGGCCAGGTACACGGGGATGATCGACGCGACGATGAGCACCGCGGCCACGACGTTGATGACCGGGGCCTGGTTCGGGCGGAACAGGTTGTTGAAGATCCAGATCGGTAGGGTCTCGGTGCCGGGGCCGGCGGTGAACGTGGTGACCACGATCTCGTCGAAGCTCAGCGCGAACGCCAGCAGGCCGCCGGCGAACAGGGCGGAGCGCAGCAGCGGGAACGTGACGTAGCGGAAGGTCTGGCCGGGGCGGGCGCCGAGGTCCGCGGACGCCTCCTCGTAGGAGGCGCCGGTGCGGCGCAGGCGGGCGAGCACGTTGTTGTACACGACGACGACACAGAACGTGGCGTGGCCGATCACCACCGACAGCAGGCCCTTGCCGACGCCCAGCGGCTCGACGACCGAGCGGAACGCGGTGTCCAGCGCGATGCCGGTGACGATGCCGGGCAGCGCGATCGGCAGCAGCACGAGCAGCGAGACCGCCTCGCGGCCGAAGAAGCGGTACCGCTGCACCGCGAATGCCACCATCGTGCCGAGGACCAGGGCGACCAGGGTGGCGCCGAGGCCGGCCTGCAGCGACGTCCACAGCGCCGAGCGCAGGCCGCTGCTGTCCCACGCCCTCGACCACCAGCCGAACGTGAGCGATCGCGGCGGGAAGGCGAACGTGCGGTCGGCGTTGAAGGAGTTCAGCAGCACCAGCGCCAGCGGCACGTACACGAACGCCAGGCCGAGGGCGGTGACGGCGCCGAGGACCCAGCGGGCGGTGCGGGAGAGCGTCATAGGTTCTCCAGGGCTCCGGTGCGGCGTACCGCGAGCAGGTACACCAGCATGACGAGCGCCGGGATGGTGGCCAGGGCGGCGGAGAACGGCAGGTCGTTGGCGGCGCCGATGTTCGCGTACACGAGGTTGCCGATCAGCTGGCTCTTGCCGCCGACGATCTGCACGGTGATGTAGTCGCCCAGCGACAGCGAGAATGTGAAGATCGAGCCGGCCACGATCGATGGCACCAGCATCGGCAGCACCACCGAGCGCAACGTGCGCCCGGGCCGGCCGCCCAGGTCCGCCGACGCCTCCAGCAGCGAGTCGGGCAGCCGGTCCAGGCCCGCGTAGACGGGCAGGATCATGTACGGCAGCCACATGTAGGACAGCACGAGCACGGTCGCCGGCAGCCCGTAGCCGGGGCCGCCGAAGATCCGGTCCAGCGGGCCGTCGTTGGCCAGCATGACCCGCCACGCGTACGCCTTGACCAGGTAGCTCGCCCACAGCGGGGTGACCACGGCGACGAGGAGGATCCGGCGGTACCGCGCCGGCGCCACCTTCGCCATGAAGAACGCCATCGGCACGGCGAGGACCGCGTCGATGAGCGTGACGGCGGCGGCCACTCCCACGCTGCGCAGCACGACGTTGCGGTACACGGGCTCGGTCAGGATCGTGCGGAAGTTGTCCAGCGTGCTCTCGTGCACGACCTCGCCGGTGAAGGTGTTGACCTGCCACAGCGACGAGGTGAGCAGCACCGCGAGGGACCCGAGGTAGGCCACGACGAGCCAGGCCAGCGGCGCCGAGAGCAGCGCCGCCAGCCTCGCCCGCGGGTGGCGGTGGAAGAACCCTGCGATGACCGTCATCCCTTGATGCTCGTCCAGGCCTTGGTCCACTCGCTGTAGTCCTTGCACTTCACGTCGGTGCGACCGTCGACGCAGTCGGCGACCGGGGTCGTCCAGTACCAGACCTGGCCGTAGTACGACTCGTCGTCGGCGTGGTAGGTGGTGCAGTGCTGCGGGTCGGCGGTCTTGGCGCAGGCCAGCTTGTTCGACGGTGCCTCACCGAACCATTCGGCGACGGCGGCGTTGGCCTCAGGGGAGATGATGTGGTTCATCCACAGGTACCCGCAGTTCGGGTGCTTCGCCTTGGCCGCGATCATCCAGGTGTCGGACCAGCCGGTCGCGCCCTCGCTGGGCAGGATCGCCTCGACGGGCGCCTTGTCGGCCTCGGCGAGGTTGGCGATGACCTGCCAGGTGGTGCCGAGCACGGAGTTGCCGGCCTTGAACGCCTGCACCTCCTTGGTGTAGTCCGACCAGTACTCGCCGATGATCTTCTGCTGGCCCTTGAGCAGGTCCACGGCCGCGGTGAACTGTTTGTCGTCCAGCGCGTACGGGTTCTTGATGCCCAGTTCCGGCTTGTGCTTCATGAGGTACAGCGCGGCGTCGGCGATGTAGATCGGCGAGTCGTAGGCGGTGACCTTGCCCTTGTACGGGGAGTTGGCGTCGAAGACCACGTCCCACGAGGTCGGCGCCGGCTTGACCACGTCGGTGCGGTACATGAGCAGGTTCGCGCCGCGGCCGTGCGGGGCGCCGTAGGACGCGCCGCCGACGGAGTTCCACGCCTTGTTCTTCAGCCCGTCGAAGACGTCCTTGTAGTTGGGCACCAGGTCGGTGTTGACCGGCGCGACCACGCCGCCGTAGATGAGGCGCAGGGAGGCGTCGCCGGAGGCGGAGACCACGTCGTAGTCGCCGGTCTTCATGAGCGTCACCATCTCGTCGGACGTGCCGGCGACCTTCACGTTGGCCTTGCAGCCGGTCTGCTTCTCGAACGGGGTGACCCAGTCGACCTTCGGGTCGTTGCTGCCGTTCTCGGCGTACCCGGCCCACGCCACGATGTTCACCGCGCCTTCGCCGGCCCCGAGGCTCGCCAGCTTGTCGATCTTCGGCAGCTGGGCTCCGGCGGGCCCGGCCGGCGCGTTGCTCTGCTTGGCGTCGTCCCCGCAGGCGGCGAGGGCCAGCACGGTCGCGAATACGGCGATGTATCGGCGCATGCCTTCTCCTTGATTCGAGCGCGTCAGTCGAGCGCGATGAGGTCGGAGGAGCTCCAGGTGAGGCGGACCGCCTGGCCGCGCAGCGCGGGCAGTCCGGGTGCGGAGGTGAGCAGCACGACCATGCGGGGTCCGGCGTCGAGGTCGACGACCAGGCGGGTGAAGGCGCCGGCGTACACCACCTCGGCGACCTTGCCGGCGGCCGCGCAGTCGCCGTCGCCGTCGAGGCGGATCTTCTCGGGCCGCAGCGAGAACGTGCCGGACCGGCCGATGACGTCGGCGCCGGCGAACTGGTTCGAGGTACCGACGAACCCGGCCACGAACGGGGTCGCCGGGCGCTCGTAGAGCTCGGCCGGCGCGGCCACCTGCTCGACCCGCCCGCCGGAGAAGACGGCGACGCGGTCGCTCATCGTCAGCGCCTCCTCCTGGTCGTGCGTGACGAACACGAACGTGATGCCGACCTGCCGCTGCAGGGCCTTGAGCTCGACCTGCATCTCTTCGCGCAGCTTGAGGTCCAGCGCGCCGAGCGGCTCGTCGAGCAGCAGCACCTTCGGCCGGTTCACCAGCGCCCGCGCCAGGGCCACCCGCTGCCGCTGCCCGCCGGACAGCTGCGCGGGGCGCCGGGCGCCGTAGCCCTCCAGGCGCACCGAGCGCAGCGCCTCCTCGGCCCGCTCGTGCCGCTCCCGCCGGCCGGTGCCGCGCACGCGCAGCCCGTAGGCGACGTTGTCCAGCACCGACATGTGCGGGAACAGCGCATAGTCCTGGAAGACCGTGTTGACGTCGCGTTCGTACGGCGGGCGTCGCGTGACGTCGACCCCGGCGAGTTCGACGGTGCCGGCGGTCGGCGACTCGAAGCCCGCGATGAGGCGCAGTACCGTCGTCTTGCCGGAGCCGCTCGGCCCGAGCATGGAGAAGAACTCGCCGTCCGCGATCTCCAGGTCGACCCCGTCGACGGCGTTGACCACGCCGAACGACTTGCGCAGCCCGGTCAGCCGGATCGCCGGTCCGCTCATGCCAGCACCTCCGCTTCCCTGCGGCTGGGTTGACGGAACCGTAGGGAAATCGGGCACCGACTCCAATGGACAGATGTACAGCGCTTCAGCAAATCGTTGTGCAGCAGTACAGTCACGCCCGTGAGCGTGCGCCTCGCGGACCTCCTCGCCGACGACGGGCTGAGCCTCGTCGTGCGGGCCGGTTCGCGTGCCGACCTGCAGCGGGAGGTCCGCTGGTGCGCCGTGACCGAGCTCGACGACCCCCGGCACTGGCTGCAGGGCGGCGAGCTCGTGCTCACGACCGGCCTGCGTCAGCGCACCGCCGCCGCCCAGCGGCAGTTCGTGCGCCGGGTCGCCGAGCGCGCGGTCGCCGCGATCGGCTTCGGCACCGGGCTCACCCACCGGGTCGTGCCGGCGGCGACGATCGCCGCCGCCGATATCGCCGGGCTGCCGATCCTCGAGGTGCCGTACGAGACCCCGTTCATCGCCGTCGACCGGCTCGTCGCCGACCGGGTCTTCGCCGCGCACTACGGCCGGCAGCGGGCGCTGCTGCGCATGCACGACGAGCTGACCCGGGCGCTGCTGTCCGGCGGCGGCCTCGCCGGCATGGTGGATGCGCTGCGGCGCATGGTCGGCGCACCGATCGGCGTCGTGGACGCCTACGGCCATGTCTTCGCCTCCGCGCCGCCGGGCCTGCCGTGGCCGTCCGGCGCCGCCCGGCAGGACCTCGTCGAGGTCGGCGGAACGGTCGAGGCGGCGCTGTGCACCGGGCCGGTCGCCGGCGGCCAGGACGACATCCTGCCCTACGCGGCCAGCCTCGTCGGCCTGGAGCTGGCCCGCCGCCAGGCCGTCCTCGCCGGCCGGCGGGAGCTCATCGGCCACCTCGTCGAGGACATCGTGCGGACCACGATCGCCCCTGCGGAGGCCGAGCGGCGGCTGCTCGCGTTCGGCGTGGACGTCTCCCACCCGTACACCGTCGTCCTCGCCACCTCGCCCGACGTCGCCGGCCTGCGGGCCCTGCCCGGCAGCGTCTACCCCCTCGCCGAGACCGGGGTCGAGCCGGTCGCCACCGCCCACCTCGACGACCACCTGGTGGTGCTCGTCGGCCGCTCGCCCAGCGCCGCGGACGTCGCCGCCAAGACCCTCGCCTACGTCGCACAGCTCGGCGATGGCGCCCGGGTCGGCGTCGGCGGCGCCTACAGCGGTGTGCACGGGCTGCGCTGGAGCTTCTACGAGGCCCGCGAGGCGCTCAGCCGCGGGCCCGGCATCAACGGCCGGGAGCCGCTCTCCCTGCCGGGCCTGCTGCTGGCCAGCGACGACCTACCCCTGGCCGACCTCGGCCGGGAGGTCCTCGCGCCGCTGCTGGACTTCGACACCGCCTCGGGCGCGGCCCTGGTCGAGACGCTGCGGGTGTACCTCGAGGAGGACGGCTCGGTCGCGAAGGTCGCCGCCCGCCTCTACGTGCACCGCAACACCGTGCGCTACCGCCTCGAGCAGATCGAGCGGCTCACCGGCAGGCGGCTCACCTCGACCGCCGACCGCGTGCAGCTGTGGCTCGCTCTGCACGCGGTGTCACTCTGACACGGTCAGCAGCCGTTCGCGGACGTCCCGGTAGCCGACGGCGCGTCTTCTTACGGTCTCCACACCGGACTGCACCGCATCGGCAGCGGCTACAACTATCGAAAGATCTTTAGAAGACCTCGTCCAGGAAGGCCGTCAGCTCGCGCCAGCTGCGGGCGTCGGCCGCCGGGTGGTACGCGCCGCCCGGCAGGGTGAATCCGTGCTCGGCGCCGGAGTACGTGATGACCTGCCAGTCCAGGTCGGGGCGGGTGCGCAGCTCGTCCTGGAAGGCCGCCACCGCCTCGTCGGGCACCACCGGGTCGGCGCCGCCGGTGCAGATCAGCACCGCGCCGGTGATCGCGGCGACGTCGGCCGGCTCGTGGGCCACGAGGCGGGCGTGGAACGCGACCGTGCCGGCCAGCGGTGCCCCGGTGCGGGCGAGCTCCAACGCCGCCGAGCCGCCGAAGCAGTACCCGATGACGACGATCCGGCTCGCGTCGACCGCCGGGTCGTTCGCCACGACGTCGTAGGCGGCGCGGACCCGGTCGCGCATCAGCGCGAGGTCGCCGTAGTACTTCCCGGCCTCCGCCGCCGCGCTCTGGTGGTCCTCGAAGCGCCGCCCGGTGCCGTAGAGGTCGGCGGCGAAGGCGTAGTAGCCGAGGCGGGCGAGCATCTGGGCACGGGCCTTGGGGTACTCCCGCAGCCCCGTCCAGTCGTGCACGATGATCACGGCGGGCTTCGGCCCGGCGACCGCGGCGTCGTGGGCGCGGTAGCCCTCCATGGGCTGCCCGTCATGGTCGTAGGCCACCGTCGCCTCGGCGATCTGCGCGCCCGGGCGCTCGGCGACGGCGTCGATGAGCCGCCGGTGCTCGGCGGAGAAGTCGGTCATGACCCCGACTCTACGAGGCCGACCAGCCCGTCCACCGCGCGACGTCGATCGCGATCATCAGGCCCCGGATTCGGTACTGCGGGTAGCGCGCCACCAGCCGCCCGAGCGCCCGGCGGCCCTCCTCCCCCGCCGGGTCGACCTCGCGCGCGATGCCGTCGGCGCGGACCCACCACAGTGCGGACCAGTCCTCCTCGTAATGGTCGGCGAGCACGGCGGCGCGCGGCTCGGCGGCCAGGTTGGCCAGCCGCTGCAGGGCGGTGTGCCGCTTCGGCTTGGCGTCCACGCCGTGGTAGACGGTGTCGCCCTCCAGCGCGAACACGATGGGCACGGCATGGGGCGAGCCGTCCGGGGCGACGGTGGCCAGCCGGGCGACGCGCGCCGCCCCGAAATGCTGCCGGCACTCGTCCGGCGTCACGCGCCTTCGCCGGCGAAGTCGGCGATGGCCCGCTCCCACTGTTCGAGGCCGCGCTCGACGATCGAGCGCGGGCCCGAGGGGATCCACCGGCTGGCGCGCTGGACGCCGGCCTCGTGGAGGCGCTGCAGGACCGCGGGATCGGCCGGCGCCGAGAGCACCTGCACGTCGATCTGGCGCTCGGCCCGGGCCCGCAGCTCGCCGATGCGCTCGATGACGCCCTCGCCGTAGTTGGGGAACCAGGCGTCGCCGAACGCCAGCACGCGGTCCAGCACGCCCGGGCCCATGCCACCGACGAGGATCGGCGGGTGGGGGCGCTGGGCCGGCTTCGGGAAGGACCAGATCCGTTGGAAGTCGACGTACTTGCCGTGGTACGACGCCTCCTCCTCGGCCCAGATCACCTTCATCGCCTCGACCCGCTCGCGCAGCACGGCCATGCGCACCCGCGGGTCGGTGCCGTGGTTGCGCATCTCCTCGCGGTTCCACCCGGCGCCGACGCCGAACTCGAAGCGGCCGCCGGAGAGCTGGTCGAGCGAGGCGACCTCCTTGGCGGTGATGATCGGGTCACGCTCGATGACGAGGCAGATGCCGCTGCCGATGCGCAGCCGGCTGGTGGCCGCCGCGGCCGCGGTCAGCGCAACGAAGAGGTCGTAGGTGTGCCAGTACTTCTGCGGCAGCTCCTGCCCATCCTGGTACGGCGTGTCCCGGCTGGCCGGGATGTGGGTGTGCTCGGCGAAGAACACGGCGGACTGGCCGCGCTCCTCGACCAGCCGCGCCAGGTCCCCCGGGGCCATGGCATCGTGGGTGGGGAAGTATCCGACTCCGAAGTCCATGGCCCCATCTCTACCCAGCCGGCGACGCTTCGACCGGAACGGTGCACCCGCTCTCCACAGCCGCCGCGGCCGTCCCGCGATCCCGGTGAGGCGCTTCGTCAACCCTGATCCGGTCTACCTGCAGTCGACCGGGTTTGTGCTCGACCCGACCGGGTACGTGCTCGTCAGCGTCTGCACTGCCGAGCCATCGGACAACTCGCACCGGACGACGTCATTGGACTGGTCCGCGATGGCCAGTCGGCACAGGCCGTGCAGCACGGCGACACGATCTACGCGTCCGGACAGTTCCACGAGCCCGTACCAGCCGACACGAACAACGCGATAGGTGCCGGATGAAGGCGATTGTGGTGACCGATCAGGCCGCAGGAACGGCCGGGATGACGCTGGTGGAGCGGCCCGAGCCGGAGCCGGCGATTGGTGACGTCATTGTTCAGGTTCATGCGTCGGGATTCGTCCCGACTGAGTTGGCGTGGCCCTCGACCTGGACCGATCGCCTCGACCATGACCGAACACCGTCGATCCCTGGACACGAACTGGCCGGAGTGGTCACCGCTCTCGGCTATGGCACGACGGGGCTGTCGGTGGGACAGCGGGTGTTCGGCCTCGCGGACTGGCACCGCGACGGCACCCTGGCGGAGTACGTGGCCATCGAGGCACGCAACCTCGCGCCGCTGCCCGGCGACGTCGACTTCACGGTGGGCGCAAGCCTGCCGATCTCGGGCCTGACCGCGTGGCAGGGGCTGTTCCAACACGGCCGTCTTCAGGCGGGGCAGAGCGTCCTCGTGCACGGCGCGGCCGGCGCAGTCGGGACGATGGTGACGCAACTCGCACGTGAGGCCGGCGCGTATGTCATCGGTACAGGGCGCGCTGCCGACCGTCAGAAGGCGCTCGACTTCGGCGCGCAGGATTTCGTCGACCTCGACAACGACGCCCTGGAGGACGTCGGCGGCGTCGACCTGGTATTTGACGTCATCGGCGGAGGCATCCAGAGGCGGTCCGCAGGCCTCATCCGGGCCGAAGGAACACTGGTGACCGTCGTGGGGCCGCCCGAGGCGCGGCCCGCCGATGGCCTGGCGATCGACTTCGTCGTCGAGTCCGATCGCGCCCAGTTGGGTGAGATCGTCCAGCGTGTGCGTGACCTACGGCTGCGGACGAACATCGGCAACGTTGCGGCCCTCGACGATGCCGTCGCCGCCCTCAACCCGACTGAGCGACGCAAGGGGAAGACGATCATCCGCGTTCGTCCGTGACGACCAGGAACGGACCAACGTGCCATCCCAAGCGGCGCCGACGTCCACGGAGGGTGTTACCGTACTTGCCGGAGCGATGACCAGTTCGCTGACGGCGATCTAAGGAGGTGTGTTGATGACTGGCGTGGAGACGCCCGCTGTGTGCGGTGCCAGGATCATCCTCACCTCCCGGGCCTCGTCCTGACCTTCGCCTGCCTTCCTCCCTCGTAGGAGTGTTCTCGGCACGCTGTCGTCCGGCGGGGCCCCCGTTCAAAGGTCTCCACCGTGGTTCATCGACCCACGTCATACCCATCTGATCTCTCTCCTCCTGCGCGGCGTGGGCCTGCACGACGACGAAGGCCTGGACCAGACCTTCGCAGAGATCACCGACCCGGCGCGGGACTGCCGCTTCGCGGATAGCGCCCAGATCGGCGAGCCGGGCTGCGCCTTGCTGGCCGCCGTCGAGGACGGCTACCTCACCCAGCGGCGCTTCGACAGCTACCACCGGCTACAGCGGCCGATGAAGCACGGCGCGCGGCTTCGACGCGCCCTCAAGCAATCTCCGCACTTCAAGGCATGACGGAAAGGAATCTGGTCATGGACCTTCCCCGCATCTTCACCATCCGTGAGAGCAGCCACCGGATCCACAACCCGCTGACCGCGGACAAGTTGGCCGCCCTGGGCGCATCGCTCCACCTCGCCCCCGGGACACGAGCCCTCGACCTGGCCAGCGGCTCGGGCGAAATGCTGTGCACGTGGGCGCGTGACCACGGGATCACCGGCACCGGGGTCGACATCAGCACGGTCTTCACCGAGCAGGCCCAGGCCCGCGCCGCCGAACTCGGCGTCGCCGACCGAGTCGAGTTCATCCACGGTGACGCCGCCGGCCATGTCGCGGACCAGCCGGTCGACCTGGCCGCCTGCATCGGCGCCACGTGGATCGGCAACGGCGTCGCCGGAACGACCGAGCTGCTCGACCGCAGCCTGCGCCCCGGCGGACTGATGCTGATCGGCGAGCCGTACTGGCGGCAGACCCCAACGGACGAAAAGACCGCCAAGGCATGCCACGCCACCTCCATCGCCGACTTCCTGCTCCTCCCGGAGCTGATCGAGCAGTTCCAGGAACTCGGGTACGACGTCGTTGAAATGATGCTGGCCGACCAGGACAGCTGGGACCGCTACGCCGCGGCCCAGTGGCTCAACCTGCGCCGCTGGCTCGACCAGAACCCGGACGACGAACTCGCCCACGAAGTACGGGAAGAACTCACCACCGAGCCCGCCCGCTACGCGCGCTACGGGCGTGAGTATCTCAGCTGGGGAGTTTTCGCCCTCATGAAGCGCTGACACTCCCGTCCCGCGCGGGGCCCAGACGTCATACCCTCTGGGCCCCGCACGGGCCACGTGGTCACCGCAGTGCTCAAGCCGGCAGCATGAACGAGCCGACGCCCGCCCCTCCGTCTCGTCCTCCCCGGCCGCCGTTCGGTACAGCCGCGCCGACGTTCTTAGCTTGGGTAGCAGGTTGAAGCCGAGCACGCGAGCGAAGGCGAATCCGACGATGGAGGCACCGTGCGTACGTCTGCGAGGTCCTCGTCGAGGAACTCCTCAACCAGCGGGACCAGCAGCCCGGCCCGGTGCGGCAGGGAGGTGTGGGTGGTGCCGGGAAGGATCGCGAGGCGGCAGCGCGGCATCGCGCAGACGTCGCCGGGGACACCGCCGCCGAGCAGGCGGAACATCCGCACGGCATGTTCCGGCCGGACGATGTCCGCGTCGCCGACCACGACCAGTGCGGGCACCCGCAGGGCGCGGATCTGCGCCGCCGTCCACCGTGGCGGATGCGCGTCCAGGACCGCCATCTTCGTGACGAGGCGATCCCAGCCCGCCGGGTCGGGCGCGGTACGCAGGTACTCCTCGTGCAGCTCGGAGCCGTGCAGGTGCTCGGGCCGCAGGTGCGCGGCGCCGTCGAGCAGCCCGGGATGCAGGCCACCGCGGTCGAAGGCCGGCGAGGCGAGCACGAGCCGGCCGGCCCGCGCCGGGTGGTGGGTGCCGATCCGCAGGGCGACCGCGGCGCCCAGCCCCCAGCCCAGCAGGTCCGCTCGCGCCAGGCCGAGACGGTCCAGCAGCTGCACCACCTGCGCCGCAAAGCCCCCGACGGTGTACGGCCCATCGCAGTCGGGGCTGCGCCCATGCCCCGGCAGCTCGACGGCGACGACGCGCCGGGTGCGGGCCAGCAACGGCAGCAGCGTGCCGAACGACGTATGGATGCCCGACAGCGCGGCCGGCACGAGGATCAGCGGCCGTCCCGGGCCGTCACCGTGCTCCTCCAAGTACATCTCCATACGGCGCAGTGTGCGGGCCCGCGCTTACGGTCGGCTTACCGCCGTGGGATGATCCGTCGTGCGCTTCGGGATCCTCGGTCCGCTCGCCGTCACCACCGCCGACGGCGAGCCGGTGGTCGTGCCCGGCGCCAAGGTGCGCATGCTGCTGGCCGATCTGCTGGCGCACCGCAACACGGTGGTCTCCGCCGACCGGCTCATCGAGGACCTGTGGGGCGACGACGCACCCGCGAACCCCGCCGGCGCGCTGCAGGTACGGGTGTCACAGTTGCGAAAGGCGCTCAACGACGCCGAACCGGGCGCGCGTGACCTGATCGAGTCGCGGCCGCCGGGCTACCGGCTGCGGGCCGACGACGTCGACGCCGACCGGTTCGCCGCGCTCGCCGACGCCACCGACGTCGACCGGCTCGGCGCGGCGCTCGCGCTGTGGCGCGGCCAGGCATACGCCGACGTGGCCGACCAGGAGTTCGCGCGCGCCGAGGCGACCCGGCTCACCGAGCAGCGCCTCCTCGTGCACGAGCGGCTCGCCGCGGCGCGGCTGGCCCGCGGCGAGCACGACCTGGTCGCCGCGGAGCTGGCCGAGCTCGTCGAGCTCCACCCGCTGCGGGAAGGGCTGCGCGTCCTGCACATGCGTGCCCTGTACGCCGCGGGACGGCAGGCCGACGCCCTCGACAGCTACGCCGGTCTGCGGGAACGGCTCGCCGACGAGCTGGGCCTGGACCCGGGACCGGAACTGGCCGCCTTGCACCGGCAGATCCTCGAGCAGGATCCGGCCCTCACCGCACCGCCGAAGTCCGCGATCGTCCGCAACAGCCTGCCCGCCCAGCTGGACGAGTTGATCGGCCGGGCCGAGGCCCTCACGGAGCTGCGCGCCCTGATCCCGGCCGTCCGGCTGCTCACCCTGGTCGGGCCGGGCGGGGTGGGCAAGACCCGGCTCGCCGCGGCGGCCGCCGCCGAACAGGTCCACCCGGACGGCGTGCACCTGGTGGAGCTGGCGCCGCTGCCGCCGGCGGACCCGCGGGTGGCGGAGCAGGTCCTCGGGGTGCTCGGCCTGCACGAGGCACCCGGCACCACCGGGTCCGCCACCGACCGGCTGGTGACGGCGCTGCGGCACCGCGAGATGCTGCTGGTGCTGGACAACTGCGAGCACGTGATCGCGGCGGCCGCCGCGCTGGTCGGGCGGCTGCTGCGCGACGCGCCCGGGGTACGCGTGCTGGCCACCAGCCGGGAGCCGCTGCTGCTGACCGGCGAACAGGTCTGGGAGGTGGGCCCGCTTGCGCTGCCGGGCGACCCGGCCGACGTCGACGCGGTGCGGCGATCGGCCGCGGCCCGGCTGTTCTCGGCGCGCGCGGCAGCGCAGCACCGCGGGTTCCGGCTCGACGAGCAGACCGCACCCGCGGTGGCGCAGTTGTGCCGCCGGCTGGACGGCCTGCCCCTGGCCCTCGAACTGGCCGCGACCCGGGTGCGCGCGCTCGGCGTTCAGGGCGTCGTGGACCGCCTGGACGACCGCTTCGAGCTGCTCACCACCCGGCAGCGGGACGTGCCGGAACGGCAGCGGACCCTCACCGCGGTGATCGCGTGGAGCTGGGACCTGCTGGACCCGCAGGACCGTGCGGTGCTGGCCCGGCTGTCGGTCTTCCGCGACGGCTGTACGCCCGAGGCCGCCGAGCAGGTGTGCGACGCCGGCCTGGACGCCGTGGACCGGCTCGTGGAACGGTCACTGGTGGTGGCCGAGCCGGGGCCACGGTACCGGCTGCTGGAGTCGATCGCGGAGTTCGGCACCGCGCAGCTCACCGACGCCGCCGCGGTCCGCAGCCGGCACACCGGCTACTTCCGCTCCCTCGCCGAGCACGCCGACCCGCTGTTGCGCGGCCCCGAGCAGCAGCGGTGGCTCGCGATCCTGGATGCCGAGCGGGCCAACCTGCAGGCCGCGCTCACGCACGGCGGCGGCTTGCGGATGGCGCTGGCGCTCACCTGGTACTGGGTGCTGCGGGGACGGCTCAGCGAGGCCCGCGCCGCCCTGGCGCTGACCGGCACGGCCGACGAGGAGCGCCTCGCCGCGCCCTGGCGGCTCGGGCTGGCGCTGCTGCAGGGCGAGCGGGTACCCGAGAACGTACGGGACGTGCTCGCCCTGGACCCGGCCGGACGGTCGGCCTGGTTCGTGGCGGACGCCGTGATGGACCGCGGTGACCTGGCGCTCGCCGCGGAGCTGCTGCCGGAGCAGTACGACGACGCGTGGACCGAGGCAGCGGTGCTGGCGTCGCGGGCGATGCTCGCGCACGCCGCCGGTGACCTGTCCGCACTGGAGGCGACCGCGACACGCAGCGACGCGCTGTTCGCCGAGCTCGGCGACCGGTGGGGGCGGCTGCGGGCCAGCGACTGGCTCGGCGGGCTGGCGGAGTTCCGCGGCCAGCCCGAACGGGCCGCCGACCTGCACCGGGAAGGGCTGCGCTGGGCGACCGAGCTCTCGCTGTCGCCGCAGGTCGGCGCGAAGCTGTCGTGGCTGGCCTGGCTGGCGGTACAGCGCCTGGACCACGAGACGGCGCGGGAGCTGGCCGAACGCGCCTACCGGCTGGCCGTGGAGCAGGGCGCGCCCACCGCGGTGGTGTTCGCCGAGATGAGCCTCGGCATCGCGGCCCGCCGCTCGGGCCGCCTCGACCAGGCCGTCACCCACCTGACCCGCATCGCCGACCAGGGCCGGGTCGAGCCGAATCCGCCGCCGTACCTGCCGATGATCCTGGTCGAGCTGGCCTACGCGCGGGAGTTGCAGGGCGACCCGGCGGCCGCCCGGGCACTGCACATGGAGGCGTACGAGAGCGCCATCGGCTCCACTCGCGACGGCATCGGCGCTGTCGAGGGCATGGCCACGGTGGCCGAGCCGGCCGTGGCGGCCCGGCTGCTGGGTGCCGCGGCCACCGCCCGCGAGCAGAACTTCGCCCCGGCCGCCCCGGCCGAGCAGGACGAGCTCGACCGGGCGGCGCGACGGGCGGTTGCCGCGCTCGGCCAGGAACGCTTCGACGAGCTGGTGGCCGAGGGCGCCAAACTCAGCCTCGCTCAGGCGGTGGCCTTCGGCCGGTAGGTCGCGACGATGACACCGTTGGTGAAGACCCGGGTGTCGATGAGTTCGAACGTGGCCTTGACATCGCTCAGCACGCTGGAGAAGTTGCCGGCGCCCACGATGACCGGGTGGATCCAGAACTTCACCTCGTCGACCAGGCCGGCCGTGACCAGCTGCGCGGTGACCGTGCCGTAGCCGTACTGCACGATGTTCCCGCCGTCCTGCTCCTTGAGCTTCGCGACCGCCTCGACCAGGTCCCCTTCCAGCACCTCGGTGTTCCTCCAGGAGGGGTCCTTCAGCGTGGTCGACGCCACGTACTTCTTGACGTTGTTGAAGAACGCGGCGCCGGTGGCGGGATCGTTCTCGTCCATCGCCGGCCAGGCCTGCGAGAAGCCGTCGTAGGTGGCGCGGCCCATGAGCAGCGCGTCCGCGCCGTTGGTGATCCCGGAGGCCACCTCGACCGCTTCCTCGGCGAAGTAGGGCGACGTCCACATCGGGTTCTCGATGACGCCGTCGAGGGTGAGGTAGGTGGAGTTGATGAGCTTGCGCATCGAAGGCTCTCCCGGCTGGGTCGTGGTGATCGCTGCTGACAGGGAACACTCTGCCGAGGGCCGCTTACGATTCGCTTCAGGTCGCCTTATGCGGGCTACGGTGAAATCACGTCACCGACAGGTGCACCAGATCGGGGTCGCCGGTGCGCCACGCCGGCACCGCGACGGCGACGTACCGGGCGGACACCGACCCGCCGAGCGTCGCGTAGGTCACCCCGTCCGTGGACGTTTCGATGCGGGCGGCGGGTGCGGTGCCGGTCGTCCACGCCAGCGACACGGCGGTCACGGTCCGGGCGGTGCCGAGGTCGACGACCATCCGCCCGTTGGGGCCGGGCCGCCAGGACGTGGCCGGGTCGCCGTCGACGGCCCGGGACGGTTCACCCATGCCGGCCGGCAGCGGCGAGGTCGGGAACGTGGTGCGGCCGCGGGCCAGGTCGGTCGCCGGGGTGACCGGCCCGCCGAACGTGGCGGTGTAGCTGCGGGTCGCGCCGGCCGGTACCTGAGCCTGCGTGGACCATCCGCCGGCGGCGAGCCGGACGTCGACGGCCGCGCCGGCCGGGGCGGTGACGGTGAGGTGGTGCGAGTCGGCGACGTTGAACCGGGTGCCGGCCGGCGCGGTGCCGGTCACCGTGAACCGGGTGGGTCGCACGGCGCCGCCGGCGGCCGGCACGGACGCGGTCAGGTCCAGCCGGCCGTCGGCGCGGACCACGGACAGCCCCCGGTACAGCCGGTCGGCGCGGGTCAGGGTCAGCACCGCGTTGTCGACCGCGGTCGTGGACAGGTTGAGCAGGGTGAGGTACCCGTCGGCGTCGCTGAGCCGCAGCGTCGACGGCCCGCCGGTCGGCAGTCGCCGGGCGGCGGCCGCGGCCAGGTCGGTGCCCGTGCCGGTGTAGCCCTCGACGAGGGTCGCGGCCGGGATGCTGACCAGGGTCGGGGAGGCGGTGATCGGGCCGGCGGCGCCGTGCGCGACGACCCCGGCCCGGCCGTCGATCCCGGCCCACGCGCCGAGTGTGGCGTCGGGTGCGGTGACGGCGGTGCTCCACGTGACGCCGTCGGTGGAGGTCTGCACGAGGTACGACGTGGCGTACGCGGCCTCCCACGTCAGCGTCACGCCGGTGAGCTGGACGTTGCTGCCGAGGTCGACGGCGAGCCAGCTGTCGGCGCGGCCGCGCTCCTCGCGGGCGACGGCCCAGCGGGTGCCGGCGTTGCCGTCGACGGCGTTCGCGGCGGGGTAGGCCGGGTCGGCCGAGGACACGGTGACGGTGCGGCCGCGGGCCAGGTCGGTGCCGGCCGTGCCGAACGCCTCGAACGCGAACAGCGAGTAGCCGTACTGGGTGGCGGCGGCCCGGCCGAGGAACCGCACGTGCCGGGCGGTGCGGGCGGCGAACGTCAGCCGGTCGGTGCCGCCGTCTCCGACGCCGGTCTGCGGGGTCACGCTGCCGGACGGGCCGGTGAACGTGCGGCTGCCGTCGAGGCCGGGCACCCCGGGCATCGACAGGTTGAACAGGGTCAGCGTCGCGGTGCCCGGTCCGGTGTAGACGACGGTGCCGGTCGGCAGCGTGGCGTAGCCGGCCCAGCCGGCGGCGGTCTGCAGCACGGTGGCGGTGGAGTCGACGCCGTCGCGGGCGGTGGTGTACGCGACGGTCGACTGCCGCAGCGGCGCCGCCGTCTGGGCGGGCAGGAACGCGGGCGCCCGGGTGTCGATCAGCCAGTTGTCGTGGCCCGGCTGCCACAGGAACTTGACCTGGCCCGGCTTGGTGACCGCGGCGGCGAAGCCCGTGGCGCTCTGGTGCGCGGTCAGCCCGACCGCTGGGCCGAAGTCGCGGGTACCGGCGGCCGCGGCGAAGAACTCCGCGGACGTCACCGGCTGCACCGGGGTGCTGCGCCAGCGGTGGAACAGGTAGGCGATGGCGAGCTCGGCCCGGGCCTCCGGCTCGTACTTCTCCTCGCCGCTGAATTTCGTGAGCCGGTACTGCGGCGCGTACTGCAGGTACGGCATCAGCCGCGCGGCGAGGTCGGCCTCGGCGCGGGCGGCGTGCGGGTCGCCCTGGACCTGCGCGAGGAACGCGAGGGGCAGCACGTCGCGGCCGTACAGGTGGTACCGGTCGGCGACCATCGGCATCACCGGCTCGCCCGCGTCGCTGGCCAGCAGGCGCAGCGTCGCCCACAGCTCGCGGCCGTTGGGCTGGCGGGTCAGCACCTGCGGCAGCGGCCGGCCGGCGGCGAGGAAGTGCGCGGCCGCCCGCCCCGCGGTCCGCCACAGCTCGGCCTGGTAGTGCGGGTTCGCCGAGTTGTGGTTCTCCACGATGAACGTGTCGTGCAGGTTGCGGGCGACGTTCCAGGCGCTGACCGCGCGGCCGTCGACCACGGCCGGGTTGGCCCGGTCGGCCGCGGGCAGGCCGCTGGAGTTGGCCGCCCAGAACACGAACCGCTCCTGCCAGCGGGCCGCGTCGGCGTCGCCGGTGGGCGCCCACGCCAGGCCGGGCGCGATCGCCTGGGCGTAGACGCCCATCTCCTCGAGCTTGGTGTCGCCGACGTACCCGCCGGTGCTGCCGTTCGGCGTCCAGGAGCCGCTGAGCGGGTCGTTGCCGGTGCCCAGCCCGTACGCGTACGCGGCCTGCCCACGCGCGATCTTGTCCACGTTCGCGCGGGTGGTCGCGTCCAGGTCCGCCCACAGCAGCCGCGCGGCGAGCACGAAGTACAGCTCGAACGTCGAGTCCCAGAACAGCCGCTGCCCCCAGTCGGCGCCGCCGGCGAGCTTGTTCGTCGCGGCGAACCGGGTGATCGTGGCGAGGGTCCGGGTGCGCAGGGTGGCCGCGTCGACGCCGGCAAGGTCGGCGTCGTAGCCGTCGCTGGTCAGCAGGACGGCGTTGCCGAGGACAGCGGCGAACCGGAAGTCGGCGGCCCGGTAGGCGCCGGTCGCCGGGTCCCACTGCTGCTGCACCCAGCGGGTGTGCACGAGCAGCAGCCGGTGGTACTCGTCGGCGACCGGGTCCGTGACCGCGGCAGCCGACGGCCGTGGCAGGGCGAGGGCACCACCGGCGGCGGCGAACGCGGCGAACAGGGTGCGGCGGGTCATCATGCCGAGTACCGTCGCAGCGCCCCGATACCGAGTCAATATCTCCAAAAAGGTTTACAAAACCCTGGTCAGCGGTCGTTGTGAACTGCTCGTCCAGCTGCGCACGGACTCCGTCGGCGGCCCTGGCTGAGCCGCCGACGGAGGGTGGAAACCGTGCTACGTGACGGTGACCGTCACCATGGTCGCGTGCGGGGCGCCCGCGCTGTCCGTGATGGTCAGCCGGGCAGTGAACGTGCCGACCCGGTTGTAGGCGTGGGTCGTCGTCGCGGTGGTGGTACTGGTGAACACCGCCGCGTTGTCGCCGAAGTCCCACTCGTACTTCGCGATGGTGCGGCCCGCCGGTGGGGTGGCGACCGCGCTGAAGGACACGGTCCGCGGGCCGCCGGTGGCCGGGGTCGCGGTGCCGGTGACGCTGGCCCCGGTCTCCTGCTTGACGCCCGCGCCGTTGAACCGCAGCCAGTCGATCGACATCAGGTAGGTGCCCGCCGGCGGTGGTGTCGCCGGGTTCTTGAACACCAGGTACAGGTTGAACGTGGTGCCGGGGTTGGTGAGGTTCACCGTCGGGGAGACGAGGTTGTCGTAGCTGCCTGAGTTGGGCACGGTCATCGTGCCGAGCACGGTGCCGGTCGGCGACCCGTCGCGGAACTCGATCGTGCCGCCGTAGACGCTGCTGACGCCGGCGGTGACCGAGCCGATGCCCTTGAGGTTGACCGTGCCGTACTGGATCCAGTCGTTGTTGTCGATGTCGCCGACGCGCTTGCCGGCACGGGCCGAGGCACGGTCGAAGACGGTCACGCCGGAGCTGCTGGTGAGGTGCTCGGCCTCGGTGCTCTTGGCGCGCAGCCGCACCTGGGTCGAGCCGGTCAGCGCGGGCACCCCGCCGGTCGCGCCGCCGTCCGTGTACTGCGCGGTCAGCACGGTGTACAGGTTCTGGCCGGGACCGTGCCCGTCGCCGGCGCCGGCGTCCGTGACGATCAACCCCGAGCAGCCGGTGTAGTTGTCCAGCGGGTGCGCGTGGCTGTCGTGGCCGAGCAGGCTCTGGGTGACGACCCGCGCGCAGACGATGGAGGCGTCCTCGGGGTCGGTGACCGTCACCGTGTACGGGATGCGGTCGCCGAAGTCGGCGAACCCGCCGGCGGGCACGTTGATCGTCACGGTGGGCCGGGTGTTGCCGGCGGTGATCTGGGTGGTGGCCACGGCGGTCAGGCCGTTGGCCGGGTTGCGGACCGTCAGCCGCGCGTTGAACTGGCCCTTCGTGGTGTAGGTGAAGGACGGGTTGGCCGCGGTGGAGTCGGTCGTGCCGTTGCCGTCGAAGTCCCAGGCGTAGGTCACCCCGGCGGTGGAGCCGGCGCTGGAGAAGTTGACCGCGAGGGGTGTCGGGCCGGAGTCCTTGTCCGCGGCGATCTTCGCGACCGGCGCGCTGCCGTTAGCCGCGTAGTCGATGCGGTAGATGCCGGCGCCGTCGTTCGTGCCGCCGCGGCCGGAGCCCGTCCCGGCGCCGAAGTCGATGACGTAGAGCGACCCGTCGGGACCGAACTCCGCATCGAACGGCTGGACCCAGCTGAAGTCGGGGAGGACCGGGTTGATGGACTGCAGGTCGCCGACCTTCGTCGGGCCGAACCTGGCGTCGGTGAACGTCTGCGCCGTCTTGTGGATCGACAGCGTCTTGAACCACTTGCGGGTCAGCTCGTACACGAGCCACTTGCCCTCGTAGTACTCGGGGAACTTCGTCACCCGCGGGTTGGCCGGGTCGTAGTCGTAGACCGGGCCGGACATCGGGCCGCCGCCGCCGGTACCGACCTCGGGGAACTGCGTCGAGGCGGAGTAGGCGTACCAGACCAGCGCGCCGCGGGCGGCCGGCAGGTTCGTCAGGCCGGTGTTGTTCGGCGAGTTGTTCACCGGCGCCGCGCAGTTGAACTTCGCCCCGGCCGTGCTGGTGGCGAAGTTGTAGTCGTTGAACGGGGTGTTGTTGCCGATGCAGTAGGGCCAGCCGTAGTTGCCGGCCGAGGTGACCCGGTCGAACTCGACGGTGCCCTCGGGGCCGCGGTTGGCGTCGGCGGCGCGGGCGTCCGGGCCGTAGTCGGCGACCAGCACGGCGTTGGTCAACGGGTCGACGGTGATCCGGAACGGGTTGCGGAAGCCCATCGCGTAGATCTCCGGCCGGGTCTTGGCGGTACCCGGCGCGAACAGGTTCCCGGTCGGGTTGCTGTAGGTGCCGTCCGCGTTCGGCCGGATCCGAAGGATCTTGCCCCGCAGGTCGTTGGTGTTGCCGGCGGTGCCCTGCGCGTCCCAGGCGCGGCGGCCGGAGCGTTCGTCGATCGGGGTGTAGCCGCTGGACTCGAACGGGTCGGTGTTGTCCCCGATCGCCGCGTACAGCAGGCCGTCCTTGCCCATGGCGAGGCCGCCGCCCATGTGCGAGTTGGCCCGGCCCTCGCCGCGCCAGGTCGGGATGGTCAGCAGCACCTTCGGGTCGGTGGCTGTGGTACCGATCGTGTAGCGGGCGATGTTGATCTGCTTGGAGACCTTGTCGGTGTACAGCAGATAAACCCACCGGTTGGTGGCGAAGCCGGGGTCGACGGTGAGCCCGAGCAGGCCGTCGGACTGGGTGAGCAGGTCCGGGGTGTAGCCGAAGTCCAGCAGGGTGGTCACCGCGAGGGTGTCCTGGTTGATCACCTTGAGCTGGCCGGTGCGCTGGATGTACAGCACCCGGCGGTCGGGCAGGACGGCCAGCTCGAACGGGTCCGAGAGGTTCTGGTCGACCAGCGGGACGCGCTGGAAGTTGCCGGTCTTCGTCGCGCTGCAGTCACCGGGGACGGCGCCGGCCGCCCACTCGATGCCGCCGCGCAGGTGGTCGAGGAACGCCGGCTCGCTGAACGAGGAGCTGCTGTGCCCGCCCGCGGTGTACCAGGACCGGCCGCCGTCGTAGTTCTGGCACCACGAATACGGGTGGTCGACGCCCTCGTTGAGCCCGGCGATGCCGTCGCGGACCTTGATCTGGGCGAGGGTGTGCACCTTCCCGGTCGGGTTGGTGATCCAGTTGTACCACTCCTCGCTGCGCTCCCACAGCTCCGGCAGGTTCTTCGTGGACGGGTGCGCGTGGTCGAGCACCTTGATCCGGCCCGGGTACACGCCGCCGGTGGCGCTGAAGTCCGGGTGGTTCTCGAAGATGGTGCCGACGAGGCCCTCGTACCAGGTCCAGTCGCGCTCGCTGGCGGTGGCGGCGTGCAGGCCGACCCAGCCCTTGCCGGCGCGCACGAAGTTCTGCAGCGCGGTGCGCTGGGCGGCGTTGAGCAGGTCGCCGGCCGCGGGCGTGGAGTTGGTGTTGTTGAACACGAGCGCGTCGAAGCGGGCGAGGTTGGCGTCGGTGAACGCGGCGGCGTCCGTGGTCGCCTCGACCTCGAAGTTGTCGGCCGCGCCCAGCTGCTGGATCGCGGTGATCCCGGCCGGGATCGAGTCGTGGTAGAAGTTCGTCGTCTTCGAGAAGACCAGCACCCGGAACCGCGCCGCCGCGTGGGCGGGTGTCGCGGTGACGGGCAGGATGAGGGAGACCGCCGCGAGCGTGGCGAGGCACGCGCGGCGGAGCTGTCGACGCATGGGCACTCCTGTCATGAGCAGCACGAACACAGAGGAACGCGCTTTCCTGGGCCGCCGACTGCCCGTAGCGTAGGACCGCCATTCGACACCGTCAATAGATGTTTCGATCGACTCCGATCTCTCCTTGCCGGGACGGGGTGCCGCCCCCTACAGTGCAGGAAAGCGCTTGCCCGCGGCGGGGCGGCGCGGCTTGGAGGTCGACGGACAATCACCCCGACGGATGGAGTGCTGATGTGAGTGTGTCCAGTTCGGCCCGGATCCCCGCCACGGTGGACCGGGACGCGACACCGGCGAAGACCAGCACCCGGACCGAGCGGCGCATCGGCGTGCGCCTGCGGCGGTTCACGGGGTCGCTGTGGCGCCCGGCCCTGGTCCTGGCCGGCCTGTTCGCCGCCTGGTGGTTCATCACCTGGCGGGAGCTGGTCGCCCGGTACCTGATCCCGCCACCGTCGGAGGTCTGGACGATCTTCCGCGACGAGTTCGGCTTCCTCATGCGCCAGACCTGGGTGACGTTCTACGAGACGGTGCTGGGCTTCGTCCTGGCCGCCGCGCTCGGGCTGGTCACCGCCGTGCTCATCGTCTACTCCCGGACGCTGGATAAGGCCGTCTACCCGCTGGTGCTGTTCGCCCAGGTCATCCCGAAGATCGCGGTCGCGCCGCTGCTCATCGTCTGGTTCGGGTTCGGGCTCACCCCGAAGATCGTCCTGGCGGTGCTCATCGCGTTCTTCCCGGTGGTCATCTCCGGCGTGGCCGGCCTGCGCTCCACCGACCCGGAGCTGCTGGACCTGTCCTCGACGATGGGCGCCGGCCCGTGGAAGACGTTCCGGAAGATCCGGTTCCCGAACGCGCTGCCGCACCTGATGTCCGGGCTCAAGGTCGCCGTGACGCTCGCCGTCACCGGCGCGGTCGTCGGCGAGTTCGTCGGCGCCAGCGAGGGCCTCGGCTACGTGCTGCAGGTCGCCAACGGCAACCTCAACGCGGCCATGCTCTTCGCCGACCTGCTGCTGATGTCCGCGATCGGCATCGTGCTGTTCGTCGTCGTCGAGATCGCCGAGGCGCTGCTCATCCCGTGGCACGCCAGCCGGCGCCGGCCGGTCTCCCTCACCACCTCCTGATCCCCTCGCCGAAGAGGAACACTTCCATGAGGTCATTCATCGCCCGTACCGCCGCCGCCGTCCTCCTCCTCGGAGTGGCCGCCTGCGGTACCGACAAGGCCGCCGAACCCGCCAAACCCGGCGCCGCCGAGAAGCTCACGCTGACCCTCAACTGGGTCCCGTACGGCGAGCACGCGCCGTTCTACTACGGCCTGAAGCAGGGCTACTACAAGGCCGAGGGCATCGACCTGCAGATCAAGCCCGGCAACGGCTCCGGCAACGTGATCAAGGCGGTCGACCAGAAGCAGACCGACATCGGCTGGGCCGACACGCCGGTGCTCATCCGCAGCGTCGCCAGCGGGATGAAGGTCAAGAGCGTCGGGGTGTTCCTGCAGAAGGGCCCCACGTCGATCCAGTTCCTCGCCGACAAGAACATCAAGTCGCCCGCGGACCTGAAGGGCAAGACCGTCGGCGGTACCCCCGGCGACGCGATCTACGCGACCTTCCCCGCCTGGCTCAAGGCCAACGGCGTCGACCCCAAGGACGTCAAGGTCGTCAACGTCGACGCCGCGGGCAAGATCGCGGCGCTGGCCGAGGGCAAGGTCGACGCGATCCAGGGCTTCTTCCACGACCAGTCCCCCACCATCGAGGCCAAGACCGGCAAGAAGATGGACCGGCTGCTGTTCGCGGACTTCGGCATGAACCTGATCGGCACCGGCATCGTCGTGCACGACGACACGCTCAAGAGCAAGGCCGACCTGATCAAGCGGTTTGTGCGGGCCACCCAGAAGTCGTGGGCGGAGGCGGCCAAGGACGTCCCCGGCGCGGTGGACGCGATGGCGGAGCTCGCCGACAACGAGCCCGCCAAGGAGGTGCTCACCAAGCAGCTCAACCTCGGCCTGACCCTGATCGAGGCCGGCGGCGGCCAGCCCGGTGTCAACGCCGAAAGCAAGTGGACCGAGACCCTGGACATCATGTCGAAGAACGCCGACCTCAAGGATCCCGGTACACCGGCGAAGTACTGGGACAAGTCGTTCACGGCGGCGGCATGACCGGCCAGCGAAGCGGCTCGGGCCGGTCATCATGTGGCAGGTTTGGGTCAGGCCGACGCCGGAGCGCAGCGGAGGTGGCGGCATGACCGCGACGCTTGCCACCGCCACCGAGCTCGACGGCGTCACCGTCCGCTTCACCACGAAGCAGGCCCGCACGACCGCGCTGGAGGACGTCTCGCTGCGGGTCCGCCCCGGCGAGTTCGTCACCATCGTCGGCCCGTCCGGGTGCGGCAAGTCGACACTGCTCAAGCTGGTCGCCGGCCTCGTCCGCCCGACCACCGGCACGGTCTCGCTGCAGGGCCGGCCGGTCACCGGGCCGCAGCGCGACATCGGCTTCGCGTTCCAGCGCGCGGCGCTGCTGGAGTGGCGCGGCGCGCGCAAGAACATCCTGCTGCAGGCGGAGATGCGCGGCATGCCCCGCGCCGAGGCCGCTCGCCGCGCCGACGAGCTGATCCGGCTCACCGGCCTGCAGGGCTTCGAGCACGCGCTGCCGCACGAGCTGTCCGGCGGCATGCAGCAACGCGTCGCGCTGTGTCGGGCGCTGCTGCACCGGCCGCCGGTACTGCTCATGGACGAGCCGTTCGGCGCCCTCGACGCGCTCACCCGCGAGCAGCTCAACGCCGAGGTCAACCGCATCTGGCGGGAGACGTCGACGACCGTGCTGCTGGTGACGCACTCGATCGCTGAGGCGGTGTTCCTCGGTACCCGGGTCGTGGTGATGAGCCCCCGGCCGGGGCGCATCGAGGAGGAGTTCGAGGTGGACCTGCCGGCGGAGCGCGAGTACGCCGCCGTCATGTCCGACCCGCGCTTCGACCGGCTCGCCACCCGGATCCGCGGCCTGCTCGGCTCCACCGCCAACCACTGACGGGTGCTTCGGGGCATCCCGGCGACGTATCGACGCGGTGCGTCGTCCGGGATGCCTCCCCCTCGCCTGTCGCTGATCCTGGCCGCCGCGGCACGCACACCGCCGGGCTTCCGTGCGGTGCTTCGTCTACCGGTCAGACCACGATGCAGGGGATGCCGTTGAGGGTGAAGGCGGCCGGTTCGGCAGTGTTCCCGGTGTGGGTGGCTTGGAAGCCGATGTCGACGGTGGCCCCGGGCGCGAGGGTCCCGTTGTAGCTGACGTTGGTGGCGCTCACCTGGCCGCTGGACGGTGCGAAGGTGGCGTTCCAGCCTGAGGTGATGGCCTGCCCTGAAGGCAGGGTGAAGCGGAGCGTCCAGCCGTTGATCGTCGCGGAGCCGGTGTTGGTGATGCTGATGCTGGCCGTGAACCCGGAGCTCCAGGTGTTCATCGTGTACGCGACCCGGGGACCCGAGCCACCGGTGGGAGACTGGCTGGGCGTGGGAGAGAGCGTGATGCTCGGCGACGGGCTGGTCGGCGGGGTACCGCTCACGCTGGTCACGAACGTCGTCACGCTGCGGGCGGGAAGCGTGACGGTGACCGAGCCGTTCGCCATCGTCTGCGCGCTCTGCGGCGCGACATTGCGGCTCGCGTCGGTCAGCCAGCTGGCGACGCTGCCGGACGCGGTGGTGCCCGCCAGGGTGAACTGCTGGCTCACCGACGAGGTGTTCTTGTTGACCGCGACGATCACCACGGTGTCGCCGCCCCGGTACGCCGAGACGTACACGTTCGTCGCCGGGTTCGCCGTCGCGTCGATCCGCACATAGCCCGGACGCACGAACCTGGCGAACTGCGCCATCATCGCGCCGCGCTTGCTGATCTGGCCGTCCTCCCGCATCGGCCCGTAACTGCGGCGGATCGTCCACCAGATGTACGCCTGGAACTCGGCGTCGACCATGGCGTGGTGGATGTGCTCCCCCACATCGAGGGCCTGCGGCCAGAGGTCACCCGAATCGGAGCTGTTCGGGTAGTAGACCTCGGTCATCCACAGTTCCTTGCCCGCGCCCTTCTGCTTGAACAGCGGGTACGGGAAGTTCGCATACGACGTGCCGTAGAGGTGGGCCCCGATGATGTCCACATTGGCCAGCGCCGTGGCGTCGTTGAGGATCGGGTCCGACATCGACTTCACGTACTGGAACGACTCGGGGGCGATGACCCGGGTGCCGATCGAGCCGGCGTTCTCCCGCAGGAACCGGACGATTTCGGCGGAGGTCCACCACGTCCAGTCGGTCGCGTAATCAGGCTCGTTCTGCACCGAGATGCCGTACAGGTTGACTCCGTTGTTGCGCATGTAGGTGGTGAAGTCATTCAGGTGCTGGGCGTAGGCGCCGTAGGAGCTGTACCGCAGGCGCTTCGCGTTGGTCTGGCTGCCGCGGGTGAAGGTTTCGATCATGCTCGCGGGCGGGTTCCAGGGCGAGGCGATGACGGTCGCGCCGAGCTCGACGGCGCGTTTCGCCGTCGCCAGGTCGCGGCTCCAGTCCGCCTGGTTCTCCCCGACGGGGATCCGCAGCACGGAAAACCCCAGCTGGCCGTCGCCGCCACCGAACGCCGTGGTCCGCTGGGCCGCGGTGAGGTCGCCGATCCATGCCGCGTGCGCCATGCCGCCGAAGCCCCGGATCGTCTGCCGCGGCGAGGACGGATTGATGTTCGCCGTTGCCGCCGCGGCCTCCGTCGCCCGCAACACCGACGCCGCGACCGTGAGGACCGGCACGGCCCCCATGGTGGTCAGCACGGTTCTCCGGCTCAGCGACCGTCGCTCCGAGTGAACCGGTTCCTTCTGATCCTGTGCCATGCCTTGCCTTTCTGTTCTGGTCGTCGATGCCGTTCCGCGTCGATCGCTCCTGAAGTTGTCGTTGTTAGCGCTAACTGCGAGGCGCCGACACTGTCAGAAATACGCCGGCCATTCAAGTGGGCATCCATATCTGCCGCTGCCACCGGGCGAGGGAAGCATGTAACTTTCCGCACCATAAATTGCGACTCAAGAGGGCCCAGGAACATAACAATTTCTCAGCACAGCTCATCAAACAGGTTCCGAAGTGGAACGACGACCACTGCGGTGACCCAGGTCGAGAAAGCGATCCGAGTTGACGCCAGATTGAACTGCGAGGCCGGACCAGCACTGAATTGTGACCACTCACCTCGCACCAGTCGTCGGCAATCGTGAACGGCGACGGACCGCACGCCACGACCACCCCACGGCTCATCCTCTTCACCCGGCACGGCAGCCACGGCACGGACCACGACCAGCGCGCCGGGCAGCGGCCGTCACCTCGGCATCACGTGCTTATACCTTCCCTGGCGGGGCAGGTCGCACGTCGACCGGTGAGCGGCCGAGCCCGGCACGGACCCGGCCACAAAGGGTGAGCTTCCGTGGAAAGTAGGCCTTGACGTGCGGGCTTTTTGGGATGCGCTGGCGGCCGGCGTCGATCGTCTGACGCTGGCCGGGTGGATGCAGATCATCTCGAGCATCGGTGCGGTCGCCGCGGCGATCGCCGGCGCCTCGGCCGCTCGCGCGGGGCGCGCGGCGGCCCGGACCGCCGCAAGGCAGTTGCCGGAGTTGCAGAAGCAGATCGAGATCAGTGCGGCTCAGTCGAAAACCGCCGACGAGCAGGTCACCCTCGCCCAGGAGGTCCTCAAGGCCGCGACGGCGGCGGTCCGGGAAGCGGCACGCGCCAGGACGGACGAGCGGGCTCCCCTCGTCGTCGCGCTGTTCGAGGCGCCGCAATGGCCCCCGTTGATCGACGCGACGCGTGACCGGATGCCGTACGGGGACGAACCGCGACTGCTCGACCAACGTTCTGTGGGGCGGGCCGAGACAGCCTCGCCGGCGCGGCTCTTCGCACGAGATGGAGCGCGGACACAGCTCATGTGGTTCCAGACCAGGGGTGTACTGATCAACGAGGGCACGACCACGGCACGGGTGCGACTCGACGACGAGGCCCAGTTCGTGGGGGCGACCGCCGCGAGGAGGGAGCGCCTCCTGCGACCGGGAGAGGTAGCCCCGTTCGAATGGGGGGCGGGTCACACGATCGCGGAGTGGGCGGTCGCCCGCGAGAAACCCGATCCGCCCAACCCGCTCGGCGCCTGCTTCTTGACGATCACCGTGTTCGACTCGTTCGAGCACGGCGTCTTCGACCACATCCACGTCGTCATGAGCGGCCGGCCGATCGTCCCGGTGGACGACACCTTCGACGAGGTGCGGCTCGCCTCCCGGGAGGCCGAGGCGGAGATGGAGGTCACGGTCTTCCCCACCCGGCGCACGTACCGCTCCGACGGCGTGCGGAGGGACCCCCTCCCTTGGGACGGCACGTACGCGGCATGGTGGAGGGCGAACGGACGGCGCACTCCGAGCCCGATGGCACCGTCGCACTGACGGCAGCGAGCGGGTGTGCGCGCAGATCACGTCCGCGAGGCGGCCGTCGTCGCCATGGGTGAGCAGCTACGGCCCGCGCACCTGCGGTTCCTTGTGCAGCCGGCCGTCGACTGGGTGCCCGGAGGTGCGGGCCGCCGCGCTGCGGGTGCTGGGGACCGCGTTCAGCGAACGGCCCGCGCTGCGACTTCCCGCCGTCCGCGCCGCCGCCAAGGTCATCCGTCACAAGCACGCCCTCGGCACGGCCGACCTGATCACTGCATGAACGGGGCACCCAGCATCGCGCGGATCTCCTCCTCCCGCTGGCCACGGGTCTTCGGGAAGCCCTGCGCGTCGGGGCGGCGCTGCCACGGGTGCGGGCCGCCCGGCGGGCGGTACTCGACGCCGAGCGCGTCGAGCCGGTCGAGGTGCCGCGCCAGCCTGGAGGTGAAGCCCTCGGCCGGGCCGGACCACATCACCTCGGCGAAGGCGGCCAGCCGCGGGAACGTCGCGTAGTCAACCGCGCGGGCGGACGGGAGGTGCTCGGTCCACACGTTGCACTGGGCGCCGAGCACCAGCCCCGCCTCGGCCAGGGTGAGGCCCGGCGGGACCGGGTCGAAGGTGTAGACGTCGGCGACGGACAGCCGCGTGCCGACGGGGATCGGTTCGTCGGGCGCGTCGGACTGGCGGTAGTCGAGGTAGGTCCACATGTCTGGGCAGGAGACGACGTGGTGGCCTGCGCGGACCGCGCGGACGGCCGCTTCCGGGCCGCGCCACGCAGCGATCAGTGCACCGCCGGGGGCGCCACCTTCGAGGATCTCGTCCCACCCGTGCACCGTCCGGCCGTGGCCGGCGATGTGGCCGGCGACCTGGCCGACGAACCACGCCTGCAGTGCCGTTTCGTCGGGCAGCCCGAGCTCCCGCATCCGGTCCTGGGCTGCGGGGCTCGCCTTCCACTCGTCCTTGGGGCACTCGTCGCCGCCGATGCCGATGTACTGCCCGGGGAAGATCGCGCACAGCTCGTCGATCACGGCACGGCAGAAGTCGAGGGCGGCGTCGGACACGTTGAGCACGTGCGGTGAGATGCCCCAGCCGGTCCGCACGTCCACGTCGGCGAGGCCGTTGCCGAGCTGCGGGTATGCGGCCACGGCCGCCTGCATGTGGCCCGGCAGGTCGACCTCCGGCACGACCGTGATGTGCCGGTCGGCGGCGTAGGCGACGATCTCGCGCAGGTCGTCGGCGGTGTAGTAGCCGCCGTGCGGGCGGTCGTCGACGACGCCGTGCTGGCGCGACCCGCGCATCGTGCCATGCCGCCACGTCGCGATCTCGACGAGGCGCGGGTAACCGGGAATCGGCAGGCGCCACCCCTGGTCGTCGGTGAGATGCAGATGCAGCACGTTCAGCTTGTGTACCGACAGCAGGTCGACGAACCGCAGCACGTCGGCTTTCGGCATGAAGTGCCGGGCGACGTCGAGCATGCACCCGCGCCACGGCCACCGCGGCGCATCGTCGACGGTCACGGCGGGCAGCAGCCAGTCGACCCCGGTGACCGGCGCCCGGCGGTACACCTCGGGCGGCAGGACCTGCAGAAGGCTCTGCAGACCATGGAAGACCCCGGCAGGCGTGCCGCCGGTGAGGTCGACGCCGTCCGCGGTGATGCGTAGGCGATAGCCCTCGTCGGGCAGCGAACGGTCGACGGACAACCGGATGTCGTCGCCGGGCGGCAGGAAGCAGCCGGTGGCCGGGCCGAGCGTGGCGCGCAGCCAGGCCGCGGCCCGCTCGAGCCCGGGGGCGGCGGAAAGGGTCGTCGCGGGGGTGAGGCGAAACCCGCCGCGGTCGGGTTCCACTGTGGACGGACGGGGGATCATCCTTTCACCGCCCCGCCGAGACCGGCCACGAGACGGCGCCGAACCAGCAGGAAGAACAGCAGCACCGGCACGGTCATCAGCACGGACGCGGCCATGATGCCGCCCCAGTCGTTCTCGTCGGGTTTGAAGAACACCAGCAGCGCCATCGGCAGCGTCTGGTTCTCGGTGGCGCTGATGATGAAGGTCCGGGCGAACAGGAAGTCGTTCCACGCGGTGATGAACGAGAACACGCTCGTCGCCGCGAGACCCGGCGCGACCAACGGGAACAGGATCCGCCACAGGACGGTGAAGCGGCTGGCGCCGTCGATGACGGCGGCCTCCTCGAGCTCGTCGGGGACGGCGGCGACGAACCCGCGCAGCATCCAGATCGCGAACGGCAGCGTGAACGCGGTGTGCACCAGCACCAGCGAGCCGAGCGTGTTGAGCCCGACCCCCGGCACGACGGTGCCGACGTCGCGGACGAGGAAGAACAGCGGGATGGTCAGCGCCTCGATCGGCACCATCTGCGCGGTGAGGAACATGACCAGGATCGTCGTGCGGAACTTGAAGTGGTACTTGGTGAGCACCACTGCGGCGAGGAACGCGACGAGCGCCGACAGGGCGACCACGACGAGGGCGACGACGAGGCTGTTGAGGAAGTACCGGCCGAAGCTCTCGACGCCGAGGACGCGGCGGAAACTGTCCAGCGACGGCGCGAGCGTCCACGGCCGCTGGTGCAGCGACTGGATCTCGCCGGGCGGTTTGACCGCCGACAGCAGCATCCAGTAGATCGGGAAGATCGTGACGAGGGCGACGAGGACCGCGATCCCGTTGAGGAGGTGCTTTCTCACAGCGGTTCTCCGCTCCTGCGCAGCGCCCGCAGGTACGCGAGCGTCACCGCGAGCAGGATGACCATCATGACCACGCCGATGGCCGAGCCGAGGCCGTATTCGGACGCGGCGAACGCCTGCTGGTAGGCGTAAACGTTGAGGGTGAGGTTCTGCCCGGCGATCCCGCCACCGCCGGTCATCACGTAGATCTGGGTGAACACCTTGAAGTCCCAGATGATCGACTGGATGACGACGATGGTGAGCAGCGGCCGCAGGATCGGCACGATGATCCGCCAGAACTGCTGCCAGGCGCCGGCGCCGTCGAGCTGGGCCGCCTCGAGGGTCGCGGCGGGGATGGCCTTGATCCCGGCGTACAGGGTGACCATGACGAACGGGAACGAGTGCCACACGACGACGGCGCCGATGAGGCCGAAGGCGCTGTAGCGGTCGTACATCCAGTTGTGACCGTCGAATCCGAGGACCTGGTTGACGAGGCCGAGGTTGGCGTCGAAGAGGAACATCCACACGGTGGACCCGGTGACCGCGGGCGCGGCCCACGCCGACAGCGCCGCGACCGACAGCAGCGTCCGCGGCCACCGCCCGACCCGGGTCAGCAGCACCGCGAGCGCGGCGCCGACGGCGAGGGTCGCCACGACGCAGGCGGCCGCGAAGCCGATGGTGGCGAGCAGCACCGACCAGAACCGTTCGGCGCCGAACAGTTCCGCGTAGTTGCCGGCGCCGACGAAGCGGGTCGGCTGCCCGCCGCTCACCTGCGCCTGCCGGAAGTCCAGCACCGACAGCAGGCCGAGCTGGTAGATCGGGTAGGCGAACAGCGGGATCAGCACCGCGGCGGCCGGGACCAGCATCCACCACGGGGTGCGCCGCGCGCGGCCGGACGGGCCGGTGGCCGGGCGCCCGCCGCGACCGTCCACCGACCCGCCGGGTGCGGACGAGCGGCGGGCCGGCTTGGACCGGCCCGCCTCGTCCAGCGGGATCACTGTCACTTGAAGGCCGCGTTCATCGCGGTCGCCGCCTCGTCGGTCGCCTGCTCGACCGTCGCCTTGCCGGTCACGATCTTCTCCAGCATCGTCGGTACGACCGCCTGCGCGTCGATCTTGCCCCAGCCTGGGTGCAGCGGGACGAACTTCGTGCCGGCCGCGATGGTGTCCATGAACGGCTTGAGGAACGGTTCCTTGCCGGCCAGTTCGGTGCGGGCCGAGGTGAGCGTCGGCAGGTTGCCCATCGCGGTGTACATCTGCTCTTGGTACTTCTTGCTCGCGAGCAGCTTCATGAACTCGGCCGCGAGGGTGCGCCGCTGGGTGCTCTTCATGACGCCGAGATTGTTGCCGCCGGCGAACGCGGGCGCGACCGACCCGGGCCTGGTGCCGGGCAGCGGCACGACCGCGTACTTGCCCTTCGCCGCACCGGCCTCCACGGCGGCCCGGTTGAAGTTGCCGAGGATCGCCATGCCGGCCTTGCCGCTGGCGAACAGCTCCACCGTCTTGCCGCCGGTGAGGTCGGCGCACTGCTGCGGCGGGCAGTTGTCGGCCTTGATGAGGTCGGTGTACGCCTTCACCCCGGCCCGCGACTGGGGCGAGTTGATGGTGGCGGTGTAGCCGGTGCCGGACTTCGTGGCGAGGTCGCCGCCCGCGTCCCACACGAACGGCAGCGCGCCGAAGGTGTACTTGCCGCCGACTGCGAGGCCGAACAGCTCCGGCTTCTTGGCCCGGATCTGCTTGGCGGCGGCGACGAGCTCCGCCTGTGAGGTCGGCGGGGTGAGGCTGAGCTCGGTGAACACGTCGGTGCGGTAGTAGAGGGCGCGCACCCCGACGTACCACGGCACGCCGTAGAGCTTGCCGTCGATGGTGGCGCTGTTCTTCAGGTCGGCGCCGAGGTCCAGCCCTTCGGCGTCCTTGCCGACCTCGGCGAGGCCGCCGGCGGCGACGTATTCGGGCAGGTCGGTGTTGCCGAACTCCACCATGTCGGGCGCGCTGGACGGGTCGTTGAAGGCGCCCTTGAACCGTTCGCTGCGGGTGTTGACCGCGATGTAGGTGACCTCGACCGTCACGTCCTTGTGCGCCGCCTTGAACTCGGCGACGGCGTCGTTGACGACCTTCTCCTTGGGCGCGCGGTTGGGCTCGTCGAACAGCCACACCCGCAGGGCGCCGGTCTGCTTGTCGGCGCCGTCGTTCTGCGCGGGGGTGGTCGACGGCGCGCAACCGGTCAGCCCGGCGACCAGACCGGCCGCGAGGAGACCGGCGAGCGCCGTTGCGCGATATCTCATGTGGGCTCCCTTGAGGGGTGGCGCTTACGGACCTGGTTCGTATATGGTTCGTTGAACTGGCCCCTAGCCTGAGACGCCGGTCACCTCCGCGTCAATAGGTCGGCGCTCAGAAATGCGTCCGCAGGACATCCGTTACCGTGCCGTCATCGTCGACGACCGGGATCGCCCGCCACTTGTCGAAGGCGGTGCACGGGTGCGAGATGCCCAGCTCCACCAGGTCACCGGGGCGCAGCAGAGCGTCCGGGTCGGCGAGGAACAGGTGGTGGTCGTTGACCTTCGTGACCGTCAGCCGGCCGTCGCGCGGGATCGGCAGCCCCTCGTCGAAGGAGACGTCACGCTTGCCGGCGCCCAGGATCGCCAGCCCCGGCTCGGGTGCGGAAAGGACCTGCGCCCACAGCGTCAGCGCCGGGCGCAGCTCGCCGGCAACCCGGTTGAACGGGGTCCGTTCGCGGTAGAAGCCCTCGTCGTGGGACAGGTACGCGCCGCTGCGCAGCACCGTGGTGACCCGGTGGCCCACGGGCCACCGCGCGCCGGCGCCGAGGCGGGCCGCGACCAGGTCGAACCAGGCGCTGCCACCGGTCGCGACCAGCACCTCCGGGCCGAGCAGTCCGGCCCTGGACAGCGCGTGGACGGCCGCCCGCAGGTCGTCGAGGAAGCCGGACACACCCTCGGCGTCAGGCTGGGTGCCCTCGTAGCCGGCCACCCCGGCGAGGCGCAGCGCCGGGTCGGCCGCGACGGCGGCCGCGACCGCCAGGAGCTCGTCCTGGCTGCGGCAGCCGGTACGGCCGCCGGGGTGCCCGAGCTCCACGAGGACCGGCAGCGGCAGTCCGGCGGCGGCTCGTACACCAACCACGGAGTCGACCTGGAAGATCACCTCGAAGCCGGCCTCGCGCTCCCGCGCCAGCCACTCCAGAACGCGGCGGTCGAGCAGCTGACCGGCCACGACGACCCGGGTCGCGCCGAGGTTGCGCAGCGCGAGGACCTGGCTGGCGGTGGCCGCCGTCAGTGCCCACGCCCCGGCGGCGAGCTGCGCCCGCAGCAGCGAGGGGGCCATGTGGGTCTTGGCGTGCGGGGCGAAGGCGAGGCCGTGCGCGGCGCAGAAGTCGGCCATGGCGCGCACGTTGTGCTCCAGCGCCGACTTCCGGGCCACCAGCAGCGGCCAGGTGAACGCGCCGTCGAACAACCCCGGGCGGGCCGCCAGGAAGTCGCCGGTCGGCACCGGGTCCGGCTGCCAGAATCCCTTGGTGCGCCAGTCCAGCAGTTCGCCGCTCATGAGATCTCCCGCTTGATTCTTCGGCCCGGAACCCGCAAGCTTCAACGAGCTACTTACGAACCGGCTCGTATAGCGCCGGAGCATAACGGAAGGACCCCGCCAGTGCCGGTGCCGATGGTGATCGGGCTCGTCGTGCACGCGAGCCACCGCGGCCTGTTCGAGGACGCGGCCCGCACGCTGACGGGCGTCGCCCTCGAATGGGTGGTCTACGAGCACGAGGGCCAGATCCGGGCCGGCGTCCGCGCGCTGCTGGAGCGCCGCACCGTCGACGGCCTGCTGCTCGGCCCGGTGCCCTATGCCAGATGCCGCGACGTGCTCCCCGACGGGCTGACCGTCGCCATCACCCGCTCCGCCGGGCTCGACCTGGCGCTCGCCTGGTGCAGGGCGCTCATCCGCGGACTGCCGGCGACACCGGTCAGCATCGACACGTTCACCCAGGAGACCGTCGACGACGTCGCCCACGCCCTCGGCCTCAACCGCGCCGACGTCGCGTGCCTGCCGTTCGAACCCGAACAGTCCGTCGAGGAGATCGTCGAGTTCCACCGCGCGTTCCGGGCCAGGTCCGGCAGCGCGTACACGATCAGCGTCCGCACCGGCGTGATGGCTGCCCTCGACGGCGAGCTGCCCGTCCTCAGCGGCATCACCGGCCTCGCCACACTCCGCGCCGAGCTGCACGAGCTGGCGCTGCGCATCCAGTCGAAGCGGGCCAGCGAGCTGCGGTTCGCCGCCGGGGTGTTCCTCATCGCCAACCACTCCCCCAACCTCGACCGGGCCCGCATCGGCCTGATGAACCTGCTGCTCAACACCCCCGAGCTCGCTGACGGCTGGATCGAGAACCGCGACCGGCGCGGCGTCGTCGTCTTCGCGCACCGGGCGCTGTTCGAGACCCTCACCGGCAACTGGGTGAGCCTGCCGGTCCTCGCCCGCGCCCAGGAGACCCTCGGCGTGCGGGTCGTCGCCGGGTTCGGGGTCGGCGCCAGCGCCCGCACGTGCGTCGCCCTCGCCGAACGGGCCGCCGCCCGCGCCGAGCAGGACGGTTCGCCGGTCGCGTACCTCGTCGAGGACAGCGGCGTCGTCATCGGGCCGATGGGCAGCGCCGGGACGCCGCTCACGTTCACGTACCGCGGCCACAGCGACGGCCTCGAGAGCCTCGCCCGCGGCATCGGCCTGAGCCCGGCGACACTGTCGCGGCTCGCCGCGCTCGACCGTACCCTCAACGGCCGACCGATCTCCCCCAGCGACCTGGCCAGCTCGCTGGGCATCACCGACCCCAGCGGCCGGCGGCTCATCCGCAAGCTCGGCGAGCACAACCTCGTCACCGCCGAAGGCAGCGCCCAGGCCACCCCGAAGGGCCGCCCCACCACGCTCTACCGGCTGACGATCAACGAGGCGATGGCCACCGATGGCGAGTGACCTCCTGCTGACCGGCGGCACTCTGCTCGAACCCTCCGGCACCTTCGACGTCGCCGTCCACGGTGGACGGATCGCCGCGATCGGGCCGGACCTGCCGCGCGACGGCGCCCGCACGGTCGTCGACGCCCGCGGCCAGCTCGTCACCCCCGGCCTGATCGACCTGCACACCCACGTCCACCCCGGCGCCACCTACTGGGGCATCGACCCCGACCCCGTCGCCTGGTACTCCGGGGTGACCACATGGGTCGACGCAGGCTCGGCCGGCGCGTACACCTTGGACGGGCTGCGACAGGCGGTGCGCGGGATGACCGTGCGGGTGCCCGTGCTGCTCAACATCGCCGCCGTCGGCCTCACCGGCCGCACCGGCGAGAGCAAGGACATCAACTCATGCGACGTCGACCTCGCCATCGAGACCGTCACCGCCAACCGCGACCTCGTCGCCGGCATCAAGGTGCGCATCGACCGGGAGACCGTCGGCCGCAACGGCATCGAGCCGCTCCGCCGTGGCCTGCGGGTCGCCGACGCGTGCGGGGTGCCGCTGATGGCGCACATCGGCGCCGGCCCGCCCTCCGTCGACGAGGTCCTCGACCTGCTGCGCCCCGGCGACCTCGTCACCCACTGCGCCAGTGCCATCGCTGCAGGGGATGCTGTGGTACGTCCGTCCCTTGTGGACGCCTATCGACGTGGTGTGCGGTTCGACGTCGGACACGGCTCGGGCGGGTTCGCGTTCGACGTCCTCGAGGCGCAGCTCGCCGCGGGGCTCGTACCGTTCAGCGTCTCCTCCGACCTGCACGCACGGTCGCTGTACGGCCCGGTGTTCGACCTGCCGACGACGATGGCGAAACTCCTCGCCGCCGGCCTTCCCCTCGCCGAGGT
This sequence comes from Dactylosporangium sp. NPDC006015, assembly GCF_040614215.1. NCBI lineage: Bacteria > Bacillati > Actinomycetota > Actinomycetes > Micromonosporales > Micromonosporaceae > Dactylosporangium > Dactylosporangium sp. NPDC006015. The sequence goes on from NZ_JBEXUD010000017.1 coordinate 98,837, forward strand.
GGTGGCCGCGGCGACGAGCCGGCCCGCCGCCGCCCTCGGCCTGCCCGGCGGGACCCTCACCGTCGGCGCGCCCGCGGACCTCGCCATCTGGGACGTCCGCGACGAGCCGTTCACCGTCGTCGACGCCCACCAGCAGCGGCGCACGTCCCCCGTCCGGCTCGTCAACGAGGCCACCTACGTCGGGGGCCGGCTGCTGCCCGCCCGGCTGCCCGCCGACCCGCCGCCCTGGGTGCCGCTGACAGCCGCCCAGCGCTCGGCGCTGTCGGCACGCACCGACGGGCTGCGCGCGCTGCTGAACACCCCACTCGTCGGCCCTGACGACCTCGCCGAACAGTTCCCACGCCACCACTGAAAGGTTGCCACCATGCCCAAGCGGACCGTCATGACCGACCAGGCCGCACCACCCGGCGGGCCGTATTCGCACGCCGTCGTCGCCGGTGACACCATCTACCTCGCCGGGGCCATCCCGGCACTGCCAGACGGGACGCGGGTGACCGGCCCGTTCGAGGAACAGGCCCGGGCCGCCTTCCGGAACCTGGCCGCCGTCGCCGCCGCCTGCGGGGCGTCACTCGACCAGGCCGTGCGGGTCGGCGTGTACCTGCGGGACTTCACCGACTTCCCGGCGATGAACGCGATCTACGCCGAGTTCTTCGGCCCTGACGACCTACCGGTCCGCACGACGATCCCGGTGCCGCTCGTCGGATTCGACATCGAGGTCGACGCGGTCCTGTACACGGGCTGAGCGCGCCTCTCATCGACGCCGCCGGGCCACGGGCGGCCGGCAGCGCCCGCGGAAGGCTGCGAGCAGCTCCCGCCGCAGAACGTCGGTCGGGCCGACGTCCCGAGAAGGCTGTCATGACCAGCGGCGGCGCCGGCTTCCCGCGGCGAGGAGGACGGTGCCGCCGGCGGTGGCAGCGAGGCCGGTCGCCAACATCAGCGCGATCGCCGGGCCGGTGATCGGCAGGCTGCCGTCGACGGTCGGTGCCACGGTGATGGCTAGCGCCATCGCGCGGGGCGAGCCGTCCGGGGCGACGCCCTGGGCGACCGCGGTGTGGCCACCGGCGGGCAGGCCGGGCGGGATGGTGACCAGTTTGGTGAAGTCGCCCTTCTCGTCGGTCAGCGCGGTGCCCAGAACGATCGGATCGGAGTACATCGTGATGATCGCGGTGGAGTGCGGCGCGAACCCGGTGCCGATGAACGTGATCTGCTCGCCAGGGGCCGCGCGGCTGATGTCGCCCTGGTCAGTCGTGAGCCGCAGGTCGGTCTGCGGCGGCGTGGCCGGCGGCTGCGGTGCTTGCGGCGTCGCCTCCTGCGAGGCGTCGCTCGGTGCGGAGTTGCCGGCGGCGGAGTTCGCCACGACGGTCACCGTGTACGTGGTGCCGGCTGCGGCGCCGAGGACGCAGGTGAGCTCGCTCTTGGTGCTGCAGGTCGCAGGGCCCGGGCTGGCGGTGGCGGTGTAGCCGGTCACCGGCGATCCGTTGGCCTTCGACGCCTGCCAGGTGACCGTGATCGAAGAGGTACCGGCGACGATCTTCACCTCCGACGGGGCGTCCGGCGGCAGGGCCTGGGCGAGGACCGTCAGCGTCGCCGCGCTGCTGGTCGCCGATCCGACGCTGTTGGTGAACACGGCCCGGTACTGCAAACCGGTGAGGTTCATCGCCGCTGTGAGCGACACCGACATGCCGGTCTTGCCGGGAAGGTCGGTCCACGTGCCGCCGCTGTCGGCGGACTGCCACTGCACCGTCGGCGTGGGTGCGCCACTGGCGGCGGCCGAGAACACCACCGGTTGACCGGTGACGACCGACTGGTCCTGCGGCTGGGTGGTCACGGCCGGGACCGCGGTCACGGTCAGATCGGCGGCGTCGCTGGTGACAGCGGCGACGCTGTTGGTGAAGACGGCCCGGTACTGCTTGCCGTCGTCACCGGCGGCGGCCACGAAGGTGTGGCTGGTCGAGGTGGCGCCGGCGATGTCGGTCCAGCTGCCCGCGCCGGTCTTCGACTGCCACTGCACCGTCGGCGTCGGTCGCCCGGACGCCGTCGCGGTGAATGTCACCGAGTTACCGGCGAGCGCTGTCTGCGACTGCGGATTACCCTCGACCGCTGGGGTCGTGTTGACCGTCAACGTCGCCGCGCCGGTCGGCACCGGACCGCCGATGCCGTTGGTGAACACCGCCCGGTACTGGTTGCCGTCGTCGGTCGGTGCGGTGGTGAACGTGTGGCTGCCGCTCGTCGCACCCGGGAGGTCGGCCCAGGCGGCTGTGCCGACCTTGACCTGCCACTGCACCGTCGGGACCGGGAAACCGCCGGCCGCTGCCGTGAACGTCACCGGCCCGCCGGCGGTGACCGCCTGGCTCTGCGGCTGCGTATTCACCGACGGGCCGGCGTTGACGGTCAGCGTCGCCACGTTGGTCGTGGCGGGGCTGTCGATACCGTTGGTGAAGATCGCACGGTACTGCTTGGCGTTGTCACCGGCCGCCGACGTGAACGTGTACGTGGCGGTGGTGGCGCCGGCGATGTCGGTCCAGCTGCCCGCGCCGGTCTTCGACTGCCACTGCACCGTCGGCGTCGGGTTGCCGGTCGCCGCCGCGGTGAACGACACCGCGGCGCCGGCGGTCACCTGCTGGTCCTGCGGCTGGGTGGTCACGCCCGGTCCGGTCTGGACGGTCAGTGTCGCGGCCGCTGTGGCGACCAGGGAGCCGATGCCGTTGGTGAAGACCGCCCGGTACTGCTTGGCGTCATCACCAGCGGCCGTCGTGAACGTGTAACTGAGCCCAGTCTCACCGGCGATGTCGGTCCAGCTGCCCGCGCCCGTCTTCGACTGCCACTGCACCGCCGGCGTCGGTGTGCCGGTCGCCGCCACCGTGAACGTCACCTGTTCGCCGCTGAGCTTCGTCTGCGACTGCGGGTCGGTCGTCACGGCGGGCCCGGACTGGACGGTCAGGGTCGCTGCGTTCGTCGTCGCCGGGGAGCCGATGCCGTTGGTGAAGACCGCCCGGTACTGCTTGGCGTCATCACCAGCGGCCGTCGTGAACGTGTAACTGAGCCCGGTCTCACCGGCGATGTCGGTCCAGCTGCCCGTGCCCGTCTTCGACTGCCACTGCACCGCCGGCGTCGGTGTGCCGGTCGCCGCCACGGTGAACGTCACCGGTTGCCCGGCATTCTTCGTCTGCGACTGCGGGTGTGTGGTCACCGCCGGAGTCGCCGTCACCGACAGCGTAGCCGGATCGGTAGGCACCACCGGGGTCTGGCCCACCATGGTGTTGCTGAACACCGCCCGGTACTGCTTGCCGCCGTCACCGGAGGACACTGTGAAGGTGTACGACAGGCTCGTCTCCCCGGCGACGTCGGTCCAGCTGCCCGCGCCGGTCTTCGACTGCCACTGCACCGTCGGCGTCGGGTTGCCGCTTGCCGCAGCGGTGAACGTCACCTGTTCGCCGCTGTTCTTCGTCTGCGACTGCGGGTGTGTCGTCACGACCGGCGGTGTGGAGACCGTCAACGTCGCCGCGCTGCTCGCGTCGCTGCCTGCGACGTTGCTGAACACGGCCCGGACCTGCTTGCCGTCGTCGGACGCCTGCACGTTCGTGAGGGTGAGCGTGCCGGTGGTCGCGCCTGCGATGTCGACCCAGCCGCCGCCCGCGCTCAGGGTCTGCCATTTGACGGCCGGGGAGGGCACGCCTCCCTGCGACGTGGCGGTGAACGTCGCGGTGTCACCGACGTCGACCGTTCTGTGATTCGGCTGCTCATCCACCGTCGGCGCCACGTTGGCGACGTAGGTGTACTCGATGTCGAGGTTGGAGGCGCCGTCGGGCGACGTGACGACCACCGACACCATGCCGTCGGCATGTGCCGGGGTGACCGCCGTGATCTTGACGTCGCTGTCGACCCTGTAGGAGGCGGCGTTCGTGCCGCCGAACGTCACTGCGGCCGCGCCGGTGACGCCGGTGAAGCCGCTGCCGGAGATGACCACCGTCTCACCGCCGTCGACCGAGCCGCTGGTGGGCGCGAGACCGGAGATGTTCGGACCCTCGGTGAACGTGAACTTGGTGTTCGCCGAGGTCTCCGACACCATCGGCTCGGGCCCGGCGCCCATCTCCACGTTGCTGATCGACACGGTCACGTCGACCACGGAGGCGACGTCGACCGCGGTCGTCGCGGTGATCTGGGTGTTGCTGTCGACCGTGAAACTCGACGCCTCCTGGGCGCCGAAGAACACCTTGTCCACGAGCGCGAAGCCGGAGCCGGTGATGACGACACTCGTGCCGCCCGTCTTCGAGCCGGTGCCGGGGCTGATCGACGAGACGACCGGCGGGGACAGCCAGTACACGGTCGTGGCCTCGCTGCCCACGGTCTCGGTGTCGCCGTCGTACACCGTGTAGACCTCGACGGTGCCGGCCGGCTTCGCGCTGGGCAGGACCACCTGGATGTCGCCGAACTGCAGGTCCCACGCGCTGCGGGCGATCGCTACCCCGTTGGCACGGACCTGGGTGACCGAGGCGAGGTTCGTGCCGACGATGAAGAACCCCGGCCCCGGGTTCGTCGACGAGAACTTCCGCGAGGACAACGACGTGATCGTAGGAGCCGCAGCCTCGAGGATGCGCGTGCGCGGCTCTGTGCTCACCGGCGCTGCAGTCGACCCGGACTTCGGGCGGGTCGCCGTATTTCCGGATGCTGTCGCAGGATTCTTGACCGTCTCCGCATGGCCGAGCGTGGCGGTGTCGGCCGCCGTCGCCGACCCTGCTGCGAACGCGGCCGCCGGCGCACCGTTCAGACCGACCAACGTCACCAATACCACCAGCGTCAAGACCGCGCTGGCCGAACTGCGCCAACGCCAGCCGTGGCGGCCACGGGATCGCAATGCACCAAACACGTCAACCCCCGTGGACGCTCGGCGACAGAATCATCCGGTTTGCCACCAAACTTAAGCTTGACCTGGTGCACTCCAAGGCGTAATGGCAAGATTCGCCGCATTCGGCCCGGCCGGGCATCGCGTCCCAGCGACCAGGGTGACGGTGGCGGCGTCGAGGTCGAACGTCGCGGTAGGGCCGTCGCGGTGTGCGGTGCGGCCGAGGTACGTCTCGTCGCGATGCACGACGTCGGGCAAAGGTGTCATCGGACACTGGCGGGAGCCCCGGAACCGGCCGTGTGAAGACATTGAAACAGCGTGATACTTCAATTAGAGTGACTCACTGCTCCGGAAAGCGCTTTCCTGCCCCCGACGCTGGGAGTTTCGCTTGGAGCGAGAGTAGCCCGGTCCGTTGAGAAGACGACGCGGCGGCGCGCGTCCCACCTACGTCAGGTACCCGCCTGATCACGAGAAGGGTCGCCATGAGTTCCCAGACCGTCCCAGAAGTCGCCCGCCGGCGGCACCGGGCGCCAGTCGTCGCTCTCGGGCTGAGTGTGATGCTGTCGCTGGTGGCTGTGCCGGCATACGCCGCGATCCCACCGCAGGATCCCGGAGTCACGTTGCGCACCTACAACATCGGGTCTGATCTACCCGGACTCTGCACGCTCAAGCCAGGACAGACCCCCAACTTCGACAAGCTGATGCCGGTGATCAACTGGTCGACCCAGGCCGACTTCGGCATCGCCGACAGGTTCCACACCCAGGTCATCGCGAACATCAATATTCCAACAGCCGGTTCGTACACGTTCCGGCTCACCAGCGATGATGGCTCCCGCCTACGCATCGACAAGAGCACCGTCGTCGACAACGACGACGTGAACAGCACGTTCACGACGGTCATCAGCCACGACGGCCTGCACGGCGCGTCGCCGAAAGATGGCACCATCGACCTGTCCGCCGGCTACCACAAGCTGCGCATCGAACATTTCGACAACACCGGTGGTCAGACGCTCAAGCTGGAGTGGCAGCCACCGGGCGCCACACAGTTTGCGCTCGTGCCGACCACAGCGCTGAGCACCGAATCCGGAGTCACCCGGGTGACCGCACCTGGCACCAAGGAATGCGTCCAGGGGATGGACACCCCGGGCGACGGGCTGCCACTGAACGCGGTGCACCCCAACTACACGCTGACCAGTCTGCGTCCCAGCGGGTTCGAGCCGAAAGTCACCGGGATGGACTGGCTGCCCGACAACAGGCTGGCCATCACCACGTGGGGCGGCGACTACGGCACCACTACGCCGCTCGGCGAGGTCTACCTGCTGGGCAACGTCACCGGCACCACCTCCGCCCAGCAGGTGACCGTGAAGAAGATCGCCACAGGGTTGCAGGACCCCATGGGAATCAAATATGTGGACGGCAAGCTCTATGTCTCGGAGCGGTCCCGGCTGGTCGAGCTCAACGATGCCGACGGCGATGACGTCATCGACAGCAAGCGCACGGTGGCGACCTGGCCGTTCGGCGGGACTTACCACGAGTTCGCGTTCGGCCTGCTGTACAAGGACGGATACTTCTATCTCAACCTGTCGGTGCAGATCACTCCTGGCGGGCGCACCACCAAACCGCAGCTCGCCGCCAACCGCGGCACCGCTATCAAAGTCAACAAAGCGACCGGGCAGGTCGAATACACGGCAAGTGGACTGCGTACTCCGAACGGCATGGGCTGGGGCCCCGAAGGCGGCATCTTCGTCACCGACAACCAGGGCGACTGGCTGTCGGCCAACAAGCTGGTGCAGCTGAAACCCGGCCGGTTCTTCAACCACTACAACGATCCGGCAGGTCCCTTCGACACCAACGCGGTCACGCAGCCGGTCCTGTGGCTGCCGCACAACGAGATCGCGAACTCGCCGAGCACACCGATCACGCTCACCCAAGGCCTGTTCGCCGGGCAGATGCTGTTTGGTGATGTCACCTATGGCGGGATCCAACGCGGGTATCTGGAGAAGGTCAACGGCGAATATCAGGGCGCGGTCTTCCGGTTCGCCCAGGGACTTGAGGCCGGCATCAGCCGGCTCACCCTCGGGCCCGACGGCGCGATCTACGCGGGCGGCATCGGCGACGAACGCGCCAGCAGCAACTGGCGTCAGCAGGGCAAGCTCCGCTTCGGTCTGCAGAAGCTGACCCCTACCAGCAGCAACGCCTTCGACATCCTGGCGATGCGGGCGGTGGCCGGCGGCTTCGAACTTGAATACACCCAGCCTCTGTCGGCTGCAACGCTGAGCTCGCTGACGTCGCGGTACGCCGTCCAGCAATGGCGGTACACGCCGACCTCCAGCTATGGCGGGCCGAAGGTCGATCTGGAAACGCTGAGCGTCAGCTCGGCCGTCCCTTCGGCCGACGGCAAGAAGGTCACGTTGAGGATCAACGGCCTGGAGGCCGGGCGGGTGGTCCACGTGCAGTCGCCACGGCCGTTCAGTTCGGCTTCAGGGCAGACCCTGTGGAGCACGGAGGCCTGGTACACACTCAATGCGCTGCCCGGTAGCACCTACGAGGCTGAGCAGGCGGCGCTCAGCGGCGCGACCGTGTCGACCGAGCATGCCGGGTACAGCGGGACCGGTTACGCGGACTTCGCAACGACGGCCAACACCGGCGGGTACACCGAATGGACCGTCAACGTGCCGAGCGCGGGAAGCTATTCGCTGGCATTCCGTTACGCCAACGGCGGGACCGCCGACCGCCCGCTGGCCGTCGCGGTCAACGGCGCGACTGTCAGCCCAGCGTTTTCGTTCCCGCCGACAAACGCGTGGAGCACCTGGCGAACCGTATCGCTGTCCACGACGCTACCGGCCGGGCCGAGCAAGATCCGGGTGACGACGACGGGTGCCAACGGCGCCAACCTCGACAACGTCGCCGTCGCTGCGGTACCGCGCATCGCATTGTTCGACGGCGCCGGCCTGGCGGCATGGGAGACCACTGACGGCAACCCTGCGACCTGGCCGGTAGCGGGCGGATCGATGGAATCGCTCGGCGGGAACATCCGTACCAGAGCGAAATTCGGCGACTTCAAGCTGCACGGCGAGTGGCTGGAACCCACCTACCCGCCGGAGGTCACCGGACAGGCTCGCGGCAACAGCGGGTTCTACCTCCAGGAGCGATACGAGATTCAGGTCCTTGACTCCTACGGTGACACCACGTTGGCCAACAACGAGGCCGGAGCCATCTACCTCAAGCGTGCCCCCGACCGGAACATGGCCACCGCGCCCAACACGTGGCAGACGTACGACATCACGTTCCGTGCGGCCCGGTTCAGCCCGACGGGCACGAAACTCGAAGACGCCAGAGTCACCGTGGTGTGGAACGGCGTCGTCGTGCACAACAACGTCGCCATCAACGGCCCCACCGGAAACGGGCAGCCTGAAGGGTCAACGCCCGGCTCGATCGCCCTGCAGGACCACGGCGACCCGGGCGCGAACCCCCGCTTCCGCAACATCTGGATCGAACCGCTGAGCTGACAGGCACGCTGGTGTCGCCGCCGGCTTCCGTGCGGCGACACCAGTTTGTCGCGTCTTGCACAAATTCCGTTACTGGAGCATGACAGGTTGTTGACAACAAGGTTTCCAGTCAATCACGATGCTGAGAGCGCTCTCACGCCGCCACGTGAGGCCCCTGCTCGAGAAGGGCACAATCGCCGTGGAGACCGAACAGGAACGCACACCCCGCATCCCCCGCCGCCTCATGATCCTCCTCACCGCGGCCGTCACCGCGCTCGTCGGCAGCGTGGTCGTCCTGCAGCAGCCCGCACAAGCCGCGTGGAACCTCGTGTGGTCCGACGAGTTCAACGGGTCCGGCGCGCCCAGCAGCGCCAACTGGAACTACAACGTCGGCAACGGCCTCAACCCCGGGCTCAACACGTTCGACGGCTGGGGCAACGGCGAGTGGGAGTGGTATCGCCCCGAGAACTGCACGCAGTCCGGCGGCAACCTCGTGATGCGCGCCAACTGGCTCACGACGCCCATGGTGGTCAACGGCCGCAACTGGTACCAGACGTCGTGCCGCATGACGACGGACACGAAGCGGTCCTTCCAGTACGGCCGCATCGAGGCCCGCATGGCGCTCCCGACCGCCACCGGCTCGTGGCCGGCGTTCTGGATGCTCGGTGACGCGTGCGACGAGTCGTCCACGAGCGCCTACAACCCCGCGCAGACCTACTACGACCGCCTGCCCACCAACTGGGCCAGCTGCGGCGAGGTCGACATCATGGAACACGCGAACGCGAACGCGACCGTCACGAACAACATCTTCTGGGATCTGCGCACCGGCGTGTTCCCGTGGACAGCGGGCCAGAACGCCAACTACGTCGCCAACCCCGCCGTCAACAACGCCGCAGCCTTCCACGTCTACGCGATCGAATGGACGGCCGCGCAGATCCGCTGGTACGTCGACGGTACGCAGACGCACGTGATCGACACGACACCGGCGACCCTGGAAGAGTTCCGCAAGCCGTTCCACGTCATCTTCAACCTGGCGCTGGGCGGCACGTACCCCGGACAGAACCCCGTGCAGGGCCAGTTCCCGCTCACCGCATCGATCGACTACGTGCGCTACTACCAGGACGGCGGCACGACACCGGGCGGAACCGCGACGCAGATCAACGGACCGGGCGGCAAGTGCGTGGACGTGGCCGGCAACGACACCGGCGGCAACGGCGCGGCCGTGCAGCTGTGGACGTGCCAGGGGTCCGCTGTTTCGAAGGACCAGCAGTGGAGCTGGAACGGCCAGACCCTGCGGACGTTGGGCCGGTGCCTCGACGTCGACGGCGCGGGCACGGCCAACGGCACGAAGGTGCAGCTCTGGGACTGCAACGGCAGCGGCGCACAGAACTGGGTCCAGGAAGGCAACCGGTTGCGCAACCCGAACTCCAACAAGTGCCTGGACTCCCCGTCAGGCTCGACAGCGGACGGCGCGCGACTGCAGATCTGGGACTGCAACGGATCGGCCGCACAGTACTTCGTGAAGGCCGCGTGACGGCCGGCCGAGGGGCACGCTGACGGTCAGGGCGCGGGAGCGGACAGGCTCCCGCGCCCCTTCCGCGCGCGACGGCCAGCAGCGCTGCCGTGCACAGCGTCACCGTGGGCGCGGCATCACGATCCCGCTGTCGCCGTCGAGTGTGCCGTGCGCCGCATGGTCGACGGCGCCGTCCGCGACCTGCTGGGTGGATGAGTGAGCAACGCCGCATCCGTGTGTCGGAGACCTGATCTACGGAATTGACAACGCCGTGCATCATTCCGAGGACAGCGCCGACCACGGATGGAAACCGCCATGACCCGCACCCGCAAAGCCATCATCGCCGCCTTCGCGGCCCTGCTGCTCACGCCGGCCCTCACCGCCTGCAACCTCGTCTCGGGCGGCACCTGCGACACGATCACCATGAGCATCGCCGGCAAACCAGGCGGGAAGAGCGGTGGCAGCAGCAAGAGCAAGTCGAAGAGCGGATCGAAGTCGAAAAGCGGACACGACTGCGACTGAGGGCAATTCCCCACGGCGGCTTCAAGCATTCCCGGTGGCCCGATCGATGACCTGGACGCCTGCAAGCCGATGCTCGCCGACGAACGTATCGAGGGAATCCTGGACACCGTGGCCCAGCACTACCAGCCGGACGCTCATCCGACGGTGTACCTGTCGTGGACGCGCCAGAGCCGGGTGGGACGGGCCTCTACAGTGCGCTCATGCGTACGAGTCGTCGCTGTGTCAAGTGTCAGTGTGCGCGCGTGTGGCACATCGACCCGGTCATGCTTCCCGAACCCGACAACCGCAACGTCGTCGACGTCCTGCCGGCCGTCACCCGGTGGGCTTCCGGATCGGCGGACGGCGGGAGCACGGACAAGCGCATCGAGGCCGGGCGCTTCGAGGTGTGGATCTGCGCGGCGTGCGGGTACACCGAGTGGTACTCGCTCCAGGTCAACGAGATGCTCGCCTGGCTCACCCACAATCCTCGCTCGGGCGTGCACTACTACGACGCCGACGCGCCGGCCCGGCCCGCCACGTCCGGCTGACCCCTGCGTCGGCAAGCGCATCGGCACTGTGTTGTGGTGCCGGCGCCCACGGGGAGCGGTTCTACGACTGGGCGGTGGTACCGATCCGGCCGCTGCGCCGACCCCGACTGCGGACATCGGCTGCTGGCGCGGCGCAGCATCGCCAATCCGAGCAAGGTCGCCTACTACGTGCGTCTCGGTCCCGCATGAGTATCCATTGCTCAGCGCGAATCCGTCCTTGAGGTTGCGCGGGCCGGTTCCTGCGGCGAGCATGGGTGCGCGGCGACATTCTGGCACCGCACCGATGGTGTCGCACACCGCGCGTCGCCGCCGACATGCGTGGGAGCCACCGTGACTGCGACGACGCTTGCCACCACGGCGGTGCACTGGCCGCTCGTGGGCCGATCGACCGAGGTACAGCACCTGTCCGCGCTGCTCGGCGCCACCGACGAGGCGGGCGTCCTGCTCATCGGTGAGGCCGGCGTCGGCAAGTCCCGGCTGGCGCAGGAGGTTGCGCAGCGGTGTACGGACGGTGGCATGCTGGTGTCGACCCTGTCCGGCTGGGAGGCGGCCGACGGGTTGCCGCTCACCGCGGCCGCCCCGCTGCTGCCCGCCGCGGGCGGCGACGGGCTGGCCCGCGCGTACGCCGCGGCCACCCGGGCGCTGCGGCAGCGGGCCGCGGACCGGCCGGTGCTGCTGCACATCGACGACGCCCAGCACCTCGACGCCGCGTCGACCGCCCTCGTGCAGCACCTGGCCGGCGCCGTGCCCGCCAAGCTGCTCGTGACGGCCCGGCCCGAGGCGATGGACGCCCCGGCGCTGCGTGCGCTACGGGCTCGGCCGACGCTGCAGCGGGTCTCGATCGGCCCGCTGCGACCGGCGGCCGTCGACGCGCTGATCCGCGCCGCGCTCGGCGGCCCGGTCGACCGGCTCACCCTCGGCCGCCTCGCCGGCATCACCGGCGGAAACCCGCTGTTCCTGCGCCATCTCGTCGACGCCGGGCTCGCCGCGGGGCAGCTGCGCCCGGTCGACGGGCTGTGGCGCTGGCACGGCACGATCTGCTCCCACCAGGGCCTGCGCGACCTCGTCGCCGACGTCCTGCGCCGCCTCGACACGCAGGAGCGCGCCGCGCTGCGGTACGTGGCGCACGGCGAGCCGATGTGCGCCGACGCGCTGGAGACGCTGGCACCGCTGCCGGTCCTGGAAGCGCTGGAGCGGCGGCAGCTGATCCGGGTCGACCGCTCCGCCCACGGGCTGCTGGTGCGCTGCGGCCACCCGCTGTACGGCGAGCTGATGCGGGCCACCGCCACGGCCCGGGAGCGCCGGGAGGTCTACCGGCGGCTGGCCGACGCGGTCGACGCGGCCGGCATGCCCGGCCCCGGCGCGCACCTGCGGTCCGTGCTGTGGCGCCTGGCGGCCAAGGAGCGGGTGCCCGTGCCGCACATCCTGCGCGCCGCCCGTGACGCCCTGGACCGCGGCGACGCGGTCCGGGCCGAGTCCCTCGCGCGCAGCGCTGGAGCGGCCGGGGTGGAGGTGCTGGCCGGTGCGCTCGTCGCTCAGGACAAGGCGGTCGCGGCCGAGGCTCTGCTCGACGCGGAGCACGAGCACCTGCCGGCGGCCGATCGCGCCGGCGTGGCGGCGCTGCGCGCCCTCAACCTGTTCTGGGGCCTGCGCCGGCCGGAGCTGGCCGCGGCGGTCGTCGCCCGGGCCCGCCGGACCCTGCCCGCGGAGCAGCGCGACGACCCGCGGCTCGGCGTGGCCGCCCTGGCGCTGTCCGTGTTCGGTGCCGGCCACGGCGACGGGACCCTGCTCGACGGCGTCACCGGCAGCGTCGTCGGCGGCGCCGCGTCGGCGATCCGCGCGTACGCCGCGGTCTTCGCCGGCGCCCCGGCCCGGGTCGTCGCCGGGTTCCGGGACGGCGACCTGGCGGCGCCCCGAGCGTGGGCGTCGATGCGCGGCGCGGCCGCCGCCTGTCACGTCCACGCGCTCGCCATGGCCGGCGAGCTGTCCGCCGCACTGTCCACCGGGCGCGCGTACCACCGGGCGGCGCTGACCCGTGGCGCCGCGTCGGAGGTGGCGATGCTCTCGCTGGAGCTGGGGGTCTGCGAGGTGTGGGCCGGACGGCCGGCGCGTGCGCTGCCGTACCTGCGGGAGGCCCGGGCCCTCGTCGACGAGCACACCCCGTTCCCCATCCAGACGTACGTGTTCAGCGAGTACGCCGCCTGCCAGGCCGCGCTCGGCCGCGGCGCGGCGGCCGCCGCGGCGGTGCGGCACATGCGCGCGCGATTACCGTCTGGTTCGGTGCTCACCGGGCACCTCGACATGGCGGAGGCGCGGAGCCGGGCCCACGCCGGTGACGCCACCGGCGGCGCCCGGCTCGCCGCCGCGCTCGGCGAGCGGTACCTCGCCCTGAACCGGCTCACCAGCGCCGCCGACAGCCTGTACCTGGCCGGTCGGTTGCGGCCGTGTGCCTCGGTGGCCGCGGCGTTGCGGCTGGCCGCGGACCGCGCCGACAGCCCGCTGTTCGTGCTCTTCGCCGACCACGTCGAGGCGCTGGTGCAAAGCGACGCGGACCGGCTCGCCGCCGCCTGCGAAGGCCTGGCCGGGCTGGGCTACGCGGCGGTCGCGCTGGAGGCCGCGGCATCCGGCGTCCGGCTGGAGGGGACGGTGCGCGACAGCAGGTTCCGGCCGTTGCTCGCGACACTGGGGGAGCGGTGCGAGGGGTTCGTGCCGCAGTGGGCGGAGGGTGTCGCCCGGCCGGCCGCGCTGACGGGCCGGGAACGCCAGATCGCCGACCTGGCCGCCACCGGCCTGCCCAACGAGGCCATCGCCCAGCAGCTGCGGCTGTCGGTGCGGACCGTCGGCAACCACCTCTACCGCGTGTACCGCAAGCTCGGCGTAACCGGCCGTGACAGCCTCGCCCGGGTGCTGGCCGCGCCCGCGTCCCGGACGGCCATCGGATGACCACCGGCCGGGACGGGGCACGGTCCTTACGCGCTGAGTGCGGTGACTTCGGTGATGCTTGCCCAGCCGTTGCCTTCGGCGTTGTTCCACCAGGCGTACTTCACGTAGCGGGCTTGGCGGGCGGGGAACCCGGTGACTTCGGGTTGGAGTGTGGTGCCGCTGCTGCGGCCTTCCCAGGCCTTCACGTAGGTCACGTTGTCGACCGATGTGTAGATGGTGTAGTCGTTCCAGCGCAGGTTCCCGCGGTGCCACGCGACGCCGGCGCCGCAGATGGTGCGTTGGGTGCCGAGGTCGACGGTGAGGTAGGCGCCGAAGCCGTAGCCGGACCAGCGGGTGGTCAGGTTGCCGTCGACGGCGTTCTGCGGTGGGTTGACGGCCTCGTAGGTGTTGGCCGACACTCCGGCCACCGGCTGCGCACGGTTGCACGTGGCCCGAGGGTCGATCTCCCGGACGCTGAGGCGGGTCACGTCGACGTCGGAGGCGAGATCCCACCGGAGCGTCGCGATCGGCCCGCCCCAGCGCACCACCTCGTCGCGGGTGCCACCGCAGCGGTTGTCCTCGTCGATCGCCCAGCCGCCCTGGTCGTCGTAGGATGCGACCGCGGTCCAGGTGTTGGTGTTGGAACGGTCCAGGTATGTCTCCATCCGCACCCCGCTGGGGGTGTTGAACATGACGGCCTTGAAGCCGACGAGCTTGCCCTGCACCGATGCTCCGGAATGCTGCCAGGAGCCGCTCGCGTAGCCGTCACCGCCGTCGTGGAACAGCTCCTTCTGCCACCGCGTGGCGCCGTCGCGGTAACGCAGGTTCGCCTTGTACGCCGTACCCCAGCAGGTCTCCGGGGTGGCGCCGTTTCCGGTGTGCCGGGCGCCGCGGGCGTACCAGGTGAACTCCTCGTCGGTGTTGGAGGTCTTGTTGAGCCGGACGTAGCCGGTGAGCTCCACGTCGCGCCAGTCGGACGCGTCGTGCTGGTACCCCACCCTGCGCAGCGTCGGCTGCGACCACACCAGGTCGTCCTCGTCGTCGTGGTCGTAGGTGGCGCTCAACACGCCCAGTCTGGTGTCCGCCTCGGTCACCTTGAAGGTGCCGTCCGGGTTGCGCTTGAGCGCCGGCCCGTCGAGCTGATCGTCGGCGGCCGGGTTGTTGTCGAGTCGCCACTCCTGCCCGCCGGTCTTCGTCGGGTACATCATGGCGACGCCGTCGACGTCGTTGCCGATCGGAGTCGCGGCCGCGGCTGCCGCGGGCCCGGCCGCCGCCGCGGTGAGCACGGTCGTGGCGGCCAGCGCCAGGACGGTCATCCCGAGCAGCGCCCGGCGCCCGGGTGTGGGTGCGTGGTCGGGTCCGGGTCTGGATCGGGGTGCGGTTGTGGGCATGGGTACGGCCTCCGTTCCGGTGGGCTACACGACGCGACACCTGCGCACCGTGCCTTCACCGTCGTCCCGGCGGCGGGTGCCGGTCATGAGCGATCCGTACTCAATCGCCGTGCCGCACTGCCTGGGAGACTCCGATGACCACGGGGCCCGGGGTGTCCGCGGCCGTGGAGCGCTGGCCGCTCGTCGGCCGCGCGGACATCGCCCGGCGCGCCGTCGAACTGCTGCGGCGGTCCTCCGCCGTGGTGGTCACCGGCGAGGCGGGGCTGGGCAAGTCGCGGCTGGCCCGGGTGGTCCTCGACCGTTGCGGTACGGGCGGCGCGCTTGTCGCCCGTACCGCCGCCACCGCCTCCCCGGTCGCCCCGCCGGCCGTTGCGGCACTGCTCACGGACGCGGGCGCCGGCTCCTCCCTGGCCGAGGCACCGTCGGTCGCCGCCGCGGCGCGGGCGCTGCGTGCGCTCGCCGGGGGGCGCCCGACGGTGCTCGGCGTCGACGACGCGGACCGCCTGACCCCGGCGGACGCCGCGCTCGTGCACGAACTGGCGGAGCGGACCGGCGCGGGCCTGCTGCTCACGGCGCGCCCCGACGCCGGTGCCAGCCCGCCCTGGTGGCAGCGGCGACCGGTCGTGGAGCTGCCGCTGCGGCCGCTGCCGCTGCGGGCCTCGGCGGCCCTGCTCACCGGCGCGCTGGGCGGCCCGGTCGACGGGATGACGGTCCGCGGCCTGTGGCGGGCGGCGCGGGGCAACCCGCTCGTGCTGCGCCGGCTGGTCGGTGTCGGGCTCACCTGCGGCCGGCTCGTCGCCGTCCGGGACGTGTGGTCCTGGCGCGGTGCGGTCGGCGATCCCCGTCGCTGGCTCGACCTGACGGCGGTGGACGCGGAGCCGTTGCCGGACGGCGGCTCTGAGGTGCTGGAGTACCTGGCGGTGGCGGGGCCGCTGCCCGAGGCGGTCCTGCGCGCGGTGGTCGCCGGTCCCGCCCTCGACGCTCTCGTCAGCGCCGGGCGGGTCGTGCGGACGACCGGCGCCGCGGGCACGGTACTGCGCCCGGCGCACCCGCTGCAGGTGGAGGGCGTCCTGCCGTCCGTCGGGTCGCTGCGCCGTCGCCGGCTCTTCCGCGACCTGGTGCGGGCCGCCGACCCGGCGGACGGCGATCGGCCGAGAGGACCGCTGCAGGTGTGGTGGCGGCTGGAGGCGGCCGAGCCCGTCCCGCCGGCCACACTGCTGGCCGCGGCCGGGGACGCGCTCGGCACCGGGCGTCCGGCGCTCGCTGCCCGGCTGGCTCGGCACGTGCCCGGCCGCGACGGCGCCCTGCTGCACGCCGAGGCGCTGGTGGCGCTGGGCCGGGCCGGTGAGGCCGAGCGGATCCTGTGCCAGCTGTGCCTCGACCGGCCCGACGATCCGCGCGCCGCGGCCACCCGCGTGCTGAACCTCTTCTGGGGACTGTCGCGCACCGACGAGGCGGCGGCCGAGGTCGAGCGGGCCCGGCAGCATGTGCCACGTCCCGACGGCTCGGTGGAGCTCACGATCGCCGCACAGGCCGTCGCGCTCTTCACCGGCGGGGCCGGGGCGCCGGTCGACGCGCGGGGCGGCGGGCCGCTGATCCGGGACGTCGCCGAGGCGCTGGGGACCTACCTGTTGACCTTCCGCGGGCGACCGGGACAGGTGTGTGTCGAGCGCGACCCGGAACCGGCGCCGGCGGTCTGGACGGCGGTACGCATGTCGACCCGGGCCTGCCAGGCGTATGCGCTGGTCCTGACCGGCCGGCTCCGCGAGGGGCTCGCGCTGGCCCGGCGGCACTACGCGGGGGCGCTGCGGCGGTCCTGCGTCGAGGAGGCCACGGTAGCCGCGCACGCCGTCGGCGTCGCCGAGTGGTGGTCTGGCCGGCCGGCGCGGGCACTGCCGGCGCTGCGCGAGGCGTACGCGCTGGCGGACGAGCGGACGCCGTTCCCGGTACGGGTGTTCATCGCCGGGCAGTACGCGGTGTGCCTGGCCGCGCTCGGCGAGGCGGACCGGGCCGGGCGGATCCTCGCCGCGATCGACGACCGGGTGGCCCCGGGCAGCACGCTGTGCGACCGGGTCGAGCTGGACCGGGTGCTCGTCCTCGCCTACGGCGGCCGGCATGCCCACGCCGCCGACCGCGCCGACCGGCTGGCCGAGCGGTACCTCGCCGCGGGCCGGCTCACGACCGGCGTCGAGTGCGCGTACCTGCACGTCCGGCTGGCACCCGCCCGGTCCGCGGCGGCCGTCCGGCGGCTGCGGGACGCCGCTGCCCGCTGCGACAGTCCGCTGTTCGACCTGTTCGCCGAGCACGCCGAGGCGTTGCTGCGCGGCCGGGCGGCGCCGCTGCTGCGGGTGGCGGACCGGTTCGACGCGCTCGGGTATCACGGCTTCGCCCTCGAGGCCGCCGCCGCGGCCGCCCACGGCCCGGCCGCGCCGGCGGCGAATCGGGCGCGGCAGCGGGCGGCCGAGCGCTGCGCCGGCCACGCGCCGCCGTGGTTGCCGTCCCCCACCGCCTCCGCCCGGCTGACCGCCCGGGAGCGGGAGGTGTGCGAGCTCGCCGCCGCGGGGCTGCGCAACGGCGAGATCGCGCAGCGGCTCGGCATCTCGGTGCGTACCGTGGGCAACCTGCTGCAGCTGTCCTACACGAAGCTGGCGATCGGCAGTCGCCGGCACCTCGCCGAGCGGCTCGCGCTCGCCCCGCTGGCCGCCGGCGGCGGGTGAGGCCCGCCGCCGGCCCGCCGCGTCACTGACTGAGCGCGGTCGCCTCGGTGATGCTGGCCCAGCCGTTGCCCTCGGCGTTGTTCCACCACGCGTACTTCACGTAGCGGGCCTGCCGGGCCGGGAACGTGGTGACCTCGGGCTGCAACGTCTTGCCGCTGCTGCGGCCCTCCCACGCCTTCACGTAGGTCACGTTGTCGACCGACGTGTAGATCGTGTAGTCGTTCCACCGCACGTCACCACGATGCCACGCCACCCCGGCACCACAGATGCTCCGCTGAGCACCCAGATCGACCGTCAGGAACGCCCCGAAACCGGAACCCGACCAGCGCGTCGTCAGGTTGCCGTCGACCGCGTTCTGCGGCGGGTTGATGGCCTCATAGGTGCTGGCCGACACCCCCGCCACCGGCTGCGCGCGGTTGCAGGGGCCGCCGCCGGAGCGGGCCGGGTCGACGTCGGGGAACGTGGCGCGCTGGTCGCCGATGCGCAGCGCGTCGTAGTACATGGTCCGCTGCGTGGTGTCCGACGGGTTCGTGCTGCCGGGTTTCCAGTCCCACTTGTAGATGCCGAACTTGAAGTACGGCGAGCCCTGCGAGTCGGCGTGCGTGCGGCCCTGGAAGCCAAACTTGTACACGCCGTTGCGCCACACCTCCAGCAGTCCGCCTCCGTCGGTGCGCCAGACGACGTGGAACACCCAGTCGGTCCAGGTGCCCGTGCTGTAGGCGTCGAGGTCCACTTTCTGCGAGCGCAGCGGCATGTCGAGCATCCACCGGCCCTTCTCGGTCATCAGCGCCAGCGGCGGGGAGCCGCCCGTGCACCCCGCGTCGCACTGGTGCCACTGGCTGACGATCTCCGGCGACCGGTCGTACACCCACGAGGTGGGCAGGTAGATGCTGAACCCGTACCACCGCTCGACGTTGGCCGGCTGGCTGTCGGGCTGGGTCAGCTCGGAGCGCTTGCCGTTGGAGACGATCGCGTCGTCCTTCTTGAGGTCGAACTTGGCGGCGTATCCGCCGTCACGCTTCACGTCGCTGACGATCTGGATCGAATCGGTGCGGGCGGCCTGCTTGATCCAGCCGGGCGGGGGCACAGTGCGGTCGGCCGGATCCTCGAAGTTGAGCGTCTCGAAGACGCCGGCCGGGTCGGCCTGGGCCGGGGCCGCGGGCGACACCAGCGCCAGTCCGGCCGCGGCCAGACCGCACGCCAGCAGCGCCCGCAGCGGCCGCCATCGTGATGTCATCGGGGGTACCTCCTCTGTGGGTGTTCGCTGTCGAAGGTGTCGGGCGGCTCAGTGGCAGGCGACCGGGCCACCCTGATCGCGCGTGGCGCCGTCGATGTCGACGAACCGCCACGTGTAGTCGTTCGTGCCGAGGTCGAGGCGCAGGACGCCGTGGGTGCCGGCGATGCGCCGCTCGCTGTTGGCGACGGTGGTGCCGAACGGGCGCAGGCCCGCGCCGCCGGTGCCGACGACGAACTCGCGGATGCCGGCCGGGGACGCGACGCCGTCGGGGCGCTGCGGCGCGAACCGCTCGTAGTCGTGGTCGTGGCCGTTGAGGACCAGGTCGGCGCCGGCGGCGTACAGCGCGTCCCAGAACGGCTTCACGTTGGGGAAGTTGCCGTGGCCGCTGCCGGAGCTGAACTTCGGCCGGTGCCAGTAGGCGGCGATGCAGGGCTTGGTGGTCGCGGCCAGGTCGGCCCGCAGCCAGGCCAGCTGGGCACCGCCCTCGTTGCGGTCGTACTCCGAGTTGAGCGACACGATGTGCCAGTTGCCGAGGTCGAAGCTGTACCAGCTGGCTCCCTGGGGCTTCGCCGCCGGGCCGAAGTAGCGGAAGTAGCCGTCGGCGCCGGTCACCTCGTATTCGTGGTTGCCGGGCGTGGGGTGGAACCGTCCCTTCAACGGCCCCCACGTCTTGTCGAAGTACCGCAGGAAGTCCTCGTAGGTGTCGTTGCCGTTCTGCTGGTCGCCCAGCCCGAGGATGCGCGCCGGGTTGATCTGCCCGGTCAGCGCCGCCGTACGGGCGGTCGGGCAGTCGGCGGTCACGCACGTCTGCGAGATGTCACCGACCGCCACGACGGTCTGCGTGCCGCCCGTGGCGTCGACACCGAGGACTGCGGCCTCGCTGATGCTGGCCCACAGGTTCTGCTCGGCGTTCTGCCAGAAGGCGATCCGGACGAATCGCGCCTCGTGCGGGGTGAACGCGTAGGTCTCCATCGCCCGCGTGGTGCCGGTGCTGCGGCCCGCGTTGACGTTGCGGTACGTCGTGCCGTCCGCGGACGTGTAGACGGTGTAGTCGTTCCAGCGCTCGTCACCGCGGAACCACGCCACCTGCACCGCGCACAGGGTGGCCCGGGCGGGCAGTTCGAGCTGGAGGTAGGCGCCGAAGCCGTAGCCGGACCAGCGGGTGTCCAGATTCCCGTCGACGGCCTGAGCGGGTGGGTTGACATCCTCGTACGTGCTGGCGCTGACCACCGACGGCGTCTGCCGTGTGCCACAGCCGGTCACGGCGGATGCGGCGAGCGGGTCGGCCGGTGGCCGGGCGTGTACGGGGGCCGCGGCCGCGAGCACCACGACGATCGTGAACAGGACGAACAGGGGTCGACGGAGCATGGTCCCTCCTGCGCGGCGGATTCGACCGCCCCGCGACACCTCGCGGGCGAGCGGTCACCGACAGGAACAGAATCGAGGTGCTCCGATCCGGACGCATGAGTAGATGACACTCAAACCTTCAGCTACTGACGCCTCTCGCGGCCCTTGGTGAGCCTCGGTAGCAGCTGACGCCACCAGGGGGTCGCCTTCGCCAGTTCGCCGCGCACCACCCCGTTGAGCGTCCACGCGTGATCAGCGTCGCCGGCGGTCGGTTGCGCGGCCGCGTACCCGGCGGCGTCGGCGAGCCGGGCCAGTCTGCGGGTCGGCTCGCCGACGGCGGGGAAGCGCTCCGCCGCCGCGGCGGCGACCTGCCCGGATGTCGTGGACGGTGGCCAGGCGAGGCCGGCGTCGGCGTACCGGTCGAGGGCGTCCAGCCAGGCGCCGTAGATGCGCCGGCGCGGGTCGGGCGCGGTCCGTCTGCGCCGTCTGACGAGGCCCCGCGAAACGGGGCGGGCGGCGAGCAGCATGACGGCGACGCCGGCAGCCAGTCCGGCAATGATCCACTGTGGACCGTTGCCGGCCGCTGGTCCGCCGGTTGCCGAGGAGTCCACTGTGGAGTCGCCGGAGGGTGCGGTCAGGGGTGCCGGGGTCGTGGTGGGTGCGGGCTCGACGGGTTCGTCCTGCTCGGCCGGCTGCGGCTCCGGCGCACGCTGCCGCGAGCCCGGCGTCGGGTAGAACCCGACCCATCCGGCGCCGGCGAAACGGACCTCGGCCCAGGCGTCGACGTCCCGTTCGGTGATCTTGCCGGGTGTCGACGGGCGGAAGCCGACGACGACCCGGGCGTCGTAGCCGAGGGCCCGGGCCATCAGCGCGTACGCCGACGCGTACTGTTCGGCGGTGCCTGAGTGGCTGGTCAGCAGCCGGTCGATCTGGAACAGGCCGTGGCCGGTCGGTGGCCGGTTGGACGAGCTCACGGAGAAGCCGCCGTCGAACGCAAGCTGGTCGGCGAGCTGGCGCAGCGCCGGGTATCCACCGTTCGCGCCGGCCAGCCGGGTCGCGTGACCGACGAGTGTCGCGGGCGGCCGTTCTCCGGTGTACGCGGCGGGTGTGTCACCGGCGAGCGCGGCCGGGTCGGGCTCGGTCACCAAGCTACGGACCGTGTACTGCCGCGGAACCGGGCGGCCGGCCGGCATGACCACGTCACCGGTCTGCGTGTCGACGCCGAGTCCGGTTTCGGAAACCTGGACCGGTCGGCCGGTCGCGACGAGCCAGCCGAACGTGCCGGGGTCCTCGACGTGCACCTCGTCCTCGACGGTGACGCCGTCCCGGTTGGGGGCCGGCAGGCGGGTCCCGGCACGGCGGTACGTGGCGGCGCTCGTCCAGTACGTCCCGTCGAACCGGTCCAGCGTCGCGAACCGCAGTCGCGTCGAGGGCTGCGCCGACCGGACGGTGAGCCGCAACGTCAGCTTGCCGGACCTGAGGGCGGGGTACTGGGCGAGCGGGCTGGTCCCCTCCCGTGGCTGGACGGTCTGGTCGGCGAGGAGCCGCAGGTCGACCGGTTCCGGGTCACCGGCGAGGGTCAGCAGCGGAGTGGCGAGCAGCCCGCCGGCGGCACCGATGGCGGCGAGGGCCAGCAGGGCGACCGGTGGCAGCAGCCGGAATCCGGCGGAGGCCGCCGAGACCGGTCGGCGTTCGCGGGCGGTCATCGCGAGCAGCCCGACGGTGACGGTGACGAACGCCGGCGCAAGCCAGGTGGCCGGACGGCCGGGGACGGCGAGCAGGACGGCGATGCCGGTGCCCAGGACCGGGGCGATCAGCGACCACCCGGCGGCGGTGCGGCGCAGCGCCGGTTCGACCGTGCCGATCGCGACGAGTCCGGCGAACAGCGTGCAGGCCGCGAGCTCGGCGCCCTCGGGGTCCAGCGGCGGGATGCTGGTCAGCAGCCGGAACGGGCCGGCGGCGAACTCCGCCGGGGACAGCCCGAAGATCAGCAGCACGTACCCGGCGAGCGCGGCGAGCGCGATCGTCAGCCTGGTGACCGGCGGGACGCGCCGGGCCTCGCCGGACGCGGCCGTCACGAGCAGACACGCCAGCGGCGCGAGCGCGACGGCGCCGAGCATCGGCAGCGCGTACGCCGGTTCGGTCAGCGCCTCGACGCCGGTCCGCCCGAATGCGGGCGCCAGTGCGACGACCGGGGCGAACGCGAGCAGTCCGGCCAGTCCGGCGCGCGGCAGCGCCGCGCCGGGTTTCCTCGCGGCGGGGCCTGTCACGGCCGGTCGGGTCGCCGTTTCGGTCACCGTCCACCGCCGAGCCGGGTGTACGCCTGCGCGGCCACCTCGGCGGTCGGCGCGGAGATGATCGAGACCCCGGAGCGCAGCGACGTCCCGGTCGAGTCGCCGATCTGCACGAGCACGATGCGGGCGTACCGTCGCCGCTGCGCACCCAGGAGCGGGACGAGCCCGCCCGGTTCACCACTGACGACGACGATCGTCCCGCCGCCGGGCGTGCCGCGGACCATCGCGAGCAGTCCGGTTTCGTCGCCGCCGTCCTGGACGGCCGCGGCGAGCCGGTCGAGCGCGGTGACCGGCGGCGGGTCCGTCGGCGTGCTGCACAGCAGCGTGACCGGGTGGCCGCCGCGGCCGGCGGCCGACACCACCGACGCGGCGAAGGCAACCGCCTCCTCGAACCGCTCCGGTGACAGCACCGCCGCGCGGGTGTCCAGCAGGACCGTGGTGGACGGTTCGGTGGTGTCGACGCGGTCCTGCACGACGAGGTCACCGACGCGGGCCGTGGTCCTCCAGTGGATCTGCCGGAAGTCGTCGCCGGCGCGGTACTCCCGCAGCGACGCGAACGCGGTCGAGCCGTGCTGCGCGCGGTCGATCATCTCACCCTCGAAGTCGACGGCGACGCCGATCGGCAGTGCCTTGAGCGGGTGGATCTTCGGGTGCACCCAGATCCACAGTGCGGGGGCGAGCGGCTCGCCGTGGCGGACCAGCCCGAGCGGGTCGCGGCGTTCCAGCCGGACCGGTCCGAGCGCGATGACGCCGCGGCGGCGGGTGCTGATCTCGTACGAGTCGGCGAACCGCGCGCCGGGTGCCAGCGGCGGGACCGTGATCCGCTGCGGTTCGCCGTCGAAGGAGTCGAGGACCTCGAAGACGCCGGTGGGCAGCCGGCCGGCGTTGACGACCGTGACGTCGGCGCGTACCGCGTCGCCGACGGTCAGTCGGGTCCGGGTGGCGGCACGGGTCACGTCGAGGCGGGCCGGTAGGAGTACCAGGGCGACCGCGCCGAGCAGCAGGGTGAGCCCGGCGACGCCGATCCCGACGAGCGCCGGCAGGCCGGCGGTCAGGCCCGCCGCGGCCAGCACGCCGCCGCCGAGCCCGACGACCAGGCCCGTGCTGGTGGGTCTCATCGGCGTCCGGCCACCTCCGGCACCGGCACCGGCACCGTTTCGAGGACGTCGCGGAGGATGTCGGCGGGGTGGACGCCCTCGATCTCGGCCTGCGGGCGGACCAGGAGCCGATGGGCGAGCGCGGCGACCGCGACGGCCCGGACGTCGTCGGGGACGACGTAGCCGCGTCCGTCGGTCGCGGCCCAGGACTGCGCGGCGCGCAGCAGCGCGAGGCTGCCGCGGGGACTGACGCCGAGCTGCAGCCGCGGGTCGGCGCGGGTCGCGGCGGCGATGCGGGCCACGTAGTCGGCGATCTGCTCGGCGACGTGCACCTGCTGGACGTACTCGAGCATCCAGCGGATCTGCTCGACGGTGGTGACGGGGGTGAGCCGCGCGGCGGTCCCGGTGCGGGAGCGGCCGAGCAGCAGGTCCCGCTCGTCGTCGACGTCCGGGTAGCCGATGCTGATCCGCAGCAGGAACCGGTCGAGCTGCGCCTCCGGGAGCCGGTAGGTGCCTTCGAGGTCGACCGGGTTCTGGGTGGCGACGACCAGGAACGGCACGGGCACCGGGTAGCTGCGCCCGTCGACGGTGACCTGCCGCTCCTCCATCACCTCCAGCAGCGCCGACTGCGTCTTCGGCGACGCGCGGTTGATCTCGTCGGCGAGGACCAGATGGGCGAAGGTCGGGCCGGGCCGGAAGGAGAACTCGCCGCTGTGCTGGTCGTAGACGGTGCTGCCGGTGATGTCTGAGGGCAGCAGGTCGGGGGTGAACTGGATGCGGTGCCAGTCGGCGTCGATCGACGCGGCGATCGACTTGGCGAGGGTCGTCTTGCCGACGCCCGGCACGTCCTCGACGAGGAGATGCCCGCCGGCGAAGAAGCAGGTCAGCGCGAGACGGATGGCGTCGGGTTTGCCGGTGAGCGCGCCTGAGACGTTGCCATGGACGGCGGTGTACTGCTCGGCGAAGTAGCCGGCCGGGTCGCTTGCCTGGGACATCGGGGCACTCCTTCACTTACCGCCGGTGGCGGCCAGGCACGGGGCTGGTGGTCCGGGCGGCGGCGGCACGTCGGTCATGACGAGCGCCCAGATCTGGTAGCAGTACTCGGTCCGGGGGTCGAGCCCGCGCACCAGGTACGGCGACGGCTGGTCCTTGGGCGCGTCGCCGATCTTCTCGCGGTCCCGGAAGATCACGTACGAGACGAAGCCGGGGATGGTGGAGGCGTCGCGGAAGTCCAGCCGGACGACGCCCGCCTGGGGTGACGTGGCGGTCACCGGCACCGGGTAGAGCTGGCTCTTCGGACCGGCGGCGCTGCTGGTCCCGGCCGTCGCGGGGGTGCCGGTGCTGTCGGGCCGGCCGGTCCAGAGGCCGACGGCGGCCGCCGCGACCAGCAGCGTCAGCAGGCCGAGGATCGGCGCCAGCAGGCGCCGCCGGGCCGGTTCGGGCGCGGGCGCGTCCGGCACCGGCAGGGTCGCCCCGGCGGTGGGTTGCAGATCGTCGTGGACGACCGACGGGGACCGCGGGCCGGTCGGCGTGGGCTCCCCCACAGGCGGTGCGCCGGTGTCCGGCGCGGCGTCCCGGAAGGCGACGCCGGCTGGCCGGGCCGGGGTCGGCGGCGGCGCGTCCGGCGGCAACGTCCCGGTGTGCCCTTGCAGGTCGGCGAACCGCTCGGCGAGGGCGGCCGCCTCGGGCCGGTCGGCGGGCCGCTTGGCCAGGCAGGCCTGGATCACCGACCACACCGGGTCGGCGAGCCCGTCGGGGCGGGCCGCTTCCTCCTCCAGGTGCGCCCGCAGCAACGCCATCGGGTGGTCGCCGGCGAACGGCCGGTGGCCGGCCAGCAGCTCGTACGCGGTGACGCCGAGGGCGTACACGTCGACGGCCGGGCTCGCGGGCCGGCCCATCGCCAGCTCGGGCGCCAGGTACGCGGGGGTGCCGACGACCATGGACTGCTGGGTCAGGTCCTCGCCGCCGGCGACCTTCGCGATGCCGAAGTCGGTGAGCCGGGCCCACGGCTCGCCGCCGCGCCAGGTGATCAGCACGTTCTCCGGCTTCACGTCGCGGTGCACGATGCCGGCGGCGTGGACCGTGGCCAGTGCCGCGGCGACCTGGGCGAGCACGGTCACCGCCCGGTCGGTCGTGAAACCGCGCTTCGTCGCGCCGCGCAGGTCGAGCCCGTCGACGAGCTCCATCACGATCGCGAGGGTGTCGCCTTCGACGACGAGGTCCAGCACCCGGACGAGGTTCGGGTGGACGACGGCCCGCAGCGCGTTGCGTTCCCGCAGGAACCGGGCGACCGCCTCGGGGTCCGCCGCGTACTCCTCCCGGAGCACCTTGATCGCCACCGGCTGGCTGTCCGCGCGGCGGATCCCGCGCCAGACCCGGCCGTTGGCGCCCTGGCCGATCACGCTGTCACGGAGGTATCCGCTGCCCAGCGGCGACCCGGCCGGGGTGTAGGGCGTCGTCGGTGGCAGCGTCGGCTGAGCCGCCGGATCGTCGGTCATGATCTCCACAGTGGGGGTGTGGTCCGCAGCGGATGGGCGGTGCGACAGCACCGCGGTGTCCACACCATAGCGACTCCCGCTCATCGCACCGACTCACGGGGTTCGGTGCTCGACGACGCCGGAACCTGTACCGCCGAGTACTGTCCACGGGTGACGAGCAGACCGCGGCCGGCCGGCCAGCCGCCGGCGGTCGAGCGCGGCAGCCGGATGTCGAACAGTTCGCCGTCCACATGCGACAGTGGGTTGAGCAGCAGACCGGTCCGCGCCCGCCGGAGCATCGCCAGCCAGCCCCGGTAACGGTGCTGCTGCAGGTCGTCGGTGGTGCCGGCGGCGACGATCACGCTGCCGGCGTCGCGGGCCGTTCGTACCAGCGTCTCCAGGGTCAGCGCCGCCGGGCCCTCGGCGAGCAGCTCCGCGTCGTCGACCAGCACCGCTACCGGCGTACCCACCTCCTGCAGCACGAGCGCGAGGTCGGCGGCGTCCTCGGTGCCGACGAGGGCCGCGGCGAGCCCGTCGAGGTCGCTCAGCGGCGACCGGCGGGGGCAGACGGCCACCACGGGTGCCGGCCCCGCCACCAGCGACCGGGCGACCTGCAGCAGCGCGCCGCTGCGGCCGGAGCGCGGCGGCCCGGAGATCAGGAACGCGTTGCCCAGTTCCGCCAGGTCGACGTCGACCGGGCCGAGCTGGTCACCGCCGACGCCGACGGTGACCGCGCCGACGGCCCGCGGCGCGCTGCGCAGCGCCTCTGCATCGGTGCTCGTGATCATCGACGGGAGCGGGTCGACCCGTTGGGGCAGCGCGTCGGCGGGCACGCCGTCCCAGCGGTGGCGGGTCGCCGCGCAGAGCCGGTCCAGCGCGGCGGCCTGCGCGGCGCCGTCGGGTTCCGGGTCGAGCAGCGCGACCTGCACGCTCTGCCCGCCGGGGCAGGCGATCGCCCGGCCGGGCGGCATCTCGCCCGGCGCCTCCCGCGGGTTGATCCCGTACGCGGCGAGGTCGTCACGGTCGGCGTGGGCGAGCACCAGGCGCGTCGCGACCGCACCGGCGAGCCGGTGGGTGAACCCGGACCGATCCGTGGACAGGACGGTCAGCACGCCGGCCGCGGGGCCCCGCCGCAGCAGCGCGTCGACGGCGTCGACGAGCCTGCCACCGTCGAGCTCGGCGAACCGGGCGTGGAACGTCTCGTACCGGTCGATGATCAGCACCAGGTACGGCAGCGGGTCCCTGGAGCCGGCCCGCTGCTCGGCCAGCGACGCGTGCCCGCCGGCGGCGAGGAGCCGCTGACGCCGGCCGATCTCGGCGTCCAGGAGCCGCAGCACACGCGCCGTGCGGTCGGTGTCGTCGCCGTCCACGTACGCGCCGCAGTGCGGCAGCCCGGCGAGCCCGGCCAGGGCGTGGTTGCCCTGGTCGAGGATGTACAGGTGGACGTCGGCGGGCCCGGCGGCGCTCGCCAGCCCGGCCGCGATCGTCCGCAGCGCCGTGGACCGGCCGCTGCGGGCCATGCCCGCGACCAGGACCGGTCCGGTCGACGCGAGATCCAGCACGTACGGTCGCTGCGCCTGCTGCGACGGCAGGTCGGCGAGGCCGACCGCGACGCGGACCAGGCCGTCCACCGCGGGCCCGGCGAGATCGGCGGCGACCACGACCGGCGGCAGCGGCGGCAGCCACGGGCTGGCCGGCGCGGCGAGTCCCGCGTGCTCCGCGGCGCCCCGGATCGCGTCGACGAGGACCGCCAGGTCGGTCTCGGCCCCGTCGTCGAGCGCGGCGGGCGGCGGCGGCTGGTGGCCGAGCGAGCCGACCGTCCGGGCCCGGACGAGGACCTCCGACTCGTCGGAGTCCACCACGGCGGAGCGCGGACCACCGATCCGCGCCGCCTGCAGCAGCGCCAGGTCACCGTGGCCGGCGCGCAGGTAGGCCCGGCCCGGCAGGTGCCGGGACAGTCGCACGGCGTCGGGGACGTCCACGACGTCGCTGCTCTCGCTCGCGCTGGTGACCCGCAGGCAGATCCGGAGGTTCAGGTTGGCGCGCAGCTCGGCGCTGACCACACCGGCCGGTCGTTGGGTGGCGAGGACGACGTGGACGCCGAGGCTGCGCCCGCGCATGCCGATCCCGGCGACGCCGGTGACGAACTCCGGCACCTCCTCGACCAGCGACGCGAACTCGTCGATCACGATCACCAGGCGGGGCAGCCGGCCGCCGGTCGTGGCCCAGTACTCGGCGATGTCCTTGGCCTCGGCCTCGGCGAGCAGCGCCTCCCGGCGGCGCAGCTCGGCGCTGAGCGAGGCGAGCGCCCGCGCGACCAGATGCCCGTCGAGGTCGGTGACCATGCCGGCGCAGTGCGGCAGGTTCCGGCATTCGGCGAACGCGCTGCCGCCCTTGTAGTCCACGAGCACGACGGCGAGCGCGTCCGGCGGGTTGACCAGGGCCAGGCCCGCGACGAGCGTCTGCAGCAGTTCGGACTTGCCGGCGCCGCTGGTGCCGGCGATGAGCAGGTGCGGCCCGTCTCGGCTCAGGTCGATGCTGAACGGTCCGCCGGCGCCGACCCCCAACGGCACGGTCGCGGACCGCCCGCCGGGACTGGCGGCCCATCTGCGGGCGACCGCCTCCGCGGTGGGTGTGTGCCCGAGCCCGGCGAGGTCGAGCAGGCGCACGGTGTCCGGCAGTCCCCCGTCGTCGCCGGAGCGGCCGCCGAGGACCCGCAACGGAGCGAGGGCGTGCGCCAGCGCGGCGGCGTCGGCCGCACTGAGCCGGTCCAGCAGCATGTTGTCCAGGACCCGCCCGTCGGGGTGCCGCAGCCGGGCCCGCGTCCCCGACGGGGAGCTGATCACGGCAGTGGCCCGGCACTCAGCCGGCAGGTCTGTCTCCTCGACGTCCACGCAGATCGCGTACACCCCTGCATCCGGACCGTCGGTGAGCAGTTCGGCCAGCTCCGGCAGCCCACGCAGCCGCCGGGCCCCGTCCGCGACCACGATCATCCGGCGGCCGGCCGGCACCGACGCGCGCAGCGCCGCCTGCCGCTCGGCCCGGCGCGCCGCCACGATCCGGCGTAGCTCGGTCAGCCGCGCCCGGGCCTGCTCCGCGTCGGTGGCGATCATCCGCTGGCATGCCAGGTCGGCGGTGTGCGGGACGGTGTGCGGCAGCCAGCTCGCCCACTCCCACTCCGGTGCCTCGTCCGTGCCGGTCAGCACCACGATGCCCAGGTCGTGCGGGGCGTGCAGGGTGGCGAGGTGCGCCAGTACGGCGCGGGTCGTGGCGAGGACCGCTTCCCTGGGACCGGCCAGCCCGAGCACACCGGCCGCCGCCAGGTCGACGGTGGACGGCAGGTGTTCGACGGCGGGGATGTCGAACTCGCCGTCGAGGTCGACCCGTGCCGGCGCGGTGCCCAGTCCGAGTCGGACGTGCAGGAAGTCCTGGTCGGCCGGCCGGCGCTCGTACAGCCGCCGGCCGGGACCGCTCGCGATCCCCAGCAGGCGGGCCGGGTCGGGCCAGGCGTCACGGCCGGCCCGGCCCTGTTCGTCGGCGAGCCGCTCGAGATCGGTGACCAGGGCGGCCCGCGCCCGTTCGTACTCCTTCACCGCCGCGCGGTGCTCGTTGCGGCCGCTGCGCCGGTCGGACAGCACCGTCGCCAGCATCAGCACCGGCGACAGCGCCAGGAAGATCAGGAAGTAGCCGGCGCCGGGGAGCAGCTTGTACATGACCCCGGCGATGACCAGCGGCAGCAGGATCACCAGCAGCGGAAAGCGCACCGCTCGCGGCCGCTCCGGCCGCCGCGGCACGCTCAGCCGCGCCACCGCCGCGGATGTGCCGATGCGCGGCGGCCGGTTGTACGGGACCGTCCCGTCCTCCGCGACCGGCCCGACCGGCCCGTCGGCCGGGTCGACGGGCCGGACGGTGAGGACGGTCTCGCCTGCGGAGAACACCTCGCCGGGCGCGACCTCGGCAGCGCCGACGAGCCGCACCCCGCGGTGCGCGACGCCGTTGCGGGAGCCCGCGTCGGCGATCTCGAACCCGGTCGCGGTGGGCCGCGCCGTCGCGTGGACCCGGCTGACCTCGGGGTCGGCGATCACCAGGTCGTTGCTGGGTGCCCGGCCGACACTGACCGTGCTGCCTGCCGGTAGCGCGGCCCGCGCCGCGCCGCCCGCCCCGCCGACCGCGACCAGCTCGACCCCGTCCCGGCCATGATCCGGACCGCCTGGTCCGGCGTCGGTGCGCAGCAGCGCGCCGATCGGCACCGTCAGGTCCACCACCCGCGCGGTGCCGGGCAGCGGCCGGCCGGCCAGCCACAGCTGCCGGCCGGCGCAGTCCAGTGCCCGCGCGAGATCCTCGACGGTCGCCCGTGCCCCGGCCCGGACCCTCGTCGCGAACTCCCGGCCGTCCGTGGCGACCCGCACCTCACGCTCCATGCCCGTGATCCGCATGTCGCCGGTTCAGCCGCCGGCCTGCTCGAGGGCGTCGGCACGCCGCCGCACCTCGTCCGCCGCGTCCTGCAACGCCACCGACAGCCGGGTCAGCGCCGGCTCGTACTCACTGCTCCACGACGAGCGGAACCGTTCCGACGCGCCGCCCTGCCAGTACGTGTTGGCCAGTGCGGTGCGCAAATCACGCAGCAGGCTGTCGACCGTGCTGCTCTGCCGGGCGAAGTTGCCGTTCAGCGTGTGCAACTGCCCGATCTCGCCGCCGATCACCGACATGGGACTCTCCTTCGCTGGTGGACTGTTCGCCACTCAACGTAGGGACCGCGCCGGCACCGGCGACATCGGAAAGGCTCCCCAATCCCGGTGCCCCCGGCGGGTGCTCAGCGCAGCAGCCGCAGGTCGTCGCGGGTGATCAGCTCCCGGCTCAGCGCATACTCGGCCAGGCCGACGAGTGCGTTGTGGCCGGTCATGCCGGGCACACCGGCCTCGTCGAGCCGGGCCCGCAGGTATTCGATCCGCTTCACGAGGGTCGTGCGCGGCCAGTCCAGGCGCGCGGCCGCGGCCGCGTACGTGCGTGGGTGCGGGTCGTACTGCGGCGGCTCCCGCAGGTACCCCGCGAACAGGGCCACCATCGCCAGGCGGTCCGCCGCGCTGATCACCACGGCGGCACCGACCTCGGTCGGCACGGCAGGTGTGAGCGGCTCCGCCACGGGCTCGCCGGCCGGCTGCGGTGCGGACGGCGGTGTCAGCCGCAGATCGTGCTGGGCGAGGCTGCCGTCGACGAGCACCGTGACCGGCCGCTCGACCGCGACCCGCCGGCCCGGCGGCAGGACACTGCGGAAGCCGTACTCGTCGGCGACCGCGAACGGCCGGGTGGTCGACGCGTTCGTCAACCACCAGACGTCCCCCTCCCTGGTGATCGTCCCGGCGATCCGCGAGATCGCCGCGTCACCCGGGTCCAGGCAGATCGTGCACTCCTTCGCCCGCCCGAACGTCAGTCGATCTTCATCGACCAAGGTCAGCGCCTGTCCACCGCGTTCGACACGCATCCGTTGGGAAACCCTTCCCGTCCGACCGCCGCTCCGATTGACCGGCATCGTCGCTATTCTCGGCCACGCCGACAAACCGAGGGAGTGCCATGTCCGGCTTCACCGCCCGGCTCAGGTCCATGCCGCTGCGCCTACCGGGCCGCGCGTCATTGACCGGAGAACGGGTCAACCGCGCCGCCCTGGCCGTCGTGCTGTGCGGTGCCGTGATCGCGGTCGGGCTCGGCGTCGGCTACCGGTCCTCACGCGCCGCGTACGGCGACGGTGGGGCGTTCCTGCAGAAGGACACCAGGATCGTGCACGTCAACGCCGACAACCGCGACGCCGACGCCGTGGTCGCCAAGCAGCTGGCGACCGGCAAGCAGATGCTCGAGGTCGTGCAGGTCCGGCCCGGCGTCGTGTACGTCGTCAACAACGACACCGGCACCGTCACCCTGCTGCCGACCGACACCCTCGATCCGAAGACCGTCGACAAGCGACCCGACTCCCAGGGCAAGCTCACCGTGGTCAGCGGCGGCGGCGACGCGTACCTCCTCGACTCGCAACGCGGCACGGTCAGCCGGCTCGACGGCACCGCCGGGCAGCAGACCCAGGTGACCGACCTGCCGCCGGTCGACCGGGCGGTGGTCGACGGAGCCGGGACCGCCTGGGGATACGCACCCGCCTCCGGCGAGCTCGTGGAGATCGTCAAGGACAAGGTGAAGTCACGACAGCGCGTGCTCAGCGCCGGCGAGCGCGCCGAGCTGACCCTCGTCGGCGGCGCACCGGTGATCTACGTACCGCACACCGGGCAGGCCGGCATGTACGGCCCGGACGGTCCGAAGCGCGTGCTCGACCTCGACGCGACGTTCGGGGTGCTGGCCGCCCCCGGCGCGGCCGCGACCGTCGCCGTCGCCGTCGCCCGCACGGGTGAGCTCGTCCTCGGCGAGTTCAGCGACGAACGGGACGTGCGCAGGATCGCGCTGCCCGGCCGCGCCGGGCACCGGTTCGGCCCGCCGGTCAGCCACAAGGACCGCGTGTACCTGCCGGACTTCACCGCCCGGCACGTGATCGTCGTGCACACCGCAAGCGGCAAGGTGGAGACCGAGCAACCGGTCCCCGGCCGCTCCGACTCGTTCCAGGTCTTCACCCGCGACGATCACGTCTGGGTCAACGACCCGCACGACAACGCCGTGGTGATCACCTTCGACGCCGACGGCCGGCCAACCACCACGGACCTCACCGACGCGACCAAGCCGAGCCCGTCACCGAAAGCGTCGCCGAAGCCATCGGGGAAGCCGTCGGCGAGCCCCAGCGGCTCCCAGCCGTCGGCCTCGGCAAGCGCGGCGCCGCAGCAGCCGGTCACCCTGCCGAACCTGGTCGGCGTCGACCGCACCGCCGCGTGCGCGCGGCTGGCGCAGCTCAGCCGCCAACTGCGGTGCAGGCTCGTGGCCCAGCCGGACGGCCCGGCCGACACCGACAAGGTGACCGGCACCGACCCGCCGGCCGGGTCGCGGGTCAACCCGCGCAGCACGGTGACCGTCTTCTACCGTGGGCCCGCGCAGGTGCCCGACGTCACGAAGCTGCCCGCCAGCCAGGCCTGCCGGGCGTTGATCGCGGCGAGCCTGACCTGCCGGGAACAGGTCGGCGGGCTGGCCGCCGACGGCAGCCAGGTCCGGGTCGTCACCGCGCAGAGCCCCGCGCCGGGGACGGCCGCGGCGACCGGCACGCCGGTCACCGTCACCTACCCGGACATGATCGCGGTGCCGAACCTCGTCGGGCAGCCGTCCAACGTGGCCTGCCCCACGGGTCTGACCTGCGCCCCGCACAGCCTCGGCCCGGGCACCCCGGCGTACGTGGTGGTCGCCCAGCAGCCGGCCGCCGGCACGGGCCTGGCGCCGGGCGCGACGGTGACCCTCGACCACTACACGCACGGCGGCGTGGGGAACCTGGTCGGGATGAGCCCCGACGAGGCGTGCGCGAACCTCGCGCAGCAGCAGCTGGGCTGCAACCGCAGCGACACCGCCCAGATCCTGTCGCCGATCGGTGTCGTCGTCGCGCAGGACCAGCCGCCGGGCACCGCGCTCCCGGTCGGCACCGCCGTCACGATCGCCTACCAGTCACGGACTCCGGTGCCGATGAACCGGTTCAAGGCGCCGGGCGCCAGACGCGGCAACTTCCTGTCGCCGGGCGGTGGCGGGCCCGCCGGCTGGTCGCAGCAGAGCACGATCGGGCGGCTGTATCCGGTCTCGGCCGCCGGCGGCGTACCCGGCCTCATGGTCATCTACCAGTCGCACTGCGAACGGGGCTGCGGCGAGGCAGGCGGCTACTACTACTCCGCCAACCCGAACACGCAAGCCAACTGGGTCATGGACGGGCCGGCGTTCGCCTGCTTCGTCGACCAGATCCCCGGCACCGTGCCGATCCGGGCGCTGTTCCACCCGGGCGCCGCCGCGTGGGCCTGGGCGGAGCCCGGCAGCGGCGAGTACAACGCCTTCGTGGCCGCCGGGTTCGGCTCGCAGTACGACTTCACCCTCTGCCACGTCTGGCCGCGCCCGTAGCCGTCACGCGCCGCGACGTCGCGGGGAACCCTTCCCATTGAAGGGTTCCCCGCCACCGGCAACGCTTGGGGCATGCTCCCGCGCGACCCTGTTCTCATCGACGGTGCCCGCTACGCCGAGTACGCGCAGACGGCCACCACCCAGGCGGCGGTCCTGCGATCCGCGGCGATCCGCGCCGAGGCGGCCGTCCGAGCCGTCGGACGCGGCACCGCCGGCGCCGCGTTCGAAAGCCCGTCGGCGAGCCGGTTCAAGCAACGCACCGGCGACATGACCGACGACCTCCGTGCCGCCGCCGACCGGCTCACCGAACTCGCCGAGGACCTCGACCGGATGTCGAAGCACTACGGCGACCTCTACCTCGCGTGGAAGGCGATCCAACCATGAACTCGGTCGTCCGGTACGTCTTCAACCTCGACGACCTGCACGGCCTCGCCGGCACCCTGCGCGGCGCGGCCCACGCGCTCGACGACGCCGCCGGGTCGGTGCGGGCGGCGCAGGCGGCCGTCGCCGACCTGCCCGGGATCGGCGGCGACACCGCCGCGGTGGCCGGCGGCATCGCGGTCCGGTTCGAGGCCGCGGCCCGCGGGCTGCGCGCCGACGCCGGCTGGCTCGCCGCGACGGTCGGCAAGCTCGCCGCGCTCGACGCCACCTTCTGGGCCGGGGCCGGTCTCGGCAAGGTCACCAGCGCGTTCCAGGGCGACCGCGCGCTGCGCCGACGGTACGGACGCGACGCCGGCGCCGCCCGGCGGCTGGGCAACATCACCCGCACCGGCGTCGACCTGTTCGGCGAGGACGTGACCGGTTCGAAGCTGCCGCAGCAGGCGATGCGCTACTACCAGGGGCTCAAGCACTTCAAGGCGGTCGACCGGGCGCTGTGGCAGCTGCGCTACCCGCTCGCCTGGCACGCAACGGCCGCCGCCGACGCGCTGCGTCATGCCGCCCGGCGCGCCGGGGTGCCGGCCGCGAAGCGACCCGACTGGATCCGGCGGCTCGCGGGCGACGGCCACGGCCTGCGCCGCCTCAGACGCGTCGGGAACTGGGCGATCCCCGGCGGCTCGGCGGCGCTGCTGCTCGAGGACGGCCGTCAGCTGTTCAACCAGAAACACACCGGCGCGCGAGGAGGCCTCGAGGTGCTGCGGGACACCACCGCGACCGTCGGCTCCGGGTTGCACCTGGCGAGCGACGTGCTCAACGTCGTCCCGGTCGCCGGTACCGTCGCCGACAAGGGCGTCGACGCCGCCGTCTTCTTCACGTTCGACGCGTCGGTGATGGCCCTGGACGCCGTCGACTTCGTCGGCTTCGAACACGGCGACGACGTGGTGCACGCCGTCGGCGACGCGGCCGGCGAGGTCAAGGACTTCGTGGGTGGCATCCTGTGAACGGCCCCGTCACGCCGCCGGCACTGCTCGCCACCGCCGATGAGCTGGACGCCCTCGCCTACGGCCTCGCCGGGGCCGGCTTCCCCGGGGCCGGCTTCCCCGGGGCCGGCTTCCCCGGGGCCGGCTTCCCCGGGGCCGGCTTCCCCGGGCTCGGGCCGACGCTGGTCGCCGCCGCCGCGCCGGAGCAGCGGGCGGCGGTCGCCCGCCGGCTCACCGGTGGGCTGCGGATGCGAGGGATCGTCCAGTCGTGCGCCGGCGGCTGGCAGGTCGCCCCCGCATACCGCGAGCTCCTGGACGCCACGCTCGACCCCGACCTGGTCGTCGGTGTCCGGGTGCGCACCCCCGCCGCCTCGACGATGACGCTGGTGTCCCGTGGCCGCGGCGCGGTCGTCCTGCACGAGGCCACCACCGACGGCGACCACCGGCTGCGGCACTCCCCCACCGACCTGCTCACCACCGTGCGGGACCTGCTCGCCGCCCCGGCCCACCCGCCCCACGGCGCCGGCGCGGAACGGCTGACCCGGACCGAGCTGCGCCGGCGCGTCGAGCACGGCCCGGCGACGCCGTTCACGCACGCGGTCGCCGGCTGCCGGTACGCCGCCCGGGTCACCCCGTTCGGCGGCGCCGCCGACGGCACCTACCACGCCGCCTCGGCCGTGCTGCTCGCCGCCGAGTCCGGTCCGCTGTGGACCGTCGAGGTCCACGACGACACGGTGGCCGCCGAACCCGTCGACGACGTCACCGCCTGGCTCCGGCAGCTCCTCCTTGAACCCGTCCCCGCCCGCGCGAACCGAGGCTGACATGGCGCTGACCCCACCCGACGAGCTCGACGACCTCGCCGCCGCGCTCGACCGGCACGCCGGCGAGCTGGACCGCGTCCGCGACGAGCTCCGGCACGCCGTCCACGACACCCGCGGCGGGTGGGAGGGGCTGGTCGCCGACCGGTTCCGGGCCCATCTCGACGGCCGGCACCGGCAGCAGCACCTCGCGCACGCCGCCGACCGGCTCCGCGACACCGCACGGCTCGCCCGCCTGGCCGCCGAGGAGCAGCGCGACCGGCTCGCCGCCGCACAGACCGGCGGGACCCCGGCACCGTGACGACCCGGCTGACACTGACCCTCGACGAGCTGCGCGCCCTCTCCCGGCTCGCCGACCACTGGCTGCCCGCCGACGTCACCGACGACGACGCCGACCTGCGCATCGACCTGGCGGCGGTACGCGGCCTCGCCGCGCGTGGACTCGTGCCCGGCGAGGAGCCCCTGGCCGGCGTCCTCGCACCGCTGACCGGACCACGCACCGCCGTGGAGATCGACGCCGACGAGGCCGGGACCCGGCGCTGGTACGCGGCCGCCGGCGACACGTCCACCACCGTGCTCGCCGGCGGCCCCGACGGGCTCGTGGACGTGGAGCTCCTCGACGGGTCGCCGGCGGCGGTCGTGCCGCGGCTGCTGCTGTTGCCCGCCGCCCAGGCCGAGGCGACCGGCTTCGACGTCCCTGCCGACGCCTTGGCGGAGGCCGACGAGCTGGTGGCCGGCGGCGCCGAGGATGCCGCGCTGGACGTCCTGTGCCGCGCCGGGGTGCCGGCCGGGCCCGCGGCGAGCTGGCTGGGCGCGATCACCGGCCGGCGGTCCGCCGCCGCGGTCCGGGTCGCCCACCACGACCCGGCGACGGGCCGGTCCGCCGTCGGGGAACTGCGGTGGCTCGTCGCCGGCGACGGCACCGCCTGGCAGGTCACCGCCGTCCACGGCGGACTCCACCGGGTCGCTCCGGCCGACCCCGGCGACGTCCGCGAATCCCTTGACCACCTCTTGTCCTGGAGTGCCTCATGCCGAGTGCCCTGAGCCGGTTCATGGCCGCGATCCGCTCGGTCGAGTCCGGCGGCGACTACCACATCTCCGGCCCGCCGACCCCGTACGGCCGCGCGAGCGGCGCGTACCAGTTCATCGACTCGACCTGGAACGACTTCAAGGGCTACCCGACCGCGAGAAGCGCCCCGCCGGCCGTCCAGGACCAGAAGGCGGCGCAGCTCATGTCCGCCTACCACCGGGAGTTCGGCCGCTGGGACCTGGTGGCCGTGGCCTGGCACGCGGGCGAGGGCACCGCCCGCCGGGTCGCGCACGACCCGTCCTACCTCAACCGGCTCAGCGACGGGTACCTGCCGACGTCGGCGTACGTGCAGCGGGTGCTGCACCGGGCCGGCCTGGCGGCCGGCGGGGGTGGCGGGGGTGGCGGGACTCAGGGGAATGGTGGCGGGGGCAGTGGTGGCGTTCGTGGTGGCGGCGGCGAGGGCCTTCCGATGCGGCCCTGGCAGCTGCCGCGCAACATCACCGGCAAGCACGGGCGCATCGTCATCGACCCGCCGCTGCTGTCCCGGCTCGCCCGGCAGCTCACCGACCACCTGGCGACCGTCGACTCGGTGTACCACCGCACGAAGCGCGCCACCGCCGACGTCCACCGGATGCGGTTCGCCGACCCGGCGACCGGCCGGCGCCTGCACGCCGCCCTCGACGACGTCCTCGACGGCCAGCACGGGCTCAGGCTCGTCCCCGGCTACCTGAGCCGCGACGTCGGGTACCTCCTGGAGGCCCGCGACCGGGCAGTGCGCGCCGACACCGACAACCGGCACGAACGGCGCGGGGTCGAGCGCCTGATCGCCTCGCTGGCCGCCCGGCACGGCACCGGCACCCGCAGGGACGTCGCCCACCTGCTCCGCGACCTGTACCGGCGGGACAGCGCCCACACCCGAAAGCACCTGCCGACATCCCCGGCATCGTCACCTCCCGCGCACCGGCCGCCCGGGCTGTCGGCCGTCAACCTCGGCCACGCCTGGGGCGGCAGCAAGTCGATCTTCGACCAGTTCGTGACGCCGTTCCTGCGCAAGGAGGGCCTCGCCGCCGGTTCGCAGAAGCGCCCGACCGACTCCGTCCCCGGCCCCGCCACCTCCGACCACTTCGTCGGCAGCAGATCCTCCTACGCGATCGACTACCCGACCTTCTCCGGCGAGGACGAGGCCCGCGCCCTGGCCCGCGCAATGGGCAACCGCTCCTGGCAGCCGAACAGCTACGACTCCTTCGTGGTCAAGGTCGACGGAGCACAGTTCCGCGTCCAGATCCTGTGGGGCGCCCGCATCGACCACGCCGACCACGTCCACGTAGGCATCCACCGCCTGTGAACTGGATTAGTATCTCGGCGTGATCGGTGATGCCGGGCGCGAGAATCGGGCCGAGCGGTGCCGTGCGGCGGCGGACAGCATTGCGGTGCTCGCGCGCAGGCTGGCGCGCCTGGTTGATCTGCCGACAGGTGAGCAGCTCGCCGACGTGCTGAGCGGTGCTGGCTGGGACGCTGAAGGAGCAGGCCGGCGTGGCGTTTTCGCGAAAGGTGGTGTCAGGGCCGCGGTCCTGACCGACTGGACCACTGCGACCGTGTCCGTCGACCTGGACAGCTTCGGTTGTCCTCGCGACCTCGACCCAGACGACTTCGACGACGACGCGGCCTACTGCGCCGCAGTCGACCGGCTGTACGACGACGCTGAAGCGATGGTGGGGGTCGTCGTCGAGCGGCTCGGCCTCGAGCCTGCGGACCCGCTCGCAGTGGACCCGCGGGCCGACTACGGAAGCCGGGTGCGGCTGCGCGCAGGGCACTGGGCGGTGACCGTGGCGGCGGTGCAGGAGGACCCCGACCTGCCGCTGCTGGTGGAGGTTAACCTGACGTACGGTGCCGACCTGCCCGGCCGGCTCGCTCAGTTGGTGGCCGCGCCGGCGCGCGCCGAACCGGTCGACTGGCAAACGGTGTCCGCTCGGATCGGCGTCGAGCTGCCGGAGGACTACCGCTGGCTCATGGAGCACTACGGTCCCGGCACGTTCGACGGCTACCTGACGCTCAGTTCGACGGCGGCGTTGCCCCAGCCGGCACCAGGACCGCCAGCCGGCGCGCTGCGGATCACCACAGCGCGGATGCTGCCCGTGGCCACGACCGCCAACGGGGCGACGGTGTCACTGCTCATGGACCCGACCTGGGACAACCTCTGGCAAGGCCTTCGGATCACCAGCCCGGGCACCGCACCCTGGGACGTCCCCACCGGCCTGCTGTACTTCCTGGTACTGACCCTGTCCCGGAGATATCCGGTGCCACAGTTCCAGGTTCAAGGTGGTGCAATCCCGAGCTGATGTCGATCAGTAATGCGCGATGATCTGCGCGACCGGATGACCGAGAAGGTCGGACACCTGCCCGAGTTCGCCGGCGTCGAGCTCGTCCGCGGACCGGGTGGGGTTCATCGCACTGATCTCGAACCGTGCGAAGCCGATCGGGTTCTCGTAGTGCAAGCTGTCCAGCTGGACAGCGGCCCCAGGCTGCCAGTCTCGATCGGTCGGTATCAACCGGATGTACGTGTCGCTCACAGCCTGAGCATGCCGGTGCCGCATGCCGGTGCCGCGGCCGGGCCCCTGCCGTGCGTCAGCGTTGCCCGATCATGCGCACGACGGTCATGAGCATCATGATGGCGACGCGATCGGATCCGGCGGTCAGGGTCGAAGGCGGCCGATCGCCGCCTCGTGTGCGGCTGGGTCGGCCAGGGGCGCGGACCCGTTGCCGAGCGAGTAGAGCGCCGCACGCACGGCGAGATCTTCGTCGGGGTACAGCGTCGCGCGCAACGCAAACGCGAACCAGCCGAGCCGGTAGCCGTGCCGCCGGTCGGCGTCGCCCATCCGCTGGCGTGCCGGTCCGTTGAGGGATTCGCCGGCCGTGACGGCCGCTCGCAACCAGCCGCGGACCGCGCGGCCCAGCGGTGCCGTGACCGGCACCTCGGGGAACCTTTCGGCTTCGGCGTCGGCGAGCGCCTCGGCGAGGCCGGGTGTGTCAGCAACACCGAGGATGCCGGCGATGCGCCGGATCTCGGCGACCGCCGTGGCGCGCTTCGCCGCCGGGGAGGCGCCGTCGACGGCCGCGACGAGCGCCTCCCGCTCCGGTCGGGGCGCGGTCGAGTCCGCGGCCAGGACGCCACCGCCGCGCGGCCGTGCGCCGGTGAACCACGGATCGAACTGCGCCGACAGCATCGGACCCGACATCTGCCGCACCGACGGCATGACACCCGTGATCGAAGCCGCCAGCAGGACCGCCCGCGCAACAGCGTCCCGAGGCCCCCGGCCGTCGCTGTCCGCAGCGGCCGGATCCAGGCCGACCGCGTGGAGCTCGCCGCGCAGGAGCTGCGGGTCCGCGCCCCACACATGGTCCATCCATCCAGGAAGAAACGCAGTCATCTCCGTGCCGTCGACGGCGTACACGAACCGCGACTCGGCATGCTCGTGCCGCAGGACGCCGACGGCTGCCGTGCCTCGGGACACCTCCCCCAGCACCGGCCCCACACCTTGGAAACCGGCCGGTTCCAGAACGACCGTCCAGTCACCGAACACGACGGCGCCGGCCATGCGGGGGTACCCGAGATCGAAGGAGGTCTGCCGCTCGTGCATCTGCTCCCGGCTCAGGTCAGCGAACGTGTCCGGATAGGCGCCGAACCGCCGCAGCGCCTCGCTCGCGTCAACTCCGCGGGCGAACGTGAGACAGAATATTTCCCCTAATGCGTCGCATAACGCAACGGACTGCCCCAAATCCGGCCCCATCAACACAGAGTATCCGCCCCGACGAAGCAACCCGCGACGGACACTACGGGCGGAGGGACGACCAGTGAAAGGTGGTTCGA
This sequence comes from Dactylosporangium sp. NPDC006015, assembly GCF_040614215.1. Taxonomy (NCBI): domain Bacteria; kingdom Bacillati; phylum Actinomycetota; class Actinomycetes; order Micromonosporales; family Micromonosporaceae; genus Dactylosporangium; species Dactylosporangium sp. NPDC006015. Next base: position 140,305 of record NZ_JBEXUD010000017.1, read on the forward strand.
TGGCCCGGCTCCATGTGATTTTGTGTCTGGACTCCCGGGCCGACGCCGGACGTGTCACGCGGATGTGGTTCGAGTTGGCGTGGTCGAGGCTGGCGGTTCGGCTGCACGACGGGCTGGACGCCAACCCCCGCGCCGGCGAGGACGTCACCGGCACGCTCATGGCCGGGCGGATCTGGGAGACCTATCCGCCGGTCGGCATGCCATGGTGCGAACTCGTCCGCTTCGAAGGTGAGGACGACGACGAGGTGGCTACCGCGCTGCTGATGCATCCGCGCAGCTGGAGCGTGTTCCTGGACGGTCTGGACCAGCACCCGGGCGCGACCGCCTACCTGCAGGCCGGTGTCGTCCAACGCGCGGAGCGCATGCCCGGAGGGCGCATGCCCGGCTTTCCGGACCTGCATGTGCGGACGTGGCTTGAAGGCGGGGTTCGGCTCGGGCTGTCGGCGTCGCCCGAGTTCCTGGTCGGCACCGCGGATGCCGAGCGTGCATTGTGCGGGTTCCTGCGGGAGGTCGCAGCGGTGAGCGATCCGGCCTACGGTGAGGTGTCGCTCGACCTGGACGGGCACTACGGCGTCGAGTCGCTGCTGGAGCGGTTCCTGGTCGGCCTCGACAGTAGGACACGCGACGCGATACGGCGGACTCCACCGCGGGAACGGCTCAAGGGATACTCCTGGATCACCGTCATCCCGGCCGAGGTGGCGGCCCGGCTCGGTGGCGCCGCCGGGTTGCCGGCCGGCGGCGCGTTCCACGAGGTCGTGGCGCTGCCTGCGGGTGGTATCTGGGCGCAGGCGACCGGGCGGCTCACCGACTACGACCATGCCGCCGCCCGGCGGGTGTTCGACGCGCTGCGGTCAGTGCTTCCACCGGGCTGGCCGACACCGGCGGAAGGAGACGGCCCGCTCGTCGAGGAGGCTCCCTGAACAGCAGCGACTGTGCGGCGGCACCCGTCGGTCAACGGAAGAGGGCCAGAACCCGTTCCATCCGTTGCGCCAGGTGTCCGGGCCGCATTGCCACAGCGGCCCGGAGCGTGGGTCAGCAGTAGACGTTGCCGCAGTACTGGATGATGAACGCGTTGGAGGTCTTGGTGGCGCTCTGTCCGTTCTGCGTGTAGGTCACCGTCACCGAGATCACCGCGTCGCTGTTCGCCACGGCGAGGCCGCAGCCGCTGGCGGTCGACGTGCAGCCCGACACCACGTAGAGGACCGGCCCGGTGTAGCTCCAGGAGAAGGTGTAGCCGGTGCCGGAGAGGTTGTTGACGTTGAAGCCGGCGTTGTACACCGAGGCGGGCTTGTTGTTGTGGCAGTTGGTGCTCCACGTCAGGATGGTGCCGGGCGAGACCCGGCAGCCGAAGGTCTCGCCGCCGAACGCCTGCGCCGGGGTGGCGCCGACCGCCGCACCCGCCGTCGCCGCGACGACGCCGAGGGCCAGCCGCGCCAGAACGCGCCGGAATCGCTGTGTCATGACCATCCCTTCACGGAACCATAGAGATCCATGCATATCTATGGCATGGTATCGCTTCCGTGCGGCGGTGATGACTGTCCGAACTCGCGAATGGCGCCGTGACGACGGCCCGCCCGACGTCAGGTCGGCACAGCCAGCCGGACCTGCCGCTTGCGGCGGTACATCTCGGCGTCGGCACGGCGCAGCAGCGCGTCGGCGTCGGCCGGGGTGCCGGTGGCGACGCCGATGCTGGCGCCGACGTGCACCACGGTGCCGGGCAGGTGGCACGGCAGGGTGATGGCGGCGCTGATCGAGGCGGCGCGGTGGTGCGCCGCGTCGGCGTCGACGCCCGGCAGGAGCAGGGCGAACTCGTCGCCGCCGAGGCGGGCGACCAGCGCGTCCGGGCCGGCGGCCGCCTCGAGGCGGCGGGCGACCTCGACGAGCAGCACGTCGCCGGCGTGGTGGCCGTGGACGTCGTTGACCTGTTTGAAGCCGTCGAGGTCGATGACCAGGACGCTCAGCTGGGCGGCCGTGTCGATCGCCGCGAGTCGCTCGGTCAGCAGGGCGCGGTTGGCGAGGCCGGTCAGGGCGTCGTGGGTCGCCTGGTGGCGCAGCGCGTCGTGCAGGCGCTGCAGTTCGAGCATGCTGCGGTCGAGGTCGGTGAGCAGCCGGTCGTTGTCGTGGAAGGCGATCAGCTGGCGGGTGAGGACCACGGCGGTGATCACCACGATGCCGACCGCGACGCCCCACGTGCGTGCGTCCGCCCCGGCGACGTGCAGGGCGACGATCCCGAGCAGTTCGGTGGCGACGACGGCGACGTACGGCATGACACTGAACCGGCGCTGCCGCGCCTCGGCGTGTCCGGCCGGACGGCGTTGCTGGATCCCCTGCACGCGCAGGCTCGCCACGGTGAGGATGCACGGCAGCAGCGACGCGACCGCCTCGATCCGCGCATCGGTGGCGCCGGTCAGGATCGCGGCGACGGAGGTGCCCACGGCCGTGCCGCCGACCCCGACACAGCCGGCGATCCCGGCCTGCCGGGTGAAGGGGGCGGTGCCGCTGAGGATCAGCTTGAGCACGCCCAGCACGATCACCAGCATGACCACGGCGCCGGCCGCGGCGGCCAGCCGGTCCCCCAGGCGTGGGCTGTCCAGTTCGGCGCCGATCGAGAAGTACCAGAGGAAGACGGCGACACCGATCAGCACGGCGCCCGCGTCGAGCCACAGCCGCATCCGCTGCCGGCCGCCGTCGCCGAGCGGGTGACGCAGCATCACCACCGCCATCAGCGTCATCGCGCACACGACGCACAACGACTGCACGATGCTCACCGCGGCGCCGGGGTCGGCGACCATCACGACGGTCTGCGTGCCGTCGCCGACGGCGCACAGCAGACCGGCGACCGCCATCGCCCGCCAGAACCGGCGTCGGTGCCGGTCCGTGCCGCCGTGCGCCTGCAGCTGGCGGGCGAACACCACGATCGACACGTCGAGCGCCGCCTGGATCCCCCAGGAGACGGCGCCGCCGCCCGGCCCGGCGAGGAACCACACCGGCACGACCAGGGCCAGCCCGGCGAGGCCGAGCAGCGCCGGGTCACGCAGGAGCTCACCGACCGGGGACCGTTGCGCCATACCCGCCCAGTCGACCGGCAGCACGACGACCTGAGCGCGGCGGGCGGACCGCTCCGGCCGTCAGCGGTACTGCAACCGATCCGCACTGAAAGCGGTCGTCACCAGGCGAAGCGCTCGCGGTGCAGGCGCGGGGCGGGGACTCCGACGCGGCGGGCGGCGCGCAGGACGGCGTCGGTCCACGGGTCGGGGCCGCAGACGAAGACGTCGTGGTCGGCCAGGTCCGGGGCCAGGGAGCGCAGCGCCGCGATGTCGTCGTAGTCGGCGTACACCACCGGCAGCCACGAGCCGGGAGCCGCGCGCGGGCCGACGAGAGGGACCAGGCGGACGCCACGCTCCCGGGCCAGCCACTCCAGTTCGTGCAGGAACGCCACGTCCTGCGCGTGGCGGGTGCGGTACACCAGGGTCGCCTGGCCGTGGCCGTACGGCAGGTCCCACAGCAGCGCCAGCAACGGGGTGACGCCGACGCCGCAGCCGAACATGGTGACCGAGCCGCCGCGGTACGTGTCGGCGGTCATCCGCCCGTACGGGCCCTCGATGACGACCTTCGTGCCGGGGCGCAGGTTGGCGACCCGGGCCGTGGCCTCGCCGACCGTTTTCACGGTGATGCGGAGGCGGTCGGCGCGGGGCGGGCCGGACAGGGAGTACGGGTTGCCGCGCCAGCCGCCCTCGCCGTCCAGGAAGCGCCACACGAAGAACTGCCCGGCGCGGGCCCGTAGGCGGTCCAGGCGGCGACCGCGCAGGTACACCGAGACCAGGCCGGGCGCCTCCTCGACGATCCGGTCCACGCGCAGCCGGTGGCGCAGCGTCCGCCACACCGGCATCCCGAGGCGGAACACGACGGTCGAGCCGGCGGCCGCGCCGTACATCGTCCACCAGAACACCGACGCGAGCGGCGTGCCGAAGTCGCTGCCCAGCCACAGCTCGTGCGGCACCGCGAGGGCGATGCCGGCGTACGCGTACAGGTGCAGCAGATGCCAGGTGGCGTAGCGCAGGCGGCGACGGACCGGACGCAGCGACGTCGCCGCCACCAGCACGAGGGCGAGCAGGCCCACGGTCGCGGGGACCATGCCGCGGTACCCGGTGAGGAGCGCCCACAGCTGCCCGGCGCGTTCGACGTGCGACACGAGCGCCAAGACCACGTGGGCGAGCAGCAGCGCGAGGGACGCGATGCCCGTCCAGCGGTGCCAGCGGCCGAGGGAGTCCTGGCCGAAGGCGCGTTCCAGCCACGGGATCCGAGCCATGCCGAGCACCTGCAACAGCAGCAGGTCGGTGGACCACAGCGCGGCGAGGCGGCCGGCGGCGGCCAGCCCTGGCGCGGACGTAGGCAGGCCGAGCACCCACAACACGGTCGCGACGGCCAGGCTGGACGCCGCGAAGAGCTTCGCCGCGGTTCGCACAACACACCCCACTGGGTATGAGGAACGGCCCCGCCACCGGGGCGGGGCCGTTCGGAGGGACGAGGTCAGCCGCCGGTGAAGGACGGGGTGGTGCCGCACTTCGCCTTCGCGTTGAGGCAGACCTTCACGAGGGGGCCGAGGTTCTCCGGCTTCCAGGCGTTCATGAAGTCGCCGTGCATCGACGAGGCCATCCCCGACGACAGCGCGAGACCGTCGCCGCCGAGGGACTCGTAGTTCACCATGAACGACAGGTTCGGGATGGCGACCGGGTAGTCGCCCTGGCACTTGCCGTTCTTCGCGCCGCCCATGTGCGACTTGTGATCGGGCGAGTCGATGTGCTTGCCGTCCCAGCAGTCCTGGAAGGTCAGCTGGAAGATGAGGTTGCCGCCGGGGGCGCAGACCGGCCAGTTGCCGTCGGCGCTGCGGCCGACCTCGGCGCTGCCGGCGCACCAGAACTGTCCCGGGGCGCCCTTCTGCGTGGCGACCTGGCGCTTGGCGTCGCCGTGGACCATGACCAGGCCGGGCGGGAACGGCACCGTCGCCGACGGGTCGGGCAGCCGCGAGCCGTAGTACACCCGGAAGCTCTTCATCTTGACCGGCTGCCCGTTCTTGAGCAGCTGCGGCACCCAGTAGGCGCTGTTGTCGCCCGGGGCGTTGCAGTTGGTCTTGCGGGCGAAGAGGTCGGCCGGTTTGGTGGTGGCGTCGACGGCCGGGCCGAAGAACGTGTGCATGTGCGACGCGCCGGGCAGGCCGGGCAGCACGATCGGGTCGTCCTTGGCCTCGTTCGACACCGCGCAGTCCGTGTGGAACTCCGCGACCCGGGTGGTGCCCGCCGGCACCGGCAGCTGCTTGAGCTGGTTGAACGCGGCCAGCTCCGCCTGCCACTTGGCCTGGTCGACGTCGACCCAGCCGCCGGCCGGGGCCGAGCCGGTCGGTGAGGTGCTGGGCGAGCCGCCGCCGGTCGGGGCGGCACTGCTCGGCGGGGGCGGCGCGACCGTGGCGGTCGCCGGCGGGCGCGTGCCGGCGCCGAGCGCGAACCAGTTGACGTTGACGAAGTCGCTCTGCTGGTCGCTCTTCATCACGGCGACCAGGGTCTGCGGGCCGGATGGGACGCGCGCCGCGGTGGCGTTGACGGTCGTCCACTTCTGCCAGCCGCCGGTGTACGCGACCGGGAACGTCGCGACGAGCTCGCCCGCCGGCGAGCCGAGGTGCAGCTCGATCGAGCCGCCGGCCCGGTTGTTCGCCGCGATCCGGGCGCTCAGCTGGGCGCCGACGGTCACGTTGTCGTACTGCAGCCAGTCGCCGGCGGCGAGCCACCCGACGTTCTTGCCGCCGCCGCTGTCGGCGGTGTTCTCGGTCCGTGCCCCGTTCTGGGCCGACCAGGTCTCCGCCTCGATCCTGCCGGGCGCTGTCTCGTCGGCGTTCGCGGTCGCCAGGTAGGCCCCGCTCACACCGACCGCCGACACGACCGTCGCGGCGATGAGGATGTTGCGGGCCCGGCGTCTTCCTCGCGGGTTCTGGGAATCATTGCGCATACGTCTGTCTCCGCCGTCCTGGGCTGACGTCGTGGAATCCGTGCGGTCAGCAAGTTACGGCAGCTCAGAGGCTTACTTCAAGTCGCAAAGGAACTCTTAGAAATGCGCTTTCCCAGCGTTGCTGGCCCGGTCGCGGACCCCACTCGATTACGCTTTTCCGGCTTAAGTTTGGCTTAAAGACGTACGGGAATCAGACGGTGACCTTCCGCAGGTGGCGCGGTGGTGGGCGACAAGTTTTTGCCCACTGATTGCGCACAAGGCAGGCCTAACGTGCGGGGAGACCGGCGTCGACGGTCTTGACGGACAACGAAGGAGCGCAGCGATGAGCACGCCTGTCGTCTTCATCCACGGACTGTGGTTGCACGCATCGTCCTGGCAGCCGTGGGTCGAGCTGTTCCGGGCGGAAGGCTACGAGCCGGTCGCCCCGGGCTGGCCGGGTGAGCCGGGAACCGTCGCCGAGGCGCGGGAGCATCCGGAGGCGGTCGCCGACCACGGCATCGACGACGTCGTCGAGCACTACGCGAAGGTGATCGCGGGCCTGCCGGCGAAGCCGATCCTGATCGGGCACTCGTTCGGTGGCATGATCGCGCAGAAGCTCCTCGGCCAGGATCTCGCCGCCGCGGCGGTGGCCGTCGACGCGGCACAGATCAAAGGTGTGCTGCCGCTGCCGCTGTCGGCGTTGCGCGCGACGCTGCCGGTGTTCCGGAACCCGGCGAACAAGCACCGGGCGGTGTCGTTGACGGCGCAGCAGTTCCGGTTCGCGTTCGGCAACGCCGTCACCGAGCAGGAGTCGCAGGAGCTGTTCGACCGGTGGGCGGTCCCGGCGCCGGGCAAGCCGCTGTTCGAGGCGGCGGCGGCGAACTTCGACCCGCACTCCCCCGCCAAGGTGGACACGGCCAACGAGCTGCGGGGTCCGCTGCTGCTCATCACGGGCGGGCGGGACCACACGGTGCCGGAGTCGGTGACCCGGGCGACTCTCAAGCAGTACCGGCACTCCCACGCGGTCACCGACATCCTCGACTTCCCCGACCGCGCCCACTCGCTGACGATCGACAGCGGTTGGCGGGCGGTCGCCGACGAGAGCCTGGCGTGGCTACGGCGCAACGGGCTCTGAGGTGACGCGGGACTGACCGGCCGGCGCGGCCGCCGTCCCGTGCGACGGCCGCCGCGCGTACCAGAGAGGAACACGCCATGGATCTGCATCTTTCGGGCAAGACCGCGGTGGTCACCGGCGCCAGCAAAGGCATCGGCCTGGCCGTCACCCAGGCCCTGGCCGCTGAGGGGGTCCGGGTCGTGGCGGGGGCCAGGACCGCCGGACCCGACCTCACACAGCTGAGCGGTAGCGCCGACGTGCGGGTCGTCGAGGTCGACCTGAGCACCGCGGACGGACCGGCAAGGCTCGTCGACACCGCCGTGACCGCGTTCGGCGGGCTCGACATCCTGGTCAACAACGTCGGAGCGGTGCGGCCACGCACAGCCGGATTCCTGGCCGTCACCGACGAGGAGTGGACGGCGACGCTGACGCTGAACCTCCTCGCCGCGGTCCGCACGACCCGGGCGGCGCTGCCGCACCTGCTGGCCAGTGGCGCGGGCAGCATCGTCACGGTCGGGTCGGTCAACGCCACGCTGCCCGACCCGCTCGTCATCGACTACAGCGCCGCGAAGGCCGCCCTGGCCAGCTTCTCCAAGTCGCTGTCGAAGGAGTTCGGAGGGCGTGGGGTGCGGGTCAACACGGTCAGCCCCGGGCCGGTGAGCACCGGGTTGTGGCTCGGCGACGACGGGGTCGCGGCAACCGTCGCCCGCTCGCTGGGCGGCGGTGACCCCGGCGCGGTCGCCGACCGGGCCGCCGGTGAGTCCGTCACCGGCCGGTTCACCCGCCCGCAGGAGGTCGCGGATCTGGTGCTGCTGCTGGCCAGTGACCGCACCGCGAACGTCACCGGCGCCGACTTCGCCGTCGACGGCGGCCTCGTCAGCACGTTGTAGTCAGCACGTTGTAGTCAGCACGTTGTAGGTCAGCGGCCGGCCTGGACGTGGACGAGGCCGGCCAGCTGGGCTCGCGAGGTGATCTCCAGCTTCGGGAAGATGCGGTGCAGGTGTGAGCTGACGGTGCGGTGCGACAGGTACAGCCGTTCGCCGATCTCGCGGTTCGTCATGCCTTCCGCGGCGAGCTGCGCGATCTGCAGCTCCTGCGCGGTGAGCCGGTCACGGGCGTCGACGCCGCGCCTGCGGCTGGTCTCACCGGCGGCGCGTAGCTCCTGCCGCGCCTGCTCCCCCCACGGGACGGTGCCCAGGGTGTGGAACGTGTCCATCGCCGTGCGCAGCAGGGCGCGGGACTCGGCGACCCGGCGCTGGCGGCGCAGCCAGCGTCCGTAGGCGAGCTGCAGCCGGGCCCGGGCGAACGGCCAGCGTCCGACGTCGACCTGCAACGCGGCCTGGAACAGCGCCTCGGCGGCGGTGTCGCCGGCGAGGACCGCACGGGCGTGCCGCAGCCCACCGTGCAGGGCCGGTGACGGTGTCTGCAGCGCGAACGTCTCGAGCTCGGCGACGATCCCGGCGACGGCGCCGGCCTGACCGCTGTGCACGGCGGCGTCGGCGAGCTCGGCCAGGGCGAAGCAGCGCAGCGCCGGGTGGAACGAGGGGTCGACCGGGTCGTGCATCCGGCGGAACTGTTCGAACGCGTCGGCGTAGCGGCCGGCGCCGAGCGCGGCGAGCCCCCGGGCGAGCCGCGCGGTGGCGAGGACCGGTCGGACCCGGCCGGACATGGCGCCCTGCTCGGCGGCGCCGGCAAGGGCCTGCACGCCCGGCTCGTCGCCGCGCAGGGCGGCGAGAACGGCACCGGTCGCCTGGCCGATGCCGACGAACAGCGGCTGCGACGTCTCCCGGGCCAGGCGGGTGCACTCCTCGGCGGCGGGGATGCCGACGTTGAGGTCGGCGAGGTGGGCGGCACTCCACGCCTGCGCCCCCGACGCCCGCGCGACGAGCCCGAGGCGGCCCTGCGCCCGCAATGCCGGCAGCGCCGCGGTGCAGCAGGCCTCGGCGAGGTCGAACGCACCGACCAGGACCGCGGCGCTGCCGACCAGGCGGAGCGCCTCGGCGTTGCCGGCGGCCCGCTCCGCGCCGCGGCGAAGGCTGTCGATCACCGCGGCGCCGCGTTCGATCGGTGCCGCGAACGCGAGGATCGCCAACAGGTCCGGGTCGTCGGCGGGGATCGGCAGTGCTTCGGCGACGCTGACGAGCCGGTGCCTGCTCGGCAGGTCCGCCTCGGTCCAGAATGATCGCAGCGCCGCGCCGTTGAGCAGCCGGAGTGCGACGTCGACGTGCCCGTCGGCAGCGACCCGTTCAGCGACGTCGGCGACCCGTGCCGGTTGGCGGTGCTCGTCGCGGAGCCCGTCGCCGAAGCTGGCCTCGATCCACAGCAGCTGGGCCCGTTGCCATGAGGACAGCTCGACGGTTGCGGCGTCGCGCAGCAGCCGGTGGACCACGTCCTGCCGGCCGAGCTCGACGGCGGCCTCGGCGGCGCGCAGCAACCGGGCGGCCCGCCGGACCGGGTCGTCGGTGAGCTGCGCGGAGCGTTCGAGGGCGGTCAGCGCCGCGACGGCCGCGCCGCGACGGCGGGCCGCGGCGGCGATCTGCTCGAGGTCGGCCGCGACGTCCTCGTCCGGTCCGTGGCTGGACGAGGCCCGGTGCCAGCCGCTGCGGTCGTGCTGGCCCGCGAGGACCTGGGCCAGTGCGGCGTGCGCGGCGTGCCGTTGCTGGAGGTCGGCGTGCTGGTGGATCGCTGAACGCATCAGCGGGTGCCGGAACCGGATGCGGTCACCGTCGACGTCGACCAGCGACGCCGCGACGGCCGGCGGCAGGTCGCCGACGGTGACGGCGGTGCCGGCGACGAGCGTCGCCGCGGCGAGGGTCTCCGACAGGGCGTCGCCGTCGTTGGTCGCGGCGACGAGCAGCAGGGTCCGGGTCGCCGCGGGAAGCTGGACCGCCCTGGCCGCGAACGCCTCCTGCAGCCGGTCGGTGAGCGGGCGCAGGGCCGCGGCCGCCGGACCGGGCGGTCCGGACGCCGCGGTGTGCCCGGCGGTGATCGTGGACAGCTCGACCAGGGCGAGGGGGTTGCCGGCGGCATCCAGCAGCAGCTGCCGTCGCACGCCGGCCGGCAGGTCGGCGGCGTGCGCGTCGAGGACGGCAGCGGCGGCGGTCTCGTCGAGCCGGTCCAGGCGCAGCTGCGGCAGGTCGGCGCCGAAGGAGGTGGGGAAGCCGTCGCGAACGGCGGCCAGCAGCAGCACCGGGTCCGCGTCGAGGCGCCGTGCGACGAACCCGAGGATCTCCGCGGTGGCCGGGTCCAGCCAGTGCGCGTCCTCCACGACGAGCAGGGCGGTGGGTCCTGTGGCGGCGTCGGCGAGGATGTTGAGCACGGCGAGCGCGACGAGGAACAGGTCGGGGGTGGCCACGTCGGCCATGCCGAACGCGCCGTGCACCGCGTCGCGCTGCGGGCCGGGCAGCGCCTCCGCGCGGGCCAGGACGGGACGCAGCAACTTGTGCAGGCCCGCGAACGGCACCCTGGCCTCCGCCTCGACGCCGGCGGTGGTGAGGACCAGCATCCCGCCGGTGGCGGCGACCCGGCGGGCCTCCGTCAGCAACCGGGTCTTGCCGATGCCGGCCTCGCCGCGCAGCACCAGCGCGCCGCCGCGCTCGCGGACACCGTGCAGCAGCGTGGTCAGCTGCCGCAGTTCGGCGTCGCGGCCGTACAGGTGCTCGCCTGGCATACCGAAGGTCACCCGCCCAGGTCGGCCCGCCCGTGTCGGTCCTGAGGGTACACATGCCGGCACGGTCGGTTCGAGGAGCGCTCCCACGTGTGGGAAGATGCTCCGGCGAGGGCAGAAGATCAACTGGGCTGGTTCCGGCCCGGAACGGGGGAAGGGTGCCTCCGACCGCCGAAGGACGTCCGGTTCCGCCGCTGCTCGGCCGGCAGGAGGAGTGCGCGGCCCTCGACGCCCTGCTGGGCACGGTCCGCGACGGCCTGAGCGGTGCGCTGGTGCTGGTCGGCGAGCCCGGCATCGGCAAGACCCGACTGCTGGACTTCGCGGCCGCACAGGCGCCGGACGTCCTGGTGGCCAGGGTGGTCGGCATGGAGGCGGAGACGCAGCTCGGGTTCGCCGGGCTGCACCGGCTGCTCCTGCCGTTCCTCGACCGGACGCCGGCGCTGCCCGCCCCGCAGCGTGCCGCGCTCGGCGCCGCGTTCGGGATGGTCGCCGGCCCGCCACCGGACCGGTTCCTGGTCGGGCTGGCCGCGCTCACCCTGCTGTCGGACGTCGCCGTCGAGCGGCCGCTGCTGTGCCTGGTCGACGACGTGCACTGGCTGGACCGCGAGACGGTGGAGGTGCTGGCGTTCATCGGGCGCCGGTTGCAGGCCGACGGCATCGGCATGGTGCTGGGCACCCGCGACGAACAGCCGGTCGGGCAGGTCCTCGCCGGGCTGCCGGTGCTCGCGCTGCACGGTCTCGCCGCGCCGGACGCGCGGCGGTTGCTGCTGGAGACGGGCGGCACCGTGGCCCCCGGCGCCGTCGAGCGGGTCATCGAGGAGACCGGCGGCAACCCGCTGGCATTGCTGGAGCTCGGCGGTGAACAGATCACCGGTCCGCTCTCGCCGGCGCCGCTGCCGGTCGGGCCGAGGATGGAGGCGCACTTCCTGCGCCGGGTCCGGATGCTGCCGGCGGACACGCAGACGCTGCTGCTGCTCATCTCGGCCGCCTCGACCGGTGATCCCGGCGAGCTGTGGCAGGCCGCCACCGACCTCGGCGTGGGGCTCGACGCCGCGGAAGCCGCGATGGCCGCCGGCATCCTGACCCAGCGGGACCGGCTGGCGTTCCGGCACCCGCTGATCCGCTCCGCCGTCTACGGCGGCGCCGTGACAGCGGACCGGCGGCGCGTCCACCTGGCGCTCGCCGACGCCGCCGGCCCCGGCTCGGACCAGCGGATCTGGCACCTCGCCGAGGCGGCCCCCGGCCTCGACGAGGACGTCGCGGCGCAGCTGGAACGCGCGTCGGAGCGCGCCGGGAGTCGTGGCGGTTACGCCGCCCAGGCGATGTACCTGTCCCGCTCGGCGGCGATGACGCCCGACCGGCAGGAGCGGACCCGCCGGCTCGTCGCCGCCGCCCAGGCCCACTTCCTCATCGGCGACGCGGTCAAGGCGCAGACCGTCCTCACGCAGCTCACATCCGACCCGGACACGCCGGTGGGACGGGCCTCGGTCCAGCGGCTGCGGGCGTCGATCGCGTCGATGTTCGGCCAGGTGAAGGTCGCGGCGTCGATGCTGTTGACGGCGATCGGGGAGGCCGCCCCGCACGATGAGCGGCTGGCCCGGGACATGGCGTTCGACGCGCTCACCGCGGCGCTGATCACCCGCGAGCACACCGCCGGGACCACCCTGGAGGAGTTCTGCCGGGCTATCCGCGCGATGCCGTGGCAGGTGTCGGACCGCTCTCCTGTCACCGACCGGCTGGTCGAGGCCTGCACGGTCCGGATCACCGAAGGGCATGTGCGGGCGCTTCCGCTGATGCGCGCGGCCGTCGCGGCGCTGTGCACCGACGACCTCGTGCAGGCGGGAATGCCGATCTCGTTCGTGGGGTGCTTCGCGGCCGAGGAGTCCTGGGACGACCGGGGGTTCCGGGCGGTGGCCGAGCGGATCCTGATGCTGAGCCGCGAGCGTGGCGGGCTGCACGCCGTCAACGACACGCTCAAGGCCTTGGCGAGCTGCGAGCTGTACGCCGGGCGGTTCGACCTGGCCGAGGCGTACTTCGGTGAGGCGCAGGAGATCGACCGTGCGATGGGTATCCCGGAAGGGCCGGCACACCGGGTGGAGCTGCTGGCGTGGCAGGGTCGCGTGGAGGAGACCCGCGCCGCGGCGGCGGTGGCGATCAACGACTGGGGCGGCGGCTTCGGCGTGGCGACCATGGCCAACCACGCGCACTACACGCTCTGCCTGCTGGAGCTGAGCCTCGGCAACTACCCCGAGGCGCTCGCCAGCATCCTGCGCGCCTGCCGCGGCGACCTGCCGGGCGAAGGCAACCGGATGCTGCCCGACGTCGTCGAGGCCGGGGTACGCGCCGGTGACCGGGCCTCGGCCGAGGCCGCGTACGCCCGCCTGGCGGATCAGGCCGAGGCCACCGCGACACCGTGGACGCTCGGGCTGCTCGCCCGGGCCGGCGCGCTGCTGGCCGGAGACGAGCACGCCGAACCGTTGTACCAACAGGCGATCGCCCGGCTGAACGAGACACTGATCGTCACCGAGCTCGCCCGCGCCCACCTGCTCTACGGCGAGTGGCTGCGCCGCCGCAAGCGCCGCGCCGACGCCCGGGTGCAGCTGCGCACCGCCTACGACATGTTCACCGCCATGGGCGCGGCCGGTTTCGCGGAACGGACCAGGGTGGAGCTGCTCGCCACCGGCGAGCAGGCCCGCCGGCGCGACCCGCGGACCGAGCACGACCTCACCCCGCAGGAGCGGCAGGTGGCAGGTCTGGCCGCCGACGGTGTCACCAACGCCGAGATCGCCACCCGGCTGTACATCACCGCCTCGACCGTGGAGTACCACCTCAACAAGGTGTTCCGGAAGCTCGGTGTCACCTCCCGCCGGCAGCTCGGCGCCGCGCTGCGCACCGACGCCTGACCCCAGCGGGCGCCGCCCGTCAACGACTGGGGTGTGACCCCGATGCGAGCGGTCACGCCCCGGTGGTTTCGTGACGTCACCACCGTTTCGCCATCGCGGAAGGACGTCATGACCGGACCGCCTGTGCTGTTCATCCACGGTCCCTGGCTGCACGCCAGCTCGTGGCGCCCGTGGATCGAGCTGTTCGGCGCGGCGGGCCATCGGGCGTCCGCGCCGGGCTGGCCAGGGCATCCCGACACCGTGCAGGACGCCCGCGACAACCCCGAGAGCATCGCCGACCACGGCATCGACGACATCGTGGCGCACTACACCGCCCTGATCGCCGCGCTGCCGGACCGACCCGTCCTGGTCGGGCACTCCTTCGGCGGGATCATCGCCCAGCGGCTGCTCGGGCAGGGCCTCGCGGCCGCCGCCGTCGCCATCGACGCCGCACGGATCACGGACGTGCCGCCGGCACTGCCGCTGTTCAGCAACCCGGCCAACCGGCGCAAGGCGGTGTCGCTGACCGCGGAACAGTTCCGGTCCGTCTTCGGCAGCGCCGTCAGTGCGCAGGAGTCGGCCGAGCTGTACGACCGCTGGAGCATCCCGGCTCCCTGCAGGCCGCTGTTCGAGGCCACCGCCGCCGGCTTCGACCCGCACCGCTCCGCCGACGGGGACCCGGCCCAGGCGCCGCGTGGCCCGTTGCTGCTGATCACCGGTGGCGGGCAGCACCATGCCCCGGCGACCCGGGCGACCGACGTCGTCGTGTTCCCCGACCGCGGCCACTGCCTGACCATCGACAGCCGCTGGCGGGCGGTCGCCGACGCCGCCCTGACGTGGCTGCGGAACCGATCCCTGTCATCGCCGCACACGGAGAGGAGCTGACGATGTCGAACGTCAACGAACCGAACTTCGCCGTCATGCCACGTACCGTCATCTGACACAAGCGACGCCCGCCGCCGGGGCTCTACCGTCCGGTCATGGCCAACATGTGGTTCACCGTCCTGGGGCCGGTCCGGGTCTGGCGGTCCGATGCAGAGGTCGACCTCGGCGCCCCCCAGCAGCGGTCCGTGCTCGCGGTGCTGCTGGCCCGGGCCGGGCAGCCGGTCGGGCTGACGGAGATCGTCGACGTCCTGTGGGGCGAGGACCCGCCGGCTTCGGCCGTCAACGCGGTGCACCGCAGCGTCGGGATGCTCCGCCGGGCCCTGGAGCCGGACCTGGCGACCCGCAGCGCGGGCCGCTGGCTGACCCGCGCCGGCGGCGGGTACCGGCTCGACGGCGACGCCGACACGGTGGACCTGCTGCGGTTCCGGCGGTTGCTGGCGCAGGCCAGGGCCGACGGCGACGCGGGGTCCCGGGTGGCGCTGTTCGGGCAGGCGCTGGACCTGTGGCAGGGGCCCGTGGCCGGCACCGTCGCCGCGGAGATCCGCGGGCTGCCGGTCTTCGCCGCACTGGACCGGGAGTACGAGGCCACGGCCCGTGAAGCGGCCGACGCCGCGCTCGCCGCGGGGGCACCGGCGGTGGTGCTGCGGGGCGTGGAGGCCGCCGCCGACCGGGCCCCACTGGACGAGGCGTTGCAGGCACGACTCATGCTGCTGCTCGCCGCGACCGGCCAGCAGGCGGCGGCGCTGCGCCGCTACGACACCGTCCGGGCCCGTCTGCGCGACGACCTCGGCCTCGACCCCGGTGCCGAGGTGGCCGCCGCACGCGACCGCGTCCTGCGCCCGACCGCGCCGGACCCGTCAGCCGTGCCGGCGCCGACCGTGCCGGTGACCCCGCGGGTCGCCCAGCTGCCACTGGACCCGGCCACATTCACCGGCCGCCGCGCCGAACTGGCCGCCGCCCTGGCCCTGCTGCCCGGCGACGCATCCCCGGCCTCGGTCGTGATCGGCTCGATCAGTGGCATGGCCGGCATCGGCAAGACCACCCTTGCGGTGCACTGGGCGCACCGGGTCGCCGGCCGCTACCCCGACGGCCAGCTGTACGTCGACCTGCACGGCTTCTCCCCCACCGGGCAGGTGATGGACCCGTCCGAGGCCCTGGCCCGATTCCTGGAGGCACTCGGCGTCCAGCCGCACCGGATCCCGGCGAGCCTCGACGCCCGCGCCGCGCTGTACCGCAGCGAACTGGCCGGCCGGCGCATGCTGGTGCTGCTCGACAATGCCCGCGACACCGCCCAGGTCCGCCCGTTGCTGCCCGGCACGGCCGGCTGCCTCGTGCTGGTGACGAGCCGCGACCGGCTCGCCGGGCTCATCGCCTCCGACGGCGCCACCCCGATCCCGCTCGGCCTGTTCCCGCCCGACGAAGGCCGCCAGCTGCTGGTGCACCGGCTCGGCGCCGCACGGGTCGCCGCCGACCCGCGGGCCGTCGACGAGATCGTGGGCCGGTGCGCCGGGCTGCCGCTCGCCCTGGCCATCGTCGCCGCCCGCGCCGCCACGGACCCGCACCTGCCGATGGGGGTCCTGGCCGCGGAGCTGCGCGACGAGAGCGGCCGGCTGGACACGCTCACCACCGGCGACCCGGACAGCGACGTCCGGACGGTTTTCTCCTGGTCGTACCGTGCGCTCAACGCCGACGCGGCACGACTGTTCCGGCTGCTCGGCCTGCACCCCGGCGCGGACGTGCCGGTCCTCGCCGCGGCGAGCCTCGCCGGTCTCGCGCCGGGACGGGTCAGGCCGCAGCTCGGCGAGCTGGTCCGCACCGGCCTCGTCACCGAGCACACCCCGGCCCGGTTCGCCTTTCACGACCTGGTCCGGGCGTACGCCGCGGACCTCGTCCACACCGTCGAGCCCGACGCGGAACGCGGTGCCGCCGGTGCCCGGCTGGTGGAGCACTACCTCCACACCGCGCACCGGGCCGCGCTGCTGCTGGCGCCGGGGCGGGAACCGATCGTCCTCACCGCACCCGGGCCGGGCACGACCGTCGAGCCGCTCGCCGACCAGGACCGCGCTCTGTCCTGGCTCACCGCGGAATACCGGGCGCTGCAGGCGTTCGTCGCCCGCCTCGCCACCGCCGGGGCGGACGAGCTCACGTGGCAGCTGGCGTGGACGCTGGACACGTTCCAGCGCCGCCAGGGGCATGTGCACGATCTGGTCGCCAACCGCAGGACCGCGCTCGCCGCGGCACGGCGCCTGGCCGACCCGGCGGTCCTCGCCGACACGCACCGCGACCTCGGTCACGCGCTGACCGGAGCGGGGTGTCCGGAGGAGGCGCGCACCCACTTCGCCGCCGCCCTGGAAGGCTACGTCGCCCTCGGTGACCTCGCCTGCCAGGCCCACGTCGAGCGTGGCATCGGCTACTCGTACCAGGTCGGCGGCCGGTACGACCGGCTGCTGCTGCACTGCCAGCGGGCCGAGAAGCTGTACCGGGCCGCCGGGCACCGGCTCGGGCTGGCCAAGGCGCTCAACGAGATCGGGTTCGCGTACACCAGGCTCGGTCAGCCCCGCCTCGGCGAGCCGCGCTGCGAGCAGGCGCTGGCGCTGTTCCGCGAGCTGGGCGACCGGCACGGCGAGGCGGCCTGCCTGGACAGTCTCGGCGCCATCCACCACGGCCTGCACGACCACCCGCAGGCGGTCCGTCACTACCGGCGGGCGGTCGAGCTGTACGCCAGGGAGGGCGACTCGTGCCAGGAGGCCGCGTCGCTGATCAGGCTGGGCGACGTGCACCACGACGCCGGTGACGCCGACGCCGCGGGGCTCGTCTGGCGGGTGGCGCTGCGCATCCTGCAAGGTCTGCAGTCCCCGCAACCGGAGCTGGTCCAGCCGAGGCTGGACCAGCTGGCCGGCGGACTCAGCGCAGGAAGTCGATGAGCAGCCTCGTCATCTCGGCGGGCCGCTCCTCGTAGAGCCAGTGGCCGGAGCCCTCCACCACGGTGCCGGTGACATCGGTGGCGTACCGCTCGACCTGCTCGGCCACCAGCTCACGCAGGCTGCCCCGGGCGCCGATGGCGAGGACCGGCATCGTCAGCTTCGTCCGCCCGTACACCTCGTTGTCGGCGATGTCCTGCGGGAACGCCCGGAACCACTCGAAGCTGGCCCGCAGGTGCGCGTCGTCGCGCAGGTACGAGGCGAACTCCCGGACCTCCACCGGCCCGACGCCGTCCTTGCGGACCTCCAGCGAGTCGGTGAACAGCTGCACCCACAGCGCCTCCCGGCCGTCGAGGAGCCGCTCCGGAAGGCCGTTGGTGAGGCTGAAGAAGCCGAAGTTCCACGCGCCGGGGCCGTCCTTGGTCAGCGCCGCGAAGTCGTAGATCGACTGGTCCGGGAGCGGTGCCTCGCTGAGCACGAGCTTGCGCACGTCGGCCGGGTGCGCGGCGGCGTAGGCGTAGGCGACCATGGTGCCGATGTCGTGGCCGACGAGCCGGATGTCGCGGTCGAGGCCGAGCCGGCCGAGCAGGGCGTGCACCACCGCGGCCATGCTCTTCTTGTCGTAGCCGCCGGCGGGGGCGTCGCTGCGGCCCGCGCCGGGCAGGTCCGGGGCGATGACCGTGTAGTGCTTCGCGAGCTCGGGCATGACCTTGCGCCACGTGAACCAGGTCTCCGGGAACCCGTGCAGCAGCACCAGCGTCGGGCCGTGCCCGCCACGCACGTAGTTGATCCGGACCGGGCCGGCCTGCACCTGCTGTTCGGTGAACCCGGCCGGGAGCCGCGGTTCGTCGTGCGGATGCCCGCCCGGTGCGGCCACCGACCGCAGTGGGGTGAGGATGAGGACGAGGCCGATGGCGACGGCCGCGGCGACCCGCGACCGGAAGTTCAGACGCATGATTGTCCGTTCCTGTGGAGGTGGTTGCGGCGTCAGGTGGTGGCTCGGGCCGCCGACTCGATGACCGTGGTCACTGCCGGGTCACTGCTTGAGGAAGGTCAGGAGTGCGGCGTTGACCTCCTCGGCGTGGGTCCACAGCAGGCCGTGCGGTGCGCCCTCGATCTCCACGTAGGACGCCTGCGGCAGCAGCCGCCGGAACGGGCGGGCGGTCGCGTCGATCGGCAGGATGCGGTCCGCGGTGCCGTGCACGATCAGGGCCGGGACGTCGATCCTGCCGATGTCGGCGCGGAAGTCGGTCGTCCAGGTCGGGACCGCGGCGACCGACGCGTAGGCCGACGCGCCCGCGGCCACCACCCAGCTGGCGTTGACGGCCTGGCTGCTCAACCGGGTGCCGAGGTTCTCGTCGACGTTGTAGAAGTCGTTGTAGAAGTCGGTGAAGTAGGCGTACCGGTCCCTGGTGACGGCCTCGAGGATGCCGGCGAACACGGCGCCGTCGACGCCGGCCGGGTTGTCGTCGGTACGCAGCAGGAACGGTTCGAGCGCTGCGATGAACGCGGCGGCGCCGACCCGTTCCGAGCCGTACGTGCCGAGGTACCGGCCGACCTCACCGGAGCCCATGGAGAAGCCGACCAGGACGGCGTCGCGCAGGTCGAGCCGCGTCATGAGGGCGTGCAGGTCGGCGGCGAAGGTGTCGTAGTCGTAGCCTGTGGTCGGGCGCCCGGATCGGCCGAACCCGCGCCGGTCGTAGGTGATGACACGGTGTCCGGCGTCCAGCAGCGCCGGGACCTGCTTCTCCCAGGAGCCGCCGTCCAGCGGGTATCCGTGGATCAGCACGACCGGGCGTCCGGCGCCGTGGTCCTCGTAGTACAGGTCGATGTCGGCGCTGTTCTCGGTGCCGACGGTGAAGAACGGCATGGTGATCTCCTCGCTCGGGGCGGATCAGGGGCGGATGCTGAAGGGTCCGAGCACGCCGGCGTCGATGCGCAACGACTCGAGCATGGCGAAGGCGTTGTCGACGGTGAACACGTCGGCCGCGGCCAGCACCCCGGCGTACTTGGCCGCGACGGGCTCGGCGGTGCGCCGCGCGGCCTCCTCGAGGTAGGTCTTGAAGATCGCCCACGCGTTGCCGGCCGGCAGGTACTTGCCGAAGAACGGCGCGGGGTCGAGAGCGGCCAGCGTGGCCCGGGCGCTCGCCTCCAGGTCGATGACGTACTGGCGTTGCAGGTCACCGTCGGCGCGGGTGCCGAGCCTGCCGAGGTGACCGCCGACGAGCGTGGTCCACGGGTACTGCATCGCTCTGCGCTGCGCGTCCGTCCAGCCCGGGATGTCCTGTGACACGGCGAGGTTCTTGAACGGCACCCATCCCGGGTAGAGCACGTCCACGACCATGAGCGTGGCGTGGGCCGGCGCGTGGACGAAGATGTTGTCGGGTGAGTGGTTGGGCCCGTGGTACTCCAGTTCCAGCCGTTCACCGCCGACGCGCAGCACATGCCGGTCCTCGAACGTGACGGTCGGCAGCGGCCGGTTCGGGTCGCCCGCGGCGCGCAACAGCCGTTTCGTCTCCACGTGCGCGACGCGCTCGACCCGCCGGCCGAACAGCACGGCGGCGCCGATGTGGTCGGCGTGGGAGTGGGAGTAGACCAGGTGCGTGACCCGTCCGGGCCGCCCGTTCGCCCTCGTCACGTCCTGGACCGCCCGCAGCAGGTTGTGGCCGATGGTCGGCGGGGCGTCCACGAGCACGACGCCTTCGCGGGTGCTCAGCAGCATCGCCTGGTAGAAGCCGTCGGTGACCCAGTACAGCTCGTCCTTGATCCGCCCGACATGGTATCCGTCGGCGTTGAGCTCGGGCCCGGCCGAGCCGCTGGGGATCGGCAGGTAGTCCGGCAGCCCTCCCGCGCCGGCGGGTGCCGCGTGCGCACCGCCCGGCAGCATCAGGGCCGCGGTGGGCACGGCCGCGGCGCTCAGCAGCCCGAGGACCGTGCGGCGGCTCGTCTGGTGTTCAGTCGTCATTTCGTCTCCTGCGTGGTTCGGCATGTCAGCTGGCAAGCGTCGGGTGCGCAGCGGTCCCGTCCGGCGGCGGCCCGACCACGGTGAGGCGGAACGCCGCCGCGGACGCGACGATCGCGCCGATGTCGAACGCCGGCGGCGCCTCGTCCACAGTGGACACCGGGGTACCGTTGACGGCGAACCACTCCTCGATCCCGGACGGCGAGTAGACGACGGCCATCCGGGCCTGCGGCGAGCGCACCACGTAGCTGTGCGGCACTCCCCGCGGCCCGTGGGCGATCTGCCCGGCACCGAGATCCAGCCACCGGTCACCGACGAAGAAGCTGATCTCCCCGTCGAGGACGACCCACACTTCCTCCTCGGCGTCGTGCACATGCAGCGGCGGCGCCTGCCCGCCGGGGTCCCGGAACTCCAGCACGCTCATCGCCCGTCCCGTCACGGCGCCCGGCACGACGATGCGTGCCTGTCCGCCGAGGAACCAGAACGGCGGTGCATCGCCTGCCACCGGATCAGGCACGGTCATCAATTTTCTCCTTCGGCACGGCCCACGCGTCAGCGCAGCGTGGTGACCGTACGACCGCCCCGGTGGGCAAACTGTGCGCAAGAAGTTGACGGCCCGCGCCCAGCGCTGCATGACAGGCCGCCCTGTGCGTCGCAGGTCTGGCGTGTGGAACGTTCCTGCCTGGAGCACGGCCGTGGCGTTCGCGGGGTCGGCGTTGACCAGCAATCCACCGTCGGACAGCAGGTCGTCGAGGAGCCCGGCGTCGACGTCGTGCTGGACCGCGTGCCGGCGCAGATAGGACTGCACGCTGCGCCACCGATCCACGCCCGTGGCCCGGCGCCGGCAGGGCTTCGAGCAGACGGTGGTACGCCGCCGGCGGGCCGGCCGCCGACCGCGTCAAACCTTCGCGCCGTGCGCCCGGAAGGGCCGGTGGCACGGCGCTCGCCAATGTAAAGTTCCCTCGGTGGAGATCCGCCTGGCACCGGTCGTGGCGGCCAACGCCGCTTGTGAGCAACGCGCCGAAGCGGCGCCGGAAGATTTTCATGGCCGACAGCCTGGCCACGGCCGCTCAAGCGCCGCCTAAGAACGGCTCAATGCGCAGGTAGGCGGCCGGTTCACCATCAGCCCTGCGCTTGGCCCAGGTGAGCAGGGTGGCCAGGCGGTCACCGCCTCCGGCAGACTGTCGATCAGCCCGAAGCTGACCGTCACCGACCGCACCTTCGGCACCGGGCTGACCGGCGTGCGCACGTTCAACGCCGCCGCCACGTTCGACAACGTCACCGCGCGGGGTACGGGCCGTCCTGATCGGGCTCGGCGCCCTGCTCGTCGCGCCGCCCGCGGCCCGCGCCGCCGTGGTCGACGCCGGCCCGTTCACGGCGTCGGTCGGCACCCCGTCGGTGGTGCCGAACCGGGCTGATGCGGGTCTTCCGGCTGAGCGGCGTCGGCCTGCTCAACTGGACCCCACCGGTCCTCCTGCTCGCCCCGGCACCGCCGTACGACCGGATCTGGTACCCCGCCCCTCATCGGCGACGGCGGCGACCAGAGCTCCGGCCGCGACGTCCGCCTGTACTACGCCCGCATGCGCCCGGCACCGGCGTCCGCGACTTCATGTCCGTCCCGGTCACCTTCACCGCCAAGACGGGTGGGTTCGCCGTGCCCTGATCCCGTGCACGCCCGCGGTCGATCGGCCGCAGGCTCCCCCGACGACCGCCCGCACGGGACGGTCGTCGGGGGTCGGGTCACCAGCGGATGTATGGTCGGCTCGGCCAGCTGAAGGGATGGCGAAGGTCGTCGAGAACCATCAGTGTGAACTCGAGCTGTCCGGAAATGCTGATACCGCTTGGACTACCCCATCGTCTGCCGATGCCGACGAGGACGACCATCGACACGGCGGTTGTCAAGACCGCGGGAAACCAGACGACGGTGCTGGCCACGTCGAGGGGAACGATAACCGCTTGAGGTGCGTGCAGCACGTCGAGCAGCCACACCAGGCCACGGACCGCCACGACGACCAGCAGCACCTCGATCCCCGTGATGAAGACCCGATACGCCGCCGACGCCCGCATTCGGCGGAACGGCTCATACGCCGGTGATCCCATCGCTGCTCCGTCCTGCTGATCGCCGTGTCACGGCTACCAGAACTTCTTCGGGTGGAAGATTTCGTACCAGGTGTGGTACGAGGTGATCTTCGTGTTCGATTGCCCGACGGCAGCACCGGCACCGAGACCGACACCGCCCAGTGCGGTCAGTGTGTGCACCTGCTGGCCGTCCGCTCCGGTTCCGGACGCGATCTCGACGCTCGCGGCAACATCCGCACCGCCGCTGGCCTCACCGGTACGGAACGGGCCAGCCTGATCATGAATGTCGCCGTTGGAGACGAAGCCCCCACCGCCGGCCAAGAAGCCGACGTTCGGTCCCACGCTCCACCCCGTTGTCTGGAAGGTACCGACGCCGTCCTGGTCGAAACCAACGCATTCAGTACGACCGTACCCGCCCCCGAACGCGCCGGAGGCGCCAGAGCACACGCCGAAGCTCCACTTCGAGTCGTCGGCACCATGCACGGTGCCAGCTGCCGCAGAAAGCTTGGGCTTCTGGTGCTCCGCCCGGAACTGGGCCTCCCTCTCGGTGTACGCCTCGCAGGCGCGGGCGCTCATACCGGCGCAGTTCTGCTGCTGCACCGACAGGCCCGGCTTCGACTTCTGCGGCTTGCCGCGCCAGCAGTTGCCGTTGCCGCCGCAGATCTTCTTGTTCTTGGCTGAGTGCTTCTTGTCCACGCCGCTGCCCCAGAAGGGGTTGCCGTGCGAGTAGTCCTCCTTGGTACCTCCGAGACCTTGGCCGCAGTCCTCCGGGCCGGAGCAGGTGCGCAGGCCGGTCGGGTCGCTGTTGGTGACGGGGTTTGCGGCGGCGTACATGTAGCCGTTGATCTGGAGCGGGTCGTTGTAGTCGGTGATCGGGTCGTCGGAGATGAATCGGCCGGTCAGTGGTTCGTACTCGCGGGCGCCGATGTGGGTCAGTCCGGTCGCGTCCCGGGTGCCGCCGACGAAACCTCTGGTGTTGGGCCAGGTGGGGTCGGTGCCGCGGGGGCTGCCGAACGGGTCGGTCTTGCGCCGGGTGGCGGTCTGGCTGACCGCGTCGATGGCGAGTTGTCCGCTGCCGTGGTGGTCCGCAGCGATCCAGGTGAGGCCGGCCGGGGTGCGGCTGGCGACGCCGTAGTCGCGGGTGCAGGTAACGGTGCTGCCGACCTTACGCAGCTCGTAGCCGGGCAGGTACACCGTCGCCCCGCCGGGGTCCTTGGCGACGAGGCGGGTGCCGTCGGCGTCGTAGATGTAGCTGCTGGAGCCGGTGCTGTCGGTGACCGTGGCGAGGTGGCCCTCGTTGTCCCACGTCAGGGTCTGGCCCGGCTTGCTGGTGATGTTGCGGGTGAGCGTGTTGCCGGCGGCGTCGTAGGTGTAGCTGTCGGTGCCGGTGCCGCCGCCCGCGGCGGTCACGCTGGTGAGGGTGTGCCGCTTACCGGTGGTCGGGTAGGTGTAGGTGCGGGTGGTGTCGGTGCCGCCGCCGATGGCGTGGCGGATCTCCTGGGTGCGGTTGCCGCTGTTGTAGTTGCTGGTGCCGGTGGCGTACTGGTAGCTCGTCCAGTAAGGGTCGGGCCCGCCGACCACGGCCGTGGACGGGTTCGCCTGACAGGTCGCGGCGGTCGTCGTCCACGCCTCGGTCAGCTCACGCAGCGCGTCGTAGCCGAAGCACTGGTTGGACACGACCGACCCACCGAGGGTCTCGCTGATGTTCTTGACGTTGCCGGCGGCGTCGTAGCCGTAACCTTCGGTCAGCCGCTCCGCCCACGTGTTGGGGCTGGCGGAGTTCTCGGTCTCGGTCTTGGCACTGGTGAGCCGACCGGTCGCCTCGTCAATGACGGTCGTCTGCCGGACCCGCTTCGAACCGGAGCCGAGAACCTGCTGGTACACCGGGCCGAACGCCTGATAGGTCGTCCCGGCCACGTAGGTTTCCAGGCCGCTCAGCGTCAGCGCGTTGCCGGAATTGTCGTAGGTGCTGGTCAACGTCTCCGCGGTCAGGCCGCCCGCCGCCGGGTACGTCAGCGTGGCCGCTGACCCGTCGACGTTGTACGTCATCGACGTCGTGTACGAGCCGTTCGGCAACCACGGCATGGTCAGGCTCGACGGGATCACCGTCGTGACGCCCAGCGGGCGGTAACCGTTGTCGTAGCCGGTGACGGTGCTGGTGAACGCATCGGAACCGACGTACCGGGTCGACGAGGTCAGCTGGCCCTTGGCCAGCGTGTCGTACGTCCACGACGCCCGCTTGAACCCGGTCGTACCGACCCCGTCATACAAGCCCGTCTTACGGCCGAGCTCGTCGTACTTGATGGTCGTGCTGGACCCGGGGCGCGCGTCGGTGACCGTGGTCGGCCGGCCGCCCAGGTCGTAGCTGACGCTGGTCGTGCCCTTGTCCGGGTCCGTCGCCGAGTCGACCCGGCCGAGCCGGTTGTAGCTGGTGGTCCAGGTGTTGCTGGACTGGTCGGTGGTGGTCCGTAGCCGGTCGAGGCGATCGTAGGTATAGGCGGTGGCGTGGTAGCTGCCGGTGGGTGCGCCGCCGAGGTACTGGCGCAGTTCGGTGGTCTTGCCGCGGCCGTTGACGTACGTCGTGGTGGGGGTGCCGCCGGCGGGAGGAGTGACGGTGGTGAAGTTCCCGTCGTAGGCGGTGGTGGTCTGCCACTTCAGCGTGTTGACGGAGTACAGCGCATCGGTCGTCTGCCGCTCCAGGCTGTCGTACGTGTACCGGTGCTGGTTCTTGACACCCGAGTCGGTGTCGGCGAACCCGGCGATCGTGGCGGCCGGGGCGCTCGAGTTCCAGAAAGTGGTCGTCTTGGCCACGAGCTCGCGCCCGTCGTACTGGGTGTCGGTGACGATCCGTCCGCCGTTGGCCTGCGGGGCTGGCCGCTGTTGCTGCCGTTGCCGCAGGTTGCCGTCGTACAGGTCGTAGCTGGTGATCCCGTTGCCGTTCGGGCCCAGCTTGGTCGTGGTGATCGAGCTGGTCGTCCCTGCGCCCGAGTAGAGCGTGTAGGCGTAGTGAAGGTCCGCAGCACCGGTGGCGGCGCGGTTCAGCCACACGTCGGTGAGCCGGCCCAGCGGGTCGTACACCGCGGTGGTGATCTTGTTGTTGGCGTCTTTCACCGTGACCGGGACGCCGCGAGCACCGTCCGACGTCACGGTCGTGACGTGGCCGAGCGGGTTCGTGGTCACCGTCGTGATGACCGGAGCGTCCGTCGCCGGGGTGTACTGCATGGTGGTCTTGTGCGCGTTGTCGTTCATCGGGTCACGGGTCCACACGACCCGGCCGTAGGCGTCGTAGCCGGTGTTCGTGGTGTTCTGCCACTGCGGAGACGTCCCGTTCGTCCCGGTCGTCCCGTTCATCGAGTCGACCCTGGTGACGAGGCCTTGGCCAACCGCGCCGGTGCCGGTGGTGTTGCCGTCGTAGTAGTAGAACGTCCCGGCCAGAAAGTCGTTGCCGTCGACGATCGTGCAGGTGGTCTGAGTGTTCGTGCGCTGGTAGTTGACGTGGTAGCGGCCGTTGGCCGGGTCGACGCTGCGGTCGGCGTAGGTGATGTCGGTGCAGCGGTCGTCGTTCGGGTCGGCCTCGTCGCCCCAGTCACGGATTTGGGTGGGCAGCGTGTAGCTGTCGGTCGTGGTGGTGGTCTTCGTCCACCGCCACCCCTCGACCCCGGCCGGGGTGGTGATGTGGGTGCGGGTGCGGGTCTCGGTCTCGGCGAAGTTGTTCGCGACCAGGTTTCCCATCCCGTACGCCAGGTCTCGCATCGCGACCGTGCCGTACCCGTAGGAGTGCAGCGTCGAGGAGTACGCCAGCCCACCGGGCCGGAACGACGTGTCCTCCCGCAGCTTCCCGCGCAGCACGTTGACGTCGGTCGTGGTGCCTTGCGAGTCGGTGACGGTGACTGTCCGGGCGCCGCCGGTGGCGCTGGCCCGGTCACCGTGCAGCCCGCGGTAGTACAGCGCCGAGGACACCGTCTGCGTGCCGCCGACCGGTCCGGTCGTGGTGGTGACGTCGGTGTAGCCGCGCCAGTCCGACCACGACCGCCGCGACAGCGGCGACGTCTCGGACGGGTCGTGCCCCCACAGCACGTTCGTCGAGGAGTGCGTGAGGCTGTAGCTGTAGCTGGTCAGCACCGGCGGCGCGGTCGCGTCCGCCAGGTCCGACTGCTGCACGGCGGTGACCACGTACTTGTGGAACCAGCCGAACCCTGCCGCACCGCCCTCCGGGGCCCAGTACTGCGGGAAACATCGGTAGATGTTGTTGTTCGCGCTGCCCTCGGGGATGCTCGTCGGGCTGCAGTCCTGTCCCGCGTAGTACACCGTCAGCAGACCACCGGTGCCGTTCTCGATGCTGCTGAGCCGGAACCGGCGCAGCTTCAGCACACCGGCGGGAAGGTTGTAGTCGACGCGGTTGTCCAACGCCCCGCCACCGAAGGCCATCGGCGGCGTCGACAGCGCCGTGCCGCCCTTGTACCCGGTGTGCTGCAACCCTTCCAGCCACAGCGCCGCCGGGCTGGCGTCGCCGGGGTTGAGGAAGTCGTGGTCAAGGGTCCACTTGTCGACGTCCTGGTAGGTGGCGGTGGCCGGATCCGTCAACACCTTCGTGGTGACCGAGGCCAGGGCCCACTGCATGAAATGCGCCGGGCTGGTCAGGTTCGGACACGACGACGCCACACAGTACTGGTCCCACGGCACGTCGATCGAACAGGTGCCGACATCGTTGCACCGCGACTCGAGCCCGAAGTCGACCCGCATCGGCGCCGGCTTACCAGCCGCACCCTCCGAACCTTGCCGGGTGCCGTACTCGATCCGCACGGGGTAGACGTTGACGTCGTAGTCCGCGACACCGTTGTTGTTGTTGTGGCCGTACTTCGCGGTGGTCTTCTGGTAGAAGATCGTCTCGCTGTTGCCGCGCGGGTCCACGACGTAGTCCAGGTTCCACCGGTACGCCTGCGCACACGACGACGCCGCATACCCGCCCTGTGCCGCCGTCTTGTAGCACGGCTCCCCGCTGTTGTTGCCGTACACCGGAACGATCCCCGTGGAGTACGTCTGCGCCGCCGTCGCGCTGTAGGCGCCGCCGTGACCGAAGAAGTACTGCGTCCCGTCCGGCGACATCACCTGCCAGAACTCGCCGTCGTTGTCGTAGTTGACCGCACCGGTGTACTTCTTGAAGCTCCACCCGGTGTGGACCGCCGACTTGTACTCACCGGTGGCGTTGTCCCGCACCAGCTGCCCGGACACGCCGTCCATCACGATCGAGATCGGCTCGTTGTCGCCGTTCGCCGACGTCCAGCACAGGTCGCCGGTCGCGTTGCCGTCGTCGGAACAACCCCGGTACGACCGCTCGATGTAGCCGAGGTCGAGGTCCCAGCCGTCACCGACCCACGACGCCTGCGCGTTCGTCGCCACCGTCTTGCCGTCCAGGCCGCCCGAGCTGTACTGCAGCTGCAGATTCGGCGTGGGACCGCCCAGCGACGGCGGCACCGCCAACGGCACCGAATAGGTGAAGTCACCCGACGAGCCGCCCTGCGACCACGACGCCGACGGCGACAACGACGTCTTCGACCAGTCACCCGCCTGCGAAGCCGTGCCCGACGTCAGCGCCAGCACCGCACCCGCAGACCCCGAGCCGGCGGACTTCGACCCGCCCGCCACCGCTGCCGGGTCACCCGGCAGCGACACCGAGTCGAACGACACCCGCTTCGACACCGGGTTGTTCAACGACTTCAGCGGCGTCTGCACCTGACACTCCGGCAACGCCGGCGTGCTCGCCGCGCACGCGGGCAGCGACACCAGCCGCAGCCGGCCGCCGTAGTCACCGCCGTAGCCCGTAGCGAACGCCGCATAGTCCACGTCCAGTCCCACCGACCCGGGCCGCGCGGCACCGTCCGCCCGGTTCACCGTCAGCACCACACCCTTGACACCCAAGGCCGTGGCCACGTCCTGGCCGAGCACCGACACCCGCACCTGCGACACCGTCGCAGCGGCGCTCTGCGCGGCCTGCTCCCCCGCCGTGCGCGGCTCGGCGACCGGGCCACCGGCCCGGACCGTCACCGGCAACCCACCAGGCGCCACCACGGCACCCTGCTGCTTCGACTGTGCCTGCGCCGTCCCGCTCACCGGCACCACCGCCGACCCGGCCACCGGCCACACCGGCGCCGGCACCTTCCCCAGCGCCGCCTTGTCGGACTCGACCCCCGGCCGGGCGCGGCCCGACACGCCGGACACCGCGACCGACTGCGCTTGAGGATTCGCGACCCCCGACGGATTGGCGGGTGCCGCTGCGGCGGCCTGGTGGTCGACGCTGTCCAGCCCGCCCAGCACCAGCAACGCGGTCAGGGCGAGGGTCACCGGACGTGACACCCGGAGCCAGCTCAGCGCGATGAAATCATGCGAACGCCAACGTGTCGGCAACGTAACTCCCGTCAGCCATTTACGGACATGAATGTCAGGCAGCCGGAGTTCCCCGCCCCCGGCGCGAATGCCTGCCTTACAGGCGAGGACTGCGGGCCGAGCGGCCGCTGGCGATGGCATGCAGAGACCCAGCGGCCGTTCGCGACGCGGAGCGATGGGTCGGCACGTTCTGCCGCTTCATCGCACCCCCCGTTTCACCTGTGTCGTCGCCACCAACGATCACGGCGATCGATGTCAGTCTGTGGGTAAGCGCGGCTGCGGACGTTGCCTATCCGGACCACGTTGTTGTCGATGCGGTCCAGATTCGGCTCATGGACCCCGGACCCTTGCCACGGACTGCGGCCGGCCGGCCTCGTAGATGTCCTCGGCGAGGACGAAGTGGCAGCCGCCCGTCGTCTCGGAGAGCTGCTCGAAAAGATCCTGCAACGGCTGCCGGTCGCCGATCAGGGACACGTATGGACCCGCTGAAGTGAGAAGAACGCCGAGGACCTCGCGCGATCCGCGGCGTGACGACCTGCACGGACGTCCTCAGCGGAACACCCTGCCGGGCAGCGTGGCAAGCCCGGGTCAACGGCCATCGAAGATGGTGTGGAAGTCGCACGCAATACTGTCGTCCATGGGGATGCAGATCTCGACGCTGTCCGAAGTGCTGATGTGGGCGTCGGTGTTCGCGGTCGTGGGCGTGGGTGCCGCCGCGGCGGTGGGCATCGGAGCGTACCGGCGGAACCGGCGTATCCTGCGGCGGGGTGTGCGCATGACGGCCGAGATCGTCGCGGCCGACGTCGCGCCCGGGAATGCTCGCTCAGAGCGCCGGAACGTGCGGCTGCAGCTGCGCTTCGAGGGTGTCGAGGAGCACGTGCTGGACTTCATCGGGTACCGCCTGCGCGCCGCCGACGCTGCGGCGCTGGCACCGGGTGTGAGGGTGCAGGCCTGGGTGTTGCCGGACGACGGATCCGAGATCCGGGTCGCCCATCCCGGCGAGCCGGCCCGGATCTTGGCGTTGCAGGCCGCTCCCGAGGTGTCCGGCAAGTACCCCGACGGTACCGCCGACGGCATCGGCTCCGTGCTGTTCCCGGACGTCTGAACCGGCGGCACCATGAGCCCGGCGGAGTTCATCGCCGCGGCCGTGCCCGGCGCCCAGCAGACACATGATCCGACGGATGAGGTCGAGGCATGCGGCACCAGATCGGTGTTGTTCGCCTGGCAAGGCCGGTCAGTGCCGCACCCGGTACTCGTTGGGGGGCATCCCGTACTCCTCCCGAAAGATGCGACTGAAGTGGGCGGTGGAACGGAATCCCCAGCGGCTTGCGATGGCGTGCACGGGGCGGTCGCGCAGTCCGGGGTCGGCCAGGTCCTTCCGGCAGCGCTGCAACCGCCGGGTGCGAATCACCTCGGCTACCGGGGATTCGCCGGTCCGGAAGAGACGCTTCAGCGTGGTCATCGAGACGTTGTGCGCCGCGGCGATCATCTGCGGTCCGAGGTCCGGCCTGCCGAGGTTGGCGTCGATGAACGCGTCGATGCGGGTGCGCAGCACTTCCTGCTGGACGTTGCCCGACAAGGAGTCTGCGACGTCGAGCTCCTGCGCGAGCAGCGCGGTGATCAAGTTGAGCGCGATCCCCGCGAGGAGCGTGGCGTCCGACGCCTCGTACTGCTCAGGATGGACGCTGATCTGCTGCAGGTGCTGCGCCAGCAGGCTGCCGATCCCCCCGGTTGACGGCAGGGGCTCGCCGAGCAGCCGGCTGACCTTGTCGTGCGGTATGGGCAGCTGTGCGTGCGGAATGACCACGACGACGGAACCCGCAGGCTCCGGCGCAGCCGCCCGGATGCCGTGGGACGCCTCGTAGGGGCGGGAGGAGGTGAGCAGCGTGAACTGGCCCGGCTGGATGGCCGACGCACACTGGCCCTGCTCGACCGCACCGGAACCCGATGTCAGCAGCGCCAGTTGGTACTGCTGAGGATCGGAGCGGCGGATCAGCTTTGCCGTCCGCCGGGTGGTCAGCGATGGAAACCGGAGCGTCGTGAGGGTGAGCGCCCCCAGACTGCTCGTTCGCATCCAGGCATCGAAGTCGTGGGCGTGCGTGCTGCTGATCTGGTTGGGTGCGACCTCTTTGGCCACGAGCTCCGCCCAGTGGTCGAATCGCTCGGCCGGCGGGAGTGGCGACAGGTCCACGGTGTACGTTGCCAGCATCTTCGATCGTCCCCTCGCATACTTTCTGGAAAGCTTCTCGGCAGGCTGTGACCGCGACAGGTACCGGATCCCGCCGGGCGCACCGAAGGCACCTGTGTTCACGCAACTTGCCCACGCCATTCAGCCTCCGTGACGGCGCGCCGCGGCGGATCGACCGCGCGGCACCTCAGTCGGTGGGCCTCCCGATCAACCGATCAGTGGATGCGCTCAACCTTCCGATGCTGTGGTTCAGGTCGCGTCCGCAGCTGCCGGGCGTCGCCGAGCGCCAGCAGCTGGCGGCTCTCCCAGACCGACTCCTCGAACCGGACGGCGTCGACGCACGCCGGCTCCAGGTCCAGCCGGTACCCCGCCGCGCCCCCGTGCCCGACCGTGGCGATGAGCCCCTCGCCGCGCTGCCCCCGCTCACCGGGTTCGAGGGCACGGCGCTTCCGCGCTCAGATGAAGACGAAGAACGCGACCCACATCACGCCCGCCATGCTCGGCATGACGTAGGTGAACACGGTGAGCGCCGAGACGCGCCGCCGCGACCGCCAGGTCTCGCGGGTCTGCTGGTACTCCGGCAGCCGGTCGACGGCCATCGACTGGACGTGGCGCAGGTACTGCACGCCCCACCAGCTCACGTACCCCCAGACTCCGGCGAGCACGATGCCCACCACGGCGATGATGGAGACGGCGACGGCCAGCCGGTGCACCTGCTGACTGACCGACAGCAGGATGGAGTACGCGACGACCAGCATCGACTGGGCGACCAGGAAGTAGTTCCCCCGCTGGACGATGCTGTCGTCGATGTGGATGCCGTGGGCCCACAGCCGGTTGTCCTCGTCGCGCCGGTCCTGCTCGTCTCGTGCGGGGCTCGTCACGGCTGCCACCCTTCGAAGCTCGCTCCGGCGTCGCGGCAGTCCACCGCCTGATCGGAGAGTTCCTCCTGGACCGGTAGGTCAGCCGCGGCTCTCGGCGAGTTTCAGGACGGCGTCGATGGGTGAGGCGGATGCGCTGCTCAGCGACGCCGGCCGCCGCCGGAGGCCTCGACCTCCCACGGCGTCGGCGGACTGTCCACAGAAGGAGACCTTGACACATTCGCACCCAGGACATAGCCTGCCGTCAAATTAGCAGGTAACTTAACAGTTTCGCCGGAGGATGCCGTGCACCGTTCCCCGCGCAGCCTGCTGCTGGCCTCCGCCACGGCCGTCGTGACCGTCGCCGCCGGCGCCGCCTGGGTGCTGGCAGGCTCCCCGGCCAGCGCCGCGGTGAGTCTCTCCGACGTCGTGCCCGCGCCGGTGTCGGCGCAGCCCGCGGCCGGCGTGACCTACACGCTGCCGTCCAACGCCGCGATTCAGACCGCGGCCGGCGCCACCGACGTCGGCGACTACCTCGCCGGCATCCTCCGCCCGTCGACCGGTTACGCGCTGCCGGTCTCCACCACGACCGGCACGCCGGCGAGCGGCATCGCGCTGCTGCTGTCCGGCGCCGATCCCAGCGTGGGCACCGAGGGCTATCAGCTCGACGTGACCGCCGCCGCAGTCACGCTCCGCGCCCAGACCACGGCAGGGCTGTTTCACGGAGTCCAGACGCTGCGGCAGCTGCTGCCGGCGACCGTCGAGGCGCGGACCGTCCAGAGTGGACCGTGGACGGTCACCGGCGGCCGGATCGTCGACTTCCCGCGGTACGGGTACCGCGGCGCGATGCTCGACGTGTCCCGACACTTCTTCGCCCCCGACGTGGTGAAGCGGTACATCGACGAGATCGCGCAGTACAAGATCAATACGTTGCACCTGCATCTCTCCGACGACCAGGGCTGGCGCATCGTGATCGACGCCTGGCTGCAGCTGGCGACCGTCGGCGGCAGCACCCAGGTCGGCGGCGGCGCGGGCGGCTACTACACCAAGGCGCAGTACTCCGACCTGGTCTCCTACGCGGCGTCGCGGCAGATCACCGTCGTGCCCGAGATCGACATGCCTGGGCACACCAACGCCGCGCTCGCCTCCTACGCGCAGCTCAACTGCAACAACACGGCCCCGCCGCTCTACACCGGCACGGCCGTCGGCTTCAGCTCGCTGTGCGTCAGCAAAGAGGTCACCTACACGTTCGTGCAGCAGGTGCTCAACGAACTCGCCGCCCTCACCCCCGGGCCGTACCTGCACATCGGCGGCGACGAGGCGTCGAGCACACCGCCGGCCGACTACACCACCTTCATGAACCGCATCCAGCCCTTCGTCGGCACCGCCGGCAAGGCCGTCATGGGCTGGCACCAGATCGGGCAGGCCACCCACACCACGAACCGGGTCGCGCAGTACTGGGGAACCTCCACATCGGACGCTGACCTGAGCGCCGCGGTGAGCAAGGGCGACAAGATCCTGCTGTCGCCGGCGAACAAGGCGTACCTCGACATGAAGTACACCAACTCGACCCCGCTCGGCCAGACCTGGGCCGGCCTGATCGAGGTGCAGACCGCCTACAACTGGGACCCGGGCGCCTACCTCACAGGCGTTCCGGCCAGCGCGATCCTCGGCGTCGAAGCTCCGATGTGGACCGAGACGATCACCAACCTGGCCGGCATCGAGTTCATGGCGTTCCCGCGGCTGCCCGCACTCGCCGAGCTGGCGTGGTCACCGCAGTCGGCACGCAACTGGGACACCTTCAAGGTACGGCTCGGCGCTCAGGGTCCACGGTGGACGGTCCAGGGGATCAACTTCTACAGCTCGCCGCAGGTGCCGTGGGGCACGCAGCCGACGACACGCAGCGCGTACACCCAGATCCAGGCCGAGAGCTACAACGCGCAGTCCGGTACACAGACCGAGACCACCACCGACACCGGCGGCGGCCAGAACGTCGGCTACGTCACCCCCGGCGACACGCTCGCCTACGACCTCGACTTCGGCGCGGCGTCGCCGGCCTCGGTCACGACCCGGCTGGCCTCCGGCGCGGGCAGCGGCACCATCCAGTACCGCCTGGACTCCGCCACCGGCCCGGTCATCGCCAGCGTCCCGGTCACCTCCACTGGCGGCTGGCAGGCCTGGACCAGCACCACCACCAACCTGACCGGCACGGCCACCGGCGTGCACCGGCTGTACCTCACCTTCACCGGCACCGCGGGCACCGACTTCGTCAACCTCAACTGGCTGCAGTTCACCGCCGGCGCCGGCCTCCCCAACGCCTACAGCGTCCGGCAGGCGGAGGGCTTCAGCAGCCAGTCCGGCACCCAGACCGAGACCACCACCGACACCGGCGGCGGCCAGAACGTCGGCTACGTCACGCCCGGCGACTGGCTCGGCTACGCAGGCGTGGACTTCGGCACCCCGACCGCGGCGTCGGTGACCACGCGGCTGGCCTCGGGTGCGGGCAGCGGCACCATCCAGTACCGCCTGGACTCCGCCACCGGCCCGATCATCGCCAGCGTCCCGGTCACCTCCACCGGCGGCTGGCAGGCCTGGACCAGCACCACCACCAACCTGACCGGCACGGCCACCGGCGTCCACACCGTGTTCGTCACGTTCACCGGCACGGCGGGCGCCGACTTCGTCAACCTCAACTGGTTCCAGTTCAACCGGTAGCGCACTGGACGGGACCGATCCACGCGGTCACGAACGATCCCTGCGACGCCCAGCGCGCCGCAGGGAGCAATGCGGCCACCCGCGGCGCACCTCGCGACCACGGAGCCCGAGCTTCCGCAGGCACGGCAACGACCGTGAGCACCAGGCCATCGTCACTCGTCGGCGGGCCGGCAAGCCGGGACACCGGCCCGCCGACGAGCCGGCGCCGGCATCGCGTCGGCGAGCGGCCGCCTCAGGCTTCGATCCAGCCGTGGTCACGGGCGATCACGGCGAGGCCGTCCCTGATCTCGCAGATCTGCGCACCGCTGAGCGATGGGGCGTGCCGCAGCAGCATCAGGGTGACGGCGTCGGGCGGTGCGCCTGGAGGGCGGCGAGCAGCCATTCGAAGGCGGGCACGGCGGCCGGCGCGGCGGGGACGCCGTTGAGCACGCTCAGCAGCTGCCAGTAGCGCTCGACCCGCCGGTCGGCGACCATCTCCAGCCAGTCGATCAACGAGACGGCCTCGTCGTCCGGCAGGTCGGCCGGGACGACCCGGTCCAGCACGACCCGCCCGCGGGGCGAGTCGGGGGCCACGCCGCGCTCGACGGCGCCGCCCGCGTGCTCGATGACCAGCGGCCTGATGTTCAGGCCGAACTCCAGGCGGTTGTCGTCACCGCCGCTGACCACCATGGCGCGGACCTTGCGCCGGAAGGACTCGTCGGACACCAGTTCGGCCAGCTCGATCCAGGCGTCGACCTGCTCGGACGTCGGGTTGTCGGCCAGCTCGAGCGGGAGCTGGCGCATCCAACCGGCGACGACCGAGGCTTCCTCGTCGTCGACTCCGGCGAAGGCGTCGTTGACGAAATCGTCGATGATCTGCTGGCGTTCCTGCGCCGACAACCGGGCCAGCTTGTTCATCAGGGCCATCTCCTCGGTGGTGCTGTCTCGTAGTGCGACGGTGTGGAGGACGGCGCGGCGCAGGCGGAGCGTGCGGATCTCGGCGTCGAGGGCCTTGACGTGCGTCTCCGCGAGCTCTTTCAGCGTCGTCTGGCGGGCCAGCAGCCGCTGGATGGCCTCGAGGCCGAGCCCCAGGTCACGCAGTGTCCGGACCAGGTCGAGCCGCGCGACCGCCTCCGCGTCGTAGAGCCGGTATCCGCCGGTGGACCGGACGGACGGCGGAACCACGCCGTTGTCCGACCAGAACCGAATGGTCCGGGCCTGCAGACCGGTGCGGCTGGCGAGCTGCCCGATCGTGTAGAGGCCCGTCGCGTCGTCCATGGATCTCAACCTGCACCTTCCACCCGGTGGAACCTCAAGCGCTGTGCGCAGAAATCTGTCCGGGTCGGGCGGCGCCGCTGCGCAGCGCCCGGAGCGCGTCGCGCAGGACCGGCTCCGCCACACCCCGGACCAACTCTGCACCATCGGGACCGTCGAGCACGAAGGTGAACCCGCCCAAACGCCTTCTTGTCCCGGCCCATCAGGGCGAGCAGGTCGTCGTCCTCGACGGCCGGCGGGAGCCGGGTGCCGAGCCCGTATCCGGCGACCACCTCGTGGTGCTCAACCATCCGATCGTGGTCGATCCGGCCGAGCAGCCCCGGCGCGCACCGGTCGAGGCCACGACACCGGGCAGGTCGTGGCGTACGCCCGAGCCGATCCGCACCGGGTAGGACCGCTCGCCGAGGTCGACCCGCACCTCCCGGTGCCCGCCCGGCTCGCGCCATCGCCGCCTATTCGAAGAACTTCAGGCCGTAGCCGAGGTCTGTGGTGGGGCCGGGGACGTTGGCGCGCCGATAGGTGACGTTGCCCCACCAGACCGCGGTGCCGGTGTACCAGTACCGGTTCGACCACGAGTACGGGGTGCCCTTGGCGACCGCGTGGTACATCGTCGGGAACCGGTTGCCCGACGGCGGGCTCGTCGCGATGTCGCCGCGTTCGAGGACGAACGTGTGGTGCCCCGGCCCGTCGACGTACAGCGTGGCATCCCACCCGGTCATCATGTTCGGCGCGTAGGAGCCGAAGAGGCAGCCGTTGCTCTTGTACCAGTCCCACACGTAGGTCGGGTCGCCGCCGGCCCAGAGCCGTAGCTCGGCGAGGCAGTACTTGCTGCTCCAACTGCCGTTGGCGGAGTACATGCGGTGGGCGGCGCTGCGACCGGCGGAGAAGTAGACGTGGTACCTGCCGTCCTGGTGGACGATCTCCGGTGCCCATACCTCGCCGAGGTCGCCGGCGTCGCGTCGTATGGACGCGGCCGGCGACCGACCACCCGCCGCCGCTGCCCTCAACCGGGTACGGTTCGCCGATGATGCCCGCGTTGCCGCCGGTGGCGGCCGGCACGGTCCCGGACCGGCCGAGCTGACCGGCATGCGCCCGATCCAGGAGGTCGTGTCGCGGATCCGGTACGACCCCGCGCTCGACGCACGCCGGTTCGTCATCGGCTACGAGGAGCGCGGCGCCGGCATCCGCGAGTCGCCGCTGCCCGCGTTCGTCGCCGGGTCCGACGTGCCGTGGCATCGCGTCCGGTACGTGCGGGCCGGCGACACTGTCGTATGGGACCGGAAGGCGCGGATCGACCTGGTCGGCGCGGACCTCGCAGCACTGCGTCCGTCCGCGCCCGGAACCCCGGTCCGAGCGGCGCCGTCCGCCGGGGAGCCGGTGCAGGTCGCGGTGTACAACGTGCTCTCCGACGCCCACGACCGCCACCGCACCTACCCGCACCGGCGCGTCCCGGCGTGCGTCGAGCTGCTCGGCGGCCTCGGCGCCGACGTCATCGCCCTGCACGAGGTGACGCACGAGCTGTGGTCGGCGCTGCTCGTCGCCGACTGGGTGCGGTCCGGCTACCACGTGTCCGACGGCCCGGCGGCCGACGCCGCCTACGGCACCGTCCTGCTGAGCCGCCGGCCGCTGCGCATCGAGTCCCACCGGCGGCAGGTGGTCGGCATCGCGCCCGTCGGTGGGGCCCGGGTCGCCTTCGCCGCCGCCCACCTGACGAGCAACCGCGCGCCGGACGCGCCGCGACGCCGCGCCCACGAGCTGCGGCTCCTCGACGAGCGGCTGTCCCGCCCCGACGTCGACGCCGCCGTGATCCTCGCCGACGTCAACTTCGGCGACGACACCCCGATCCCCATGCCCGGCATCGTCGACGTGTGGCCGGCGCTGTACCCGTACGACGCCGGCTACACCTTCGACCCCGCCGCGAATCCCCTGGCGGCGATCGGCGACCCCAACGGCCGCCCAGGCCGCCTCGACCGGATCCTGCTGCGCGGCGAGCACCTGGTCCCGGTCGAGATCCAGCGCTTCGGCGACCGACCGTTCGCCGTCGACGACCGCCCACGGTACGTCTCCGACCACTTCGGCCTGACCGCGCTGCTCACGGCTGGTCCTGGCGCTACGCGCCCGGGCGTACCTCCAGTGTGCTGAGCCTGGCGTCGCCCTGATGCCACGTGGTGGTCACGGCGACGTACCGTGCTGTGGCGCCCAGCTTGACCGAGCCCAGCTGCATGCCCGCCGCGACCGAGCCGACGTCGGTGAACGTCAGGCCGTCGTCGCTGACCGACACCGTCGCCGCAGGTGCCTGCGCCCCGTCCCAGGTCAGCCCGACCGTGCCGATCGCGGCGGATCGCCCCAGATCGACGACCATGCGCCCGTCCGGTCCTGGGACCCAGGCCGTGCCCCGATCGCCGTCGACAGCGAGGGACGGCGACGTCATGCCCTGCGGAAGCACGGACGCGGGGAAGGTCTCTGTGCCGAGCGCGAGATCCGCGACCGGGTACGGGCGGGCGGAGGAGAAGGACACCGTCTTGACCATGCCCGTCGGCGGCAGGCCGGCGCCCAGCACCTCCCCGGTCTCGAGGTTGCGGAGCTGCACCGAACGGACGGTGCCGTTGGAGGAGACGCGGATGGTGCGCGCGTCGTCGACCACGGCGGTCAGTCCGGCCGGGGCCGTCCCCTTGCCCGGCGTCACCGCGGTGACCCGCGGGGTGAGCACGACGGCCGAGCCCGGGCGGAGCGTCACGTCCAGCACGGAGGACGTCGCCCCGACGCGCTGAGTGCCGGCATACAGCGGAACAGCACCGCCGCCGTGCGGGATCGTGACCGCCGTGGTGGCCTCGGTGCCGGAGAGGTTGAAGACGACGAGGAAGCCGTCGACCAGCGCGGTCTGCGTGGCGGGGTTCGACGTCGTCGGCTCAGGTCGCGCAGACTGCGCGGCCGTCGCGGCGGCCGCGCCCGGCACCATCTCGATCAGGCGCGGCCCCTGGCCGCCGCCGGCGAGGCGGATCACCTGCTGGGTGTCGCTCGCGCGGGAGACGGTGATCGGGGCGTCGGAGCCGCGGACGACGAACCCGCCCTTGTTCTCGACGGAGATCCACCCGCCGTCCGACTCGAGCACGCGGTTGCCGGTCTCCCGGTGCCGCGCGACGTCCTGCCAGGTGACGCCGTCCATCGAGGTCTGAACCCGGTATTCCTCTCCCGCCGCGGCCTCCCAGCCGAGCTGCACCTGCGACAGCGCGGTGGGCCCGCCGAGGTCGACCTGGATCCACGAGTCGCTCCGGAGGCGGTCTGCCTTCGACACGGCCCAGCGCGTGGTCGGGCTGCCGTCGGTGACGGCGCTCGCGGGGAAGCCGCTGTCGGCGCTCGACGCCGTCACCGGGCGTTTGGCCGCGACGTCGGTGCCGGTCGGCTCGAACGCCCGGAAGTGGTACAGCGAGTAGCCGTACTGGGCATTGCCCCGCACCCCCTGCATCCGCACGTAGCGCGTCGTGACCGGCGCCGGTGCCGTCTGCCCGGGCGGGGTCAGGTCCACGGTGTCGAGGCGCGCGACGTTGACGTCCGCCGGGGCGTTGCCGTAGGCCGCGGCCGTGCGCCAGGTCCGCCCGTCGTCGGAGACCTGGACCAGATACCGGGCGCCGGCGGCCGACTCCCACGCGACGCGGACCGAACCCAGCACGGTCGGGGCACCCAGGTCGACCTGAATCCAGGAGTCCGGCCGGGTGCGCTCGGCGACCGAGACGGCCCAGCGGGTCGACGGGTTGCCGTCAGTGACACGGGCCGCCGTGTACCCGCTCGCGACGTCCTCACTGGACGCCGTCGCCGGGCGACCGGCCGCGACATCGGTGGGCGTCGTCGGACCGTACGCGTGCAGCGAGTACATGGAGTAGCCGTACTTGGCGTTGCCCTGCTGGCCGAGCATGCGCACGTACCGGGCGGTGGTGGGCGCATCGAACGTGAGGTCGTCCACGCGGGCGGCTTTCGCGTCGGCCGGGTCGGCGGGAATCTTGGCCTGCGGGGCGACCGTGGTGGTGCCCTCGGCTGTCGTGTAGGTCCGCGAGCCGTCGAGCCCGAACGCGCCTCCCATGTCGAGGTTGCGAACCGAGACGATGCCGTCATCGGCTCCGGCGCCCGTGGAGGCGTAGACCGCCGCGCCGGTCGGCAGCGTCGCCTGCCCCGCGTAGCCGGACCCGACCTGGAAGACCGACGCCGTGCCGTCGAATCCGTCGCGCGGCCGTGTGTACGTCGTGACGTCGCGGGACGCGATCTTCGCGCTCGTCGACGGGTACAGGAACGGCGTCGCGCCCGAGACCTGGAACAGCCACGAGTCGTGGCCGGGCACCCACGGGAACTTGACGTACCCGGGCTTGCTGAGGGCGGCCGCCCACGCCGTCGTGGTCTGTTGCATGACGATCCCAGCGCTGGCACCGTAGTCGCGCATGCCTGCGGCGGTGACGACGGCCTGCGCGTCGGTCAGTGGCTGTACGGGCCCGGCGGCCGATCTGGCTGCGTGGTCGTGCAGCAGGTATGAGATCGCGATCTCCGCGCGCGCCTCGGGCTCGTACTTCGCCTCGCCGGAGAACTTCGTCAGCCGGTTCGTCGGTGCATACGCCTGATAGGCGGCCAGGCCGGCGGCCAGGTGCTTCTCGGCGGTCACCGCCTCGGGGCGGCGAAGTACCTGGCCGACGAACGCCAGCGGGATCACGTCGCGGCCGTAGAGGAACTCGCGGTCGGCGACCATCGGCATGAAGGGCTCACCTTGCGCCGACATGCCGAGTTGGAGCGAGTTCCACAGCTCGGCCGAGTTCGGCTGGTGCAGCAGGACCTCGGGCACGGGCCGGCCGTTGAGGATGAACTGGATGGAGTTGCGGCCGCCCGAACGCCAGATGTCCGACTGGTAGTGCGGTGCGTACGCCCCATGGTTCTCCACGAGGTAGGTGTCGCGGATGTTGTGCATCGTGTTGCTCGAGATCGGCGCTCCGCCGACCTGCGCCGGGTTGTTGCGGTCCGCAGTCGGCTGACCGGCCGCGTTCCGGGCCCAGGTGTTCAGCTGGTCGGTCCAGCGTCCCGCGTCGGGGTCGTCGGGCGCCCATGCGACGCCCGGGGCCAGCGCCTGCGTATACACGCCGGACTCCTCCAGCGCCGTGTCTCCCTGGTATGCGCCGTCGGGCCACCGCGCGTCCCAGCTGCCCGACAGCGGGTCCTGCGCGAAGTTCAGGTCGGCGGCGTACTTCGCCTGGCCTGTGGCGATGGTCTTGAGGTTCGCCTGCGTGGCCGGGTCCAGCTCGGCCCACAGCAGCCGGCCCGCGTCGAGGAAGTACGACTCGAATGTCGAGTCCCAGAAGAGCCTCTTGCCCCATGTGCCGTTCGCCCGGACCAGCCGGTTGTCCGCGGCGAACTTCCTGATCGTGGCCAACGTGTGCGCACGCAGCACGTCCTTGCTCACGCCCGCGAGGTCGGCGTCGTAGTCGCCGTGCGTGAGCAGGACGGCGTTGCCCAGGACGACCGCGAAGTTGAAGTCCGTCAGCTGATAGGCGCCGGCAGCCGGGTCCCACACTGTCTCGACCCACCGGGTGTGCCGCAGCAGTGCCCCGTAGTAGTCCGCGGCGATGGCGTCAGGGGCACCGAAGGCGGGGGCGTCGTCAGCGACCGCCGCGGGGCCGACGAGCGCGGTCGCGACGAGCGCCACGGTCGCGGCGGATGCCGCAAGGGCAGAGAGCAGACGGCGCATGTGTTGCCTTTCAATTGGCTGACCCGAACCCGAGCTCTTGGCGCAGGAAGTCCCATCGGACGCCGGCCGATCAGTGAGTTTCGCGGTTCCGATCGGCCGGCGTCAAGACGCTAATACGAATTATCAGGCGTACGCCGCCACCTCCGCGCCGCGCCCGTTCAGTCGTCGACGCAGATCTGGTGCAGCGTCAGGTGCCACGCCGCGGGCGCGCCGTCGTCGTCCTCGCTGGCGTTGGCGCTCATGAGCCACTGGTTCGCATAGAAGCTGCCGGGCCACAGGTTGTGCAGCACGACGTTGCCGGTGCCGCCGACGATGTTCGCGCCGCCACCGAGAGCGACCTTGCCGACCGGGCAGGGCTGGCTCTTGCCCTGGCTGCCCGACCCGGGGGTCGTCGAGCTGGTGCGGATGACCAGGCCGGTGAGCGAGGAGGCGCAGATCCGGTAGGCGGTCACGCTCCAGGCGGCGGTCGTCGCGGAGTTGTTCTCCTCGTACGCCCGGACGTAGACGTGATCCGACGACGGGATCACATCGGTGACGCCCACGTCGCCGCCCGCGCCGGCGAGCGCCCAACCCATCCCGATCAGAGCCTTGCCGCCCGGGCAGGTCGACGTGATGTCCTTCGGCGACCTCGAGTCCGGGGTACTGGTCACGCCGACGATCTCGTAGTTGATCAGCTCCACGTCGGGTGCGCAGATCGCGCGGACGGTCAGGCTCCACCTGCCGGAGAACCCGTTGCCGTCCTCGTACGCGTGCGCGTACACGGCCCGCGTCTCCGGCCGCAGGATGTCGACGACGACCTGGCCGAGGCCGGTGTTGGTGACCCCGGCCCCGACGACCTTGGTGCCGGCCGGGCACTCGGCGTACGCCTCATTGTCCGGGCCGCTGTTGACGCCGCTGCTGTCCTCGACGATGTCGAGCCCCGAGATGCCCGAAGCCGACGCCGGCCCGGCCAGCACGGCGGTCGCCGCAGCGGCCATGAGGGACAGTGCCGCGGCGGTACCGAGTCGCCGGCCCCACCTCGCGATGCTGGTGTTCATGTTCCGTCTCCATCTCTCGTGTGACCTCGGCCCACCGGGATCGGCGGGTCGCACACGTGGAGACACGCGCTCGACTTCAGCGCAGCGTCAAGGCAACGTAC
The DNA here is from genome assembly GCF_040614215.1 of Dactylosporangium sp. NPDC006015. Lineage (NCBI taxonomy): Bacteria > Bacillati > Actinomycetota > Actinomycetes > Micromonosporales > Micromonosporaceae > Dactylosporangium > Dactylosporangium sp. NPDC006015. The sequence continues at coordinate 183,052 of NZ_JBEXUD010000017.1, forward strand.
GAGTTCGGTAAGGAACCGGCCCCGGGATCTTCCTGGTCCCAGCCGGGCTCAGCGAAACCATGATCGCGTGAACCTACAGTTCGAGACCGGTAACCAGAGGCCTCCAGGCGGACATTCCCAGATATGGAACCAGACGACGCGGCCGCTCGAAGGCGCTTCGAGGAACTGTTCGAGGCCCACTACGCGGAGTTGACGCGTTTCGCTACACGTCGGGTAGGCGCCGACGCGGCAGGCGACATCGTCGCCGGCACGTTCCTCATCGCCTGGCGCCGGCTCGGCGAGCTGCCGCCCGACCACGCCCGAGCCTGGCTCTACTCCACCGCCCGACAGGTCATCGCCAACGAGCTGCGGGGGCGGACGCGCCTGCAACGGCTGACCGACAAGGCGGCTGCCGGTGGCGACGTCCACGCGGCGGACCACTCGACCCGGGTCGACGAGCAGATGCGCGTCCGTGCGGTGCTCGCTGAACTGTCCCCGGCCGACCAGGAGGTCCTACGGCTCATCGAATGGGAAGGGCTGGACGTGGCCGAAGCGGCACTCGTCCTGCGATGTACGCGCACAGCGCTCAAGGTGCGGCTGCACCGGGCGCGGCGACGGTTCGCCCAGCGGTTGTTGGCGACGGACGAGCAGGACACCTCGACGGCCCGGCGCACCCGGCCATCCATCGTTCCCCAAGGGAGTACCAGTCCATGAACGACACTCTGGGCCGCCTGCGCGCGGCCGACCCTGCGCTCACCATGCTCGAACCCGATCCGCGCGACTCGCAGGCTCAGGCCCTGCTCGAGCGGGTCCTCGCCGTGCCACAAGTGTCACCCGGGCGGCGCGGACGTCGCCGGCTCGTCGCCGCGGTGGCCGGTGCGACGGTGGCTGCCGCCGCCACCGCGTTCGTCATCGCCGAACCCGCTGCGGCATACACAGTGGACAAACACGCCGACGGGTCGATCGCCGTCTCGTTCCGTGCCGACCGCCTGAAGGACACGGACAAGCTCAACGCCGAACTGGCGCGGGCCGGTGCGCGCACCGTCGTCATGCGCATGGTCCCGGCCGATCAGTGCACGACACCGCTCGACATGGATCCGATGTTCCCGTTCCTCACCACTGCGACTCCTGAGCAACTGAACCGCTATCCGGTCTCCTACCAGTTCCAGGACACAGGCGTGGTCATCACCATCCGGCCTGACAAGATCCCGGCCGCCGACGCCCTGGCCTTCGGCTACGCCATCCGCAACGACCGCGACGGCCGCACCACAATCGCGGTCCCCGCGGTCGTCCGCACCTTGCCATCCTGCATGGCCATCCCGAACCGCCCCCGGCGGTGACACGAGCGGCGTCGGGTACCGACGTGGTACCCGACGCCGCTGCTCACGTGACAGATGACGAAGCGTGCCCCGATGCGGTCACAGAGCTTCCGGGGCGACGGTGAGGGGTGGGCCGCCGTGGCCGGGTAGGCCGCGGTCGGGTGGGATCGTCTCCTCGACCGGCGCGGCGGCGGTGATGCCGTGGCCGCGGGTCTGGCCGGCCAGGCGCCGGTAGTAGGCCGCGATCACGTCCAGCGGCGCGCGGGCGGCCCCCAGCAGATCGGCCGCGGCGTGCTCGACGACGTCGGCCTCGTGCGTCTCGAAGGCCCGCACGCCGGTGAGCAGGGCGGTCTTCACGTCGCGCAGCAGCTGGACGTCGGCGTGGGCGTAGGTGTAGCACAGGGCCGTGACCCGCCGGTGGTCCTCGCCGGTCAGCAGCAGCTCGCGTACCGCGGGGCCGCTGTGACGGACCAGCGCGGCGTGGGTGGTGCCGGACAGGGCGGCCAGGGCGTCGTCGTACGCGCCGACGTCCTGGGCCGGGTCGCAGAAGCCGACCGTCTGCCGCCACAGGGTCCGCAGGTCCTCCTGCAGCAGCCCGTCGAGGTAGCTGACGAGGAACCGCCGGTGCGCCTCGAGCACGTACTGGGCCTTGAACGGGGTCAGTTCGGCCGGGTCCTCGCCGGCCGTCGCGGTCGCGGTGGTGAAGCCGTAGTCGGCGCTGAGCGCGTTCTCCATGCCGACGACGAGGTACACGAGACGCACCCAGGACCGGAAGAGCTCCTCCAGGGGCAGCGAGCGCAGCCCTTCCTCGGTCAGCACGACACCCCAGCGGGAGCCGAAGCGCAGCCGGCGCAGGTGGCCGATGTGGTACATCGCGAGCTGCGCGTCGATCTCGGCGTGGGTGTGGTGCAGCACCTTGCGGTAGGCGGCGGTGGCGTCGAGGCCGGCGTGGTTGCGGATGATGTGCGCTCCGCCGACGTGCAGGTGCAGGAACTCGCCGACGTCGAACACGGCGCCGCCGATCGCCATCCAGTAGCCGGCCTCCGGGGTGTTGCGCCGGGCGAGGTCCGACACGTCGAAGCGGGGGCCCTGCTGGGCGTGGCCGAGGTACGTGGTGAAGACGTCCTCCCCGAGCCGCCCTTCGGCGACGAGGCGGCGCAGGAACTCCCGCCCGTCGCCGGGCATGATGCCGGTCAGCGCCCGCACGACGGCGTCCGCGAAGTCCGCGCTGCCGCAGATGTAGACGTGCGCTCCGCCGCCGCCCTCGTCCACCGGGCGCAGGAGGTCCTGGAGTGCTTCGGCGTCGGCCCGCACGGCGTCGTCGACCCGGTGCCGCTCACCGTCCCCGGCGACGTGGCGCTGTCCGTCGAAGGTGACGGCGGCGTCGGCGCGGGAGAACGCGACGTGCAGCCGCAGCCGGCCGGCCGCGGCCGCCGCGTCGAGCCCGTCGTGTTCGACGAACTCCGAAGGGGTCCGCAGGCCCCAGTAGAGCCGGTCGGGCACGGCGCCGGTGCGGGCGGCGACGAACGCGAGGAACGGGGCGATGCCGGAGCCGGCCGCGAACATGAGCACCGGCCGTGCCGGGTCTGCCGGCAGCCGGAACCGGGGCGTAGGCACGATGCGCAGCGACACCTTCGCCCGGCCTTCCAGGCTCGCCCGGCGCAGGAAGTGGGAGGCGGCGCCGCGCCGGTTCCGCGGGTACGACCACGGGGTGCGGGCCGAGGCGTACTCCAGTCCGCCGACGACCAGGTGCAGTGCGGTGACGGGGCCGCCGGGCGGCGGAGCGGAGGCGATGGAGTACAGCCGCAACGGCTCCGGCGGGATCACCGCGCAGAACGCGTCGGGCTCGCCCGGGTCCGCCTTCCAGAGCCGGGTGACGTCCCAGCCGCCGGCGTGCAGCAGGTTGAGCACGTCCCAGAGCTCCCACTGGTCCTCCATGCGGGCGTCCACGATCCGCCCCCAGGAGCCGACGGCGCTCAGCCGGGCGAGTCGCTTGGCCACGCCGCGGCCGATCGGGCGCAGCTGGGCGAAGCGCAGCAGCGTGCGCAGCGGCAGCACGTCGACGTCGATGTCGTAGCCGGCCCGGGCGGACACCGCCGCCTGCCAGGCCGGGGTCAGCCGGACCAGCTCGTCGCCGCCGGCCTGCAGCGCGGCGACCGTGCGGGTCACGAGGTCGTCGTCGTGCTCGGCGAGGATGCCGACGCGGTCGCCGGGCTGGTGCTGCACGCCCTGGCCGGTCACGTCGAGCTCCAGGTAGCAGGTCCACGCGCCGTGCTCGGCGGTGACGACCCGGCCGCGGCGGGCGGTGCCGAACACCACCGGCGGCCCGACCGGCGGGCGCCGCTCGTCGCGGACCACGGCCAGCTCGGCGTCGACCCGGTCCCAGGTGCGGTCCTTGAACAGGCCCGTGAACCGGGCCCCGGTCGTGACCTGACGGCCGACCTTGAACGCCACCTCGAGGAAGCCGTAGGCCTTGATGCGGTGCAGCCCCATCCAGCCCCGGTCGCCGGCGTACGCGTCGAGGACCGCGTTGTAGACGCCGCGCAGCGCCTGGTTGCGGGTCTGCTCGACGTACTGCCGCACGGACACCTCACGCAGCGCCGCCACCAGCTCGCGCCAGTGCCGCGGGAAGAACCCGGCCAGGTAGACGCTCTGCTGGCCGACCAGCGAGCCGTAGGCGCGCCGCTCCAGGAACGCGTCGATGGCGTGGAAGTGCGGCTGCGCGGTGCCGCTGGGGCTCGGGGCGCCGTCGAAGATCGGCACGCCCGCGGTGCCGACCGTCTTGGCCCACAGCACCTGGTCGAGCGGGTGCCGCCCGCGCGGGTTCGGGTCGATCTGCGGATAGACGGCCTCGGTGACGTGGCGCAGCCCGCCGAGCATGCCCAGCAGCGCGCGCTCCAGGCGGGCCGGGTCGTCGGCGACCACGGCCTCCTGCGCGTCGAGCATCGCCCCCAGCACCGGGGTCAGACCCATCGCGAACTCGGTGGTGACCAGGTAGAAGACCCGCTCGGCGGCGTTGTCCCAGGTCGGGACGAGCAGGTCGAGGTTGTCCAGGGCCCGCGGGCCCGACGGGTCCTTCAGCCGCCAGTTGTAGAAGAAGAGGTCGATGTACGACACGGCCGGCATCGCCTTGCCCAGCCGCCGCGACACCGTCGTCCACGGCCGCAGCAACGACTCCGGCAGGGCCTTGGGTGGGTCGACCGCCATGTACTGGTATGCGTGCGCGAACACCCCGAGCATTGTCGAGGCCCGCAGCAGGTACCTGTCCGGCAGCGCCTCGGGGCGCGCGTCGAGCACCGGCAGCGCGTCGAACGCCCGGCGCAGCGCCAGCCGGCGGAACAGCTCCGGCAGCCGGTCCGTCATGTCGTCCCAGGCCCGGTGCGACTCGGGGAAAGCGGTGAGCGGCGGCTCGACCGGCAGGAAACCGTGCGCGAGGGACAGGAACCCGTCCAGCTCGTGCCCCACCCGCCGGTTGTGCGCCTCGGCGTTGTCGACGACCGCTCTGGCGGGGACCGTGGGCGGGCCGACCAGCCGGAGCGACGTCCGCTCGCCCGGGTCGATGAACGCCGTCGCCTCAGGATCGATGAAGAGCCAGTGGATCTGGAACCGCCCGATGCGCAGCACCTCACCGGCGGCCAACGCCCGTCGGGTCACCCGCTCCTCACCGGCGAACGTCCCGTTGGTGCTGCCCAGGTCGGTCACCTGCAGCGTGTCGCCGGCCGCCTCCAGCCTGGCGTGGCGCCGCGACACGTCCCGGTCGTCGAGCACCACGGAGGCCACCTTGCCGTCGCGGCCGAGCGTGGCCGGCAGCGCGCACACCCGTTCGGCGCGTTCCCCGGTGTGCCGGTCGACGAGGACCAGCCGGACGTCAGGAATGGTAGATCACCGCACGGCAGAGGTCGGCCCGCGACAGCGTGCCGACGAGTTTCCCGCCGTCCACGACGGGCAGGCGGCGGATCCCGCGGTCGACCATGACCACGGCCGCCCGGGCCAGCTCGTCGCCGGGCCGTACGGTGGCGGTGTCGCGCGCGACGAGCGGGTCGACGATCCGCTCGGCCAGCGCCCGCCCCTTCTCCAGGAACAGCCGGAACGCGTCGTCGAGGCTGCCCCCTCCCCCGGCGACCTCGTCGAAGCTCGGCAGCATGGCGCGGACGAGCTCCTCCTCACCGACCGACCCGACGAACCGGTCGTCGTGGTCGAGCACCATGAGCTGGCCGACCTCCGACACGCTGACCAGCTCCGCCGCCCGCCGGATGGTGGCCCCGAGCCGGATGTACGCCGGAAACGCTGACATCACGTCGCTGACCAGCACGCCGCCTCCCGCGTGATCTGTCTCCTGCCAGTGAATGTAGCCCCGCTCCCCGCCCTCCGATGATTGGACGAACGGCTTTCAATGCCCGCCGCTGAGGCGGGTTGAGTTACGTGGTGGCGCACGCATCAGCCGCGCAGCGACGGCGGTCTTCCGCGGGGCGGGACGGCGAGGAGGCATGATGGATCGATGGCGACGATCAGGCGGCTCCGGGACGTCGACGCGCCCGCTGTAGCGGGGATCATCGAGCGCTGCCTCCGTGAGGTCAACAGTCGCGACTATCCGATCGAGATCATCGAGCGGATGTGCGGGCACTTCACCGAGCACCGCGTCAGGGAGCTCGCCACGCAGCGGGAGATGTACGTCGCTGAGGCGGACGGGATCGTCGGGACGGTCTCCCGCGACGGCAACAAGGTCTACACCATGTTCGTGCACCCGAGCGTCGCCGGTCGTGGCATAGGACGGCAGCTCATGCGCCACATCGAGGCGCTGGCCGCGGCCGACGGCCACGACCACATGGAGACCGGCGCGAGCATCTCAGCGCACGACTTCTACCGCCGGCTCGGCTACGTCGACGTCCGCTCCACCGACACGGACTTCGGGCTCAACTTCATCCTGCGCCGTAGCCTGCCCTGACCCGTGCCGACGAACCGGTCGGCGTTCCCGCGTTCGGCGGTACGGCGGCGGTGCGGCCCGACGCTGATGATCAAGGCGATCCGGGCGGCGATGGCCGGCGACACCCTGATCAGCCCCCAGGTGACGGTACGGCTGCTGCGGCACCTGATCACCGAGGCGCCCGCCGCGCCTGACCGGCCCGCCGCCGACGTGCTCACGGGACGGGAACGCGACGTCGCGAGACTCGTCGCGACCGGCCGCTCCAACGCCGAGATCGCCGGCGAACCGCACATCTCCAGCCGAACGGGCCGTCCCAACCTTCGCCGACGCGCTCGCGTCGCTTCACGCGTCAAGCACGCCGCGATCCCGCCCACGCCCAACTTCCGGTCAGGCGCAGACCTTGTCCAGGGCGGTCTTCGCGGCGTCGGCGGCGTCGACCACCCCGGTCTTGGGCGTGCCGCGCGCGGCGGAGAACTGCTCCAGGGCGGCGACGAGCCGGGTCAGGGCCTCCTTGAGGCCAGGGTCGGAAACGATGGCGGTCTGCGGGCGCAGCTGCTTCGCCCACTCCTTCGCCAAGCCGTCCTGCTCCGCGGCCGCCGCCGCGGCGGCGGCGTTGTCGCCCCGCTTGATGGCGGCGAGGGCCTTGCCGTCGGCCTCGATGAAGGCCGGCACGTACAGCTCGGTGGTGTCCTTGAGGCCGCGGCACTCCGGGCCCGGGGAGCCGCCGGTCCGGGCGGCGGCGCTGGACGCGGGGGTGCCTGGGTCACCGCTGCAGGCCACACCCGACAACAGGACCACTGCCGCGACCATGATGGCCATGAGGAACCGCATGCCGGTCACTGTAACGGCCGGGGCCGCTCCAGGTCGGGCGGGTCGTGCCCGTGTCGAAAGTACCGCTGAACCGATTGGTATGGCAGCGGCATGTAGTTGGATCAGCCGGATACGATGATCGGCTCGTCCGGTGGTCCGTCGCTGAGCAGGTGCGCAAACAGCTGAGGGAGCCCGGCGGGCCGCAATGGGTCGTTCGTCGCGGCCAACTCTGAGACGGTCCACCACCGGTGGCCGGTGATGGTAGCCCTCTCGAAGTCCTCGAAGCCGGATGTGTCGATCTCGAAGGCTGTGACGCGGGCGAGGAAGTAGCGCTGCTCGATTTCGTAGGTGACGCCGTTTCGGACCGTGGTCCACGGTCGTCCGCGCCACACCTCCCGGCCCAGCGTTACGTCGGTGAGACCGGTCTCCTCGCGAATCTCCCGCAGTGCCGCCTGCTCATGGCTCTCACCGGGGTGCACGCCGCCGCCGGCCGTGAACCAGCGAAGGGTTCCGTCGGCACGCTCACCTGCCGAGAACAGCAGCAACTGGTCGGCGTTGTCGATGAGCAGTACCCGCACGCTCGGGCGCAAGATGGGGGCGGGATCGAGCGGCACCTGCGCGAGTGTAGTTATCGGTGGGGTTAGTGGCCGGCGAGGTTGCCGATGCTGCGTTCGGCCATCGATATCGGGCTCGGTCTGGTGGCTGGCCTCGTGGGTGGTGGACGCGGAGTGCTTCAGCCGTCCTGAAGTACCGTTGTGTGATGGATCGGAGGTTCCCGCCCCATCCGGTCCGTGGTGTCCGGGTGCGGCACTCCCCTCAGACCGGCGGCACCTGCGTGTTCGCCGACGTCACCGTGGATTTCGAGCCGGGCCCGCCCGGGTTCGCGTTCACCGTCGCCGAGGATGTCCGCTACCCGGGCTACAACAACCCGGAAGCGCTGTCCGGGTACCGCGCAGCGCTGGCCGAGGGTCTGTCCGACGCCTTGGCAGACCGGGTGACCGGAGCCGAGGTGGCGGTGACCGTCGTGCTACGAATCCTGGTGGCGCACAAGGTCGACTCCAGCGAAAGGTCATTCCGAACAGCCGGCCATCTCGCCGTCCAAATGGCCTTCAGTCACATCGAGAGTCAGTAGTCGCTGTCCGATGGAGCCCATGGCGGGGCGCACCGCCAGCCGACCATCGCGGGTCGAGTAGCGGTCGCCTACCGCGTGAGCCTACGACGGAAGGCCCACATCCTCCGACGCCAACAACCGCGGCTCCTCGTAATATCGCTCGGCCTCAGGACGCTTCGTGAGATCGAGGACCGGTCGGAGCGCCCTGAAGACGCGGCCTGCCTGATCCGGTCCGTAGTCAGCTATCCGGTCGGTGGCGAGCAACCAGAACCCGCCGTCGGGCAGCGCCTGGACCTCGGTGAAGGCCCCGCTGTCACGCAGCGCCTCGATGCCACCCAGACGTTCACCGAGGTGCTGGGCGATCACCGTAAGCCATGAGTACCCGCGGGCGAAGCGCTCCGAGGACAGCAGCCCTGCTTCGCCGTCCTGGTTGAGCGCGACCTCGCGGGCCGACTGCCGCAGTCTGGCCGCATAGGAGATCTCGCCGTACGTCGGGTTGCCGCTCTGTGCCGCCGCCCGGATCACCGGCAGAAGGGTCTCGGCCCGGTCTGCTGGGATTCTCAACGTCAGCCTGTACCACAATGCGCCGTCTCCGCCGGTACGGACCGCAGCGGAGACGAACACACCGGGGGAACCTGGCGCGCCGAAGTGTGCCCGGCGGCGCAGCTTGAAGATGCTCAGCTCCGCAGTGCCGGTGGCGACGCCGACATTGTCGAGGCAGTCGGCCCAGCCCGCCAAGGTGAACGGCTGCACGCCGACGGTTTCCTCATGCCCTTCCGGGATGAAGCCGTACTCCGCCCAGGTCTCGCCCGGCTCGCCGACGTACCGCTCCGGCGGGCCGGTGACGTCGCTCGGCGGGGAACCGCCCCAGCCGGTGGCGTCGCCCGGCTGGACCGGCCGGGCGATCAGCCGTTGCCACAACGAGCCCGCCGGGCCTGCGAGGGTGGTCTCGAACCATCCTCGCAGGGTCCCGACGAACCGTTCGTCACCCAGCGGCGCCCGCCCGCACAACAGCGCCTTCACTACCGTCGGCGGCTTGCGCTGGCTGACCATTGATGGGGTCCTTTCGGCTCAGACCGGAATCGGTTGCCTACAGGGCGGTGTGCGGCGTCGAACGTTCGGGCGTGAAGGTGTGGTCCCATGCGTAGGGAGATGCGTCTCGCTCTTCGCCGGGCCACCAGAACACCTCGGCGCCGTCGAGGTCGTCGCCGATCATGTTGACCGACTCGACCTCGACCAGCACGACACGGACGCGGACACCGTGCGCGTTGACGTAGGCCTGTTCCGCGGCGCGCCCGAGCTCCAGCGCTCGGACAAGCGCGCCCGCGTGATCAGTGGCCTTGAACGTGTAGACCGACACGCTCGGCAGGTAGTAGCCGGCGTCTTCCGTGTACAGGGCGAACCGCGCCGTCGCGCTGAACCACACCAGCAGCGAGCCGGCACCGCGTTCGTCCATGCCGGCGATCATCCACACCGGCGGCAATGAACACCAGCCGTTTCACGCACACCGCCGCTTCGCGGCCGCGACGCCGGCGATGACGGTGAGCGCCGTGACCACGGTGAGGTACACGCGGTCCGGCAGGGTGTCCGCGTGGCCGAGCAGGCCGAAGACGGTGTGCCCGGCGAGTGCCCCGGTGGACGCCGCCACGGTGTGGTGGGAGGTCCAGCCGCCGGCCGCGGACCAGCGGCGCAGCGCGACGAACATGGCGGCGGCCACGGCGGCCGTGCCGGCCATCGGCAGCAGCGCCCAGGCGCCGTGGGTGAACAGCGGCTGCCGTGCTCCCGCGAACGGCCAGATCGCGCCGAGGAAGACCAGCGCCGCCACCGCCGTGAGGGCGCCCAGGACGGCGGGCCGCGGTGGCGTGGCGGGGCGCGCCGGGCGGACCCGCACCCGCAGGGCGAGCAACGTCAGGACGGCGATCGCGGCGGCGACGCCCACGACTGCGGGCAGCGGCATGGTGTACCCCGGATCCTCGCTCGGCGGCACCGCGACCCGCAGCAGCGCGGCGCCGAGGAGGGTGACGACCCCGGCCGCGATGACGCCGCCGCGGCGCAGGTAGGGCGCCGTGCCGTGGCGGGCGAAGCACAGCTCGGTGAGCGCGACCGGGACCACGATGCTGAAGACCGCGTGGTAGACGAGGTTCAGCTCCGCGTACGCGGTGTTGACGCCGAACAGCCGCGGCGCCCAGTCGGCGGCGTGGTACAGGTGCGGGCTGGTCAGGCTCTGCAGGGCCAGGCCCTCCTCCAACAGGCCGTACGCGACGCCCATGAGCAGCAGGTGCGGGTAGCCGCCGCCCGTACGGCGGACCACCTCGCGCACGAACAGGGCGCCGGCGCTGTAGACGGGGGCGAAGACCAGCCAGGCCCAGGCCAGCCGCAGCGGCACCGTGCCCAGCGTGACCTCGGCGGCGACCGGTGCGAGGACGGCCAGCAGCAGCGCGGCGCGGCGGTTGCGGGGGCGCGGGTCGGGCACCGGCGGGAAAGCGGCGCGGACCACCGGCCGGTTGACGGCGGCGATGAGGGCGGCGAGGACGGCGAGCTGGACACCCTGCACGACGCGCAGCCACGCCGGGTACTCGGCCGACACGAGCAGCCAGCCGACTGCGACGAAACCCAGGACCGACACGATGCGGACCCGGCGGTAGGCGCGGCGCGCGCCGGCCAGCAGCTGACGGGCCACCCACACGTACAGTCCGGCGACGACGAGGATCGGGATCGGCCGCGTCCACAGGGTGCGGGCGAGCTCGGCCGGGTCCGCGTGCGGGTGCCGGCTCTCCTGGTACGCCAGGACGTCGCCGCGGAAGAGCAGGGTCAGCGCCGCGAAGGCCAGACCGAGCGCGAGACCGGCGACGAGCAGGCCGACGACGACACGAACGGCCCGGCGTTGCTGCGGTGTCATCATGGCACCGACGCTAGGAACGCGGCGGCGGGCGCACCTCCATCCGGCGACTGGTCCCGCGCCTACGACTTCAGGCGGAGGGCCGGGGCCGGACCAGTCCGAGGTCGTAGGCGAGCACGACGGCCTGGACCCGGTCGCGGACGCCGAGCTTGCGCAGGATCGACGACACGTGGGTCTTGACCGTCGCCTCGGTCACGACCAGCCGCTCGGCGATCTCGGCGTTGGTGGCGCCGCGGGCCAGCAGCATCAGCACCTCCCGCTCCCGGTCGGTGAGCTGCTCCAACGCCCCGTGCGCGGCGGGTGGCGTCACGTCGGTGGCCGCGAACCGGTCCAGCAGCCGCCTGGTCGCGCTCGGCGCCAGCAGGGCGTCGCCGCGGGCCACGACCCGGATCGCCTCGACCAGGTCGGCCGGGCGGACGTCCTTGAGCAGGAACCCGCTGGCGCCGGCCCGCAGCGCCGCGTACAGCGCCTCGTCCAGGTCGTACGTGGTGAGGATGATGACCCGTGGGGCGCCGGGCCGGCCGGTCAGCCGCTCGGTGGCCGCGACGCCGTCGAGGCCCGGCATCCGCACGTCCATGAGGACCACGTCGGGCCGGGTCTGCTCGACCAGCCGGATCGCGTGCTCGCCGTCGGAGGCCTCGCCGACCACCTCGAGGTCGTCGCGGGCCTCGAGGATCATCCGGAAGCCGGAGCGCACGAGCGCCTGGTCATCGGCGATCAGCACCCTGATGGTCATGTCGTCACCTCCGCTGCGCCGTGCTCATCGGTTCTGCTCCTTCGTGGGCAGCCGCGCTGCCACCTCGAACCCGCCGCCGGGCGCCGGCCCGGCCCGCAGCGTGCCGCCGAGCAGCGCGGCGCGCTCCCGCATGCCGGGGATGCCCTGCCCGGTGCCGGCACCGGAGCCGCCGCGGCCGTCGTCGCGGACCTCGACGGACACCTCGGAAGGTCCGCTGCGGATCACCACCTCGGCCTTGCCCGCGCCGGCGTGCCGGAGCGCGTTGGTGAGCGCCTCCTGGATGATCCGGTACGCCGACAGCTGCACGGCCAGCGGCACGTCCACGGCGTCGGTGTCCTCCCTGTGTACCGTCACCGGCAGCCCGGCGGCGCTCACCGTCGCGGCGAGCCGCTCGACGTCGCCGAGGCCCGGCTGCGGCGCCGCCTGCGCCCCGGCGTCGCCATCGTCGTCGGCCCGGACGGAGCGCAGGAACCAGCGCAGCTCGGCGAGGGCCTCCCGGCCGGCCTGTTCGGTGCGCCGCAGCGCCTCGCGGGCCCGCGCCGGGTCGACGTCGAACACGTCGCCGGCCGCGGCCGCCTGCACGACCATGACCGACACGGTGTGGGAGAGCACGTCGTGCAGCTCACGCGCGATCCGGGCCCGTTCCTCGAGCACAGCCTGCCGCCGCTCGGCGAGCCGCCGCGCGCCGCGGGCCCGCACCAGCGCGCCCCAGCTCCAGGCGAGCACGACGCCGCCGAGCCACAGCCCGGCCATCGTCCAGCGCCCGCGCGCGACGGCCGGGCCGCAGGCGGCGAGCACCGCGAGGCCCAGCCCCCAGAGCGTCTCGGTGGCGGGTCGCAGCCACGCGTACGTGCACACCGCGACGAACGCGAGGCCCGGCCCCGCGCCGGGGTACAGCACCTGCAGCCCGGCGGCGGCCGCGAGCACGACGGCGGTCCCGAGCCGGTGCCGGACCCCGAGCCACCAGAACCCGGCGGCCTGGGCGAGTACGAGCAGCACCGTCACGGTCCGCCCGGCGGCCCCGGTCACGACCAGCGGTGCGGGCGTGAGCAGCGGCGCCGACACGACGACGGCGCCCACGGCGGCGGCGACCCGCCAGCGCCGCGAGAAGCGCGCCGTGTAACCGTCCCCCATGCCGCCGTACGTTACCCGCGGCCGCGCCCGCGCGGGCTGGTCCCGCTGTCGGCTCTCATCCTGAAGTCGTAGACGCAAGACCCGTCTCGAGACGGGTGTGCCCGGTCCCGCGAATTCGTACGGTTGACGCATGACCGCTGCGAAGTGGTCGTTCACGAGGGGGAATTCGATGAGGACGAACGAGAACGCGTGGAGCGGGACCGTCGCGAAGAAGTCGCGCGGGCTGCTCGACGGCTCCAACCTCTACCGGCGCTTGAAGGTCCGGCTCGACGACGGGACACACGTGGACGTCAAGGTCGACCGGGACCTGTGGAGCCAGCTCGAGGTCGGTGACCGGGTCGTGAAACCCGAAGGCGGGCAGCCACGCCGCGGCTGACCGGTCCACGGAAGTCGTCGGCGGTCTATGTAGGGTGGTCTCGACCGAATGGTGCCGAATGCCATGCGGAGAGCCGAAGGAGCCCGAAATGTTCAGAGGACGGATCCTGCAGGCAGGTATCGCGATCTGCGTCGTCGCCGCCGCCGTCCTCGGGTCGGGCTCCGCCGCCAGCGCGGCCCCGAGCAGCTTCACGGCCGCGTCCGTGCACGCGAACGGCGCCGGCAAGATCGGTGTCGAGGCGATCGGGGGCATGAACTGGGGCAACCGGTCCGTCACCCTCACCTCGGTCAAGTTCTACGCCAACGCCGGCGAGTGCGGCTACTTCCGGGCGGAGGGCTACCAGGGAAGCACGTTGATCGACTACAGGTACGCACCCGTGACCGGCAACGGCAGCTACTGCGGTGGGACCACGGGCAAGTGGTTCACGATCGGCACCTTCACCCTGGACGCCAGCACGACCCCCGGCGGCATCACCAACGTCGAGATCATGGTCGTCGACCAGACCCACAAGGGCTCGGCGATCATCGACTGCTACCGCAGCGCCGCGTTGTGCCTCTAATCAGTAGGCGCACATGACCGGGCCGGCGTTACCGTGCTGTGGTGATGGAGCCGGTCCCGGAGCTTGTCGAGCTGCCGCAGCCGAGGGCGCTCACCGAGGCGGAGCGCGCCCTGGTGGCTCGGCTGGTGGAGTTCGCCGGCGTCGCTGAGCTCGGCGAGCAGGTCGCGACGGCGCGCGTGGTCTCCACCTGCCGGTGTGGCTGCGGGTCGGTAGGGCTGCGCAGCGACGGACCGCCGGTTCCCGCGGCCGCGGTCGCCCGGTTGAGCGCCAACGGGCGCGACGACTACTTCGCCGTGTCGGCGTCCGGCGGGGGCGACGTCAGCGTCGTGCTGCACGTCGGCAGCGGGCTGGTCGTCGAGCTGGAGCTCTTCGCGGGCGAGGATGTCCAGGTCACCGCGCCGCGCGCCGACGGCCTGACCGGCCTCTGGATCGGCTGACCGGACGCGCGGGGCGGGTCACCGGGCTGCGCCCGGGCCTGGGAGGACGTCGACGTCGGTGGCCCGCATCGGGGTGCCGCAGTGGGAGCAGTGCAGTTCGGCGTGGGCGATCTCGCCGCAGGCGTGGTGGCGGTACAGGACCGGGGGGCCGGCGTCGCCGGCGGTCCAGCGGTCGCCCCAGCCGACCATGACGAGCAGCAGGTCGCACAGCTCCTGGCCCTTCGTGGTCAGCACGTACTCGTGCCGGGGCGGGCGGTCGGAGTACTGCCGGCGGGCCAGCACGTCCTGCTCGACGAGCCAGGCGAGGCGCTGCGTGAGGACCTTGCGGGAGATGCCGAGGTCGTCGTGCAGCTGGTCGAAGCGGTTGATGCCGACGTACACGTCGCGCAGGATCAGCGGCGACCACGGCTCGCCGATCACGTCGAGGGTGCGGGCGATGGAGCACGCCATGCCGGCGAACTGGGTGCGCTGCATTCCACCACTATAGGTTCCCTCAGGAGACTCTGTGCGATAGAGTTTCCTCAGGGAACCTACTGAGGGAGGTCGTCATGCCCCTGCCCGCGGTCGTCACTCCGGCGGAGTGGCAATCAGCGCGCGACGCGCTGCTGGTCAAGGAGAAGGAGCTCACCCGCGCCCTCGACCGGCTCGCCGCCGAGCGCCGGCGGCTGCCGATGGTGCGCCTCGGCACGCAGTACCGGTTCGCCGCGCCGGACGGCACCGAGGTGGGCCTGACCGACCTGTTCGCCGGCCGGCGGCAGCTCGTCGTCTACCACTTCATGCTGGCGCCCGGCCAGGACTGGCTGTGCACCGGCTGCAGCACGTTCACCGACAACCTCGCCCCGCACGCGCAGGCACACCTCGCCGCCCGCAATACCAGGCTCATCCTCATGGCCCGCGCGCCACAGTCGGAGATCGAGCCGGTCCGGCGCAGGATGGAGTGGACGGTCCCGTGGTACTCCAGCCACGGCAACGACTTCCACGCCGACCTGGGCATCGAGGGTTTCGCCCTCAGTGTCCTGCTCCGCGACGGGGACGAGGTGTTCCGTACCTACGCGACCACCGGCCGCGGCGTCGATCGGCTGCGCCTGGACTTCAACCTGCTCGACCTCACGCCGTTCGGGCGGCAGGAGGCCTGGGAGGACTCGCCGCCCGGCTGGCCGCAGACCGAGACCATGGGCTGGCTGCGCCCACACGACGAATACGACAACGAAGACGGAGACCACCATGCCTGAGCTCGACGCCGACGTCGCCCGCCTGGTCGAGGACGTCAACTACGCCCACATCGCGACGCTGCTGCCCGACGGCTCGCCGCACTCGGTGCCGGTCTGGATCGACCGGGAGGGCGACCAGCTCGCCGTCCTCACCGGGCCGGGGTCACGCAAGGCCCGCAACGTCGCCCGGGACCCGCGGGTCGCCATCTCCATCATCGACCACGCCCAGCCGTACGCGACCGCGCTGATCCGCGGCCGCGTCACGGAGGTCCTCGACGGCGACGACGCATGGCGGGTGATCGACCGCATCGCCGTCAAGTACACGGGCGCGCCCTACCCGCTGCGCAGCGACCGGGTGGTGCTGCTCATCGAGCCCGACCGCGCCCAGGCACCGTCGTTCGGGTAGGTCAGCGGGTGTCGACCCAGACGCGCACGATGGTGTGGCTCGCGCAGCTGGTGTAGGACACGGCACCCACCGGCGCCCAGTTGCCCTGGCAGATGATGCCGCCGGCGCCGGGCATGAAGTGCTGCTGCAGCATCGAGACGCGGTGTTCGCCGGTACCGCCGGTGCACAGGCTCTGCGCCCAGTTGGACCCGTACGTGACGGTGCAGTCGGTCGGGGCGGCGCTCGCCGCTCCGGCGGTGGCGGCCAGCGCGCCCGCCGTGAGCAGTGCGCTGAGGGTGACCGCGGTCGCGAGCCGTGCCTTGGTGCCCATACCCACCTCATCTACTGTTAGGAATGTTAACGGTCGGACTGTAACGCCTCCGTCACGCGCCGTCTAGACTCATCCATGTCAATGTGCGGCGGCGTGTCATGATCGTCCGCATGAGCGAATGGGCCTACAACGACCGCCCCTCCGGCGTCCGGTTCCTGCCCGACGAGGTTGCCGAACCCGAGCGCAGCGAGATCGAGGACGAGATCTGGTCCTGGATCGTGCAGGGCCGCGACGACGCCGCCAGGTTCGTCGACTACTTCGACGACGACGAGCAGCGCGCGGGCCTCACCGACGAGCAGCTCGTCGCCGCCTACGAGCGGGCCGTCTGGGCACGGCTGGACCAGCAACGGCAGTGGGGTCCCGTACAGAGCAACCTGACCGCCGCGTTCACCGAGCTCAACCAGCTCGGCGTCGTCGCGCGGGAGAACTTCAGCTGCTGCGGCACCTGCGCGTCCGGCGAGATCGACGACGAGCGGGACGACTCCCGGCACTGGCACGGCTTCCTCTGGTACCACCAGCAGGACGCCGAATCCCTCGCCGCCAGCGCCAACGGCTCGGTCTACCTCGGCTACGGCGCCTACCCGCCCGAGGACTTCGACGAGGACGCCTACGAGGCCCTGCCGAAGGCCGAGCAGGAGGCCTCGTACAAGGCGGACCTGGAGCGCTTCCTGGACGACCTGGTCTTCCCGGTGCTGCGCAAGCACGGCATGCGCGTCGAGTGGAACCGCAAGCAGTCCACCCGCATCCTGCTCACCGGCGCCCAGTGGTACGCCCCGCTGGATTGAGCTAAACCGGTTGCGGCGACACCGTGACCGGGCGAGGGTGGAGGTAGATCCGAGAGCGAAGGAGTCAGGGATGCGAGCTGCGTCTGTGTTCACCCAGATGGCCATCACCGCCTATCTCGAGGACCTGACGCCCCTTGCGCATCCTGAATCTCGGCATCCTGGCGCACGTCGACGCCGGTAAGACCAGCCTCACCGAGCGGCTCCTGCACGCCGCCGGCGTCATCGACGAGCCCGGCTCCGTCGACGACGGCAACACGCAGACCGACACGCTCGCGCTGGAGCGTCGGCGCGGCATCACCATCAAGTCGGCGGTGGTGTCGTTCACCGTCGGCGACGTCACCGTCAACCTCATCGACACGCCCGGCCACCCGGACTTCATCGCCGAGGTCGAGCGCGTCCTGCACGTCCTCGACGGCGCGGTGCTCGTCGTGTCCGCGGTCGAGGGCGTCCAGGCGCAGACCCGCATCCTCATGCGGACCCTGCGCCGGCTTCGGATCCCCACGATCGTCTTCGTCAACAAGATCGACCGTGGCGGCGCGCGCGGCGACGCCGTCCTGCGCGAGCTCGCCCGGCGGCTCACCCCGGCGATCGTGCCGATGGGCGCCCCGGCCGGGCTGGGCACCAGGGCGGCGGACTTCGTGCCGGCGCCGCCGCCGCTCGACGTCCTCGCGGAGCACGACGACGACCTGTTGTCGGCATTCGTCGACGGTACGGCGGTGCCGCGCGAACACGTCCTGCACGCGCTGACCACGCAGACCCGCCGGTCCGAGGTCCACCCCGTCTACTTCGGCTCGGCGGTCACCGGCGCCGGCCTCGACGCGCTCACCGCCGGCATCGTGACGCACCTGCCCGCGGCCGAGGGCGACCTCGACGCGGCGGCGTCCGCCAGCGTCTTCAAGGTGGAACGCGGCCCAGCCGGGGAGAAGATCGCATACGTGCGGATGTTCGCGGGCACCATCCGCGCCCGGGAACGCGTACACCTGCCGAACGGAGAACAGAAGATCACCGGCATCGCCGTGTTCGACGACGGCGGCGCGGCCGAGTCAGGGGCCCTCACGGCCGGACGGATCGGCAAGGTGTGGGGCCTCGGCGCCGCACGCATCGGCGACCGCATCGGCGAGCCGCACGGGACGGCGGCACACCACTTCGCGCCGCCGAGCCTGGAATCGGTCGTCGCGCCGGTGCGTGCCGGTGACCGCGGCGCGCTGTACACGGCGCTCACCCAGCTCGCCGAGCAGGACCCGCTCATCGACGTCCGCCACGACGACGTGCGCGGCGAGACGTCGGTGTCGCTGTACGGCGAGGTCCAGAAGGAGGTCATCCAGGCGACCCTCGCCGAGGAGTACGGCATCGACGTCACCTTCCGGGACACCACGACGATCTGCGTGGAGCGGCCCGCCGGCACCGGCGAGGCAGTGGAGATCGGGCAGAAGGACGGCAACCCGTTCCTCGCCACGATCGGCCTACGCGTCGAACCGGCGCCACCGGGTGCCGGCGTCACGTTCCGGCTGGAGGTCGAGGCGGGCGCGATGCCGGCGGCGTTCTTCACCGCGGTGCAGGAGACCGTCACCGCCACGCTCCAGCAGGGTCTGCACGGCTGGCAGGTCGCCGACTGCACGGTCACGATGACCCGCTCCGGGTACTGGCCCCGGCAGAGCCACGCCCATCAGCAGTTCGACAAGAGCATGTCGAGCACCGGGCACGACTTCCGCAGCCTCACCCCGCTGGTCCTCATGGCCGCGCTGCGGAGCGCCGGCACCGTGGTGCACGGGCCGGTGCACCGCTTCCACCTCGAGGCCCCGGCCGACCAGCTCGGCGCGCTGCTGCCCGTCCTGTCCCGCCTGCACGCGGTGCCGTCGAGCACCGTCACGCACGGCGCGACCTGCGTCCTGGAGGGCGGCATCCCGGCGGCCGCGGTGCACGAGCTGCAGGTCCGGCTGCCCGGCCTGACCCGCGGCGAAGGCGTGCTGGAGTCCGCGTTCGACCGCTACGAACCTGTGCCGGGCCCGCCGCCGGCCCGCGCCCGGACCGACCACAACCCGCTCGACCGCGCCACGTACCTGCTGCGGGTCGTGCGCCGGGTCCCGGCGTGAGTCAGTGTCAGTGTGTCAGTGGAACACGATCGGGTGGCCGGACGCGATGCTGACGCGGCACGCCTCGTGCAGCGTCAGCCACACCATCTGTTCGGTCTCGAACGGGTCGCCCTCGGCGCCGAGCCGGTCGGCCTCCGCGTCGCTCAGCGAGCCGTCCTCGTCGAGCCGGACGCCGATCCGCGGGGCGACCCGGCGCAGCTCGTCGAGCAGGCCGTGGCTGGAGCCGACCATGCCGCCGCCCGGGCCCTCATCGAGGAAGACGGGATCCGCGATCGGCACCGGGACGTAGAAGCCTTCACAGTCGGAGTGGCACAGCAGGTGCGAGTCGAGCATCGACGCGGCGTCGTCGACGAACCCGTCCGCGTCCTTGAGATCGCCGTCGACGACCGGCGTCACCGGCTGCCCCTCGACGTGCAGCGCATACGCCCGCCGCAGGTAGTGCAGGCACGAGTAAGGGAAACTGCCCACATACGGCCGGGCCAGCCCGGTCGGCGGCGCCCCGTCCGGCGGCGTCCACGCATGCCCCTCCGCGGCGAGCGCGGCGGCGAGCCCCGCGAACTGCCGCCGGTAGTGCTCCTCCCCCTCCTCGTCGTAGCCGATGCACGGGTTGCCGACAGTCACCGCGAGTCCCATGCCCGCGATCATAGGGCCGCATTGTGTGAGGATGGCGGGCATGGTGGTGCGAGCGTTGCGGTTCGGGTCGGTGGCGGAGACCTACGAGCAGTTCCGGCCGGAGTACCCGTCAGAGCTGGCCGACCTGATCCTCACGTACGCCGGCAGACCCGTCCGCACCGTCCTGGAGATCGGCGCCGGGACGGGCAAGGCCACCCGCTGCTTCGCCCGCCCGGGCGTGACGGTCACGGCGACCGACCCCGACCCCGCCATGCTCGCCGAGCTGCGCAAGCACGTGCCGGCGGACGTCTGCACCGTACAGGCCGCGTTCGAGGACCTTTCGCTGGACTCGCGGCACGACCTCGTCTTCGCCGGCGCCGCCCTGCACTGGACGGCGCCGGCGGGCCGCTGGTCGCGGATGGCCGATCTGGTGGAGCCGGGCGGCGTCTTCGCAAACTTCGGCGGCCCCGTCCAGCTCGCCGACCCCGCCGTGGAGGCCGCGGTGCAGGCGGCCCGCGCCCCGTTCCTCGACACCGACGAGATCCCGTCCCCGGACGGCACGCCCCCGGAGCAGGCCATGCAGTGGCCCGGCACCGAGCTGCAACGCTCGGAATGGTTCCACGACGTGCGCCAGTCGCTGCTCCCCCGCCGCCTCACGATGACCGCCACCGACTACGTCGGCTACCTGTCCACCGTCTCGGCGTACCTGGAACTCCCCGAGCAGCCCCGGCAGCAGGTGTACGACCGGATCCTCCGCGCCCTGCCCCCCACGGTCGAGATCATCGCCGACGTCATCGCCCACCTCGCCCGCCGCCGGTAACCCCCGCCCCCGGTGGAGGCGTCAAGGACACTCCCCCGTCCCAGGCGCGGGCCAGCAGCACGGTGAGCAACTGGGCCACAGCTCGCGCCAGTTCGAATCCCACCGTCGGCCCCGAAAGGCCTGGCCGGTCAGTGAACCACTGTTCCGCTGCTCGCGCCTCAATTTGCGGCACGAGAGGTCGCTTGGCCGTGTCACCGGCGCCGAAACCACGCCCCGGTGCCACGGAGATGCGCGGCGCCCAAATATCCCAGCGCGAGAAGACCCTCCAGGCACGATGCCGCCAGCTCAGCCAAGCCGAGAACGCTGCCAGTGTGACCCGCCAGGTAGGACACGTCCCCCGGCACGGCCAGCAGCATGACGACCATCAGGACCGTCAGCACGATCCGGGCCCACCCAGCACCGGCGCGCATACGAAGTGCCAGCAACAACTGCAACGCAAGCACCACCAGAGCGAAACCCGCGGAACCGTACGCGACCTTTTCGCCGTGGCCGCCGGACAACAGGGCGATGTCGAAGAAGATCAGCACGGCGCTCACCCCACCGGCCACGATGGATGCGACGGCAAGCCAAAATGCCGTACGCACCGCAGCCGGCGGCCGGATCGGCGGGGTAACAACCTGCGTCATGGCCGGCCACGCTACTCCACTGGCTCCGCAACCACTGTCCCGTCGGGTCAGTGCGCCGTCGGCCAGCTCATAATCAACATGGGCTCATGATCGGCAGGCATGATCACATGCACGCTTTTCGGCTACGAGCGCGCATGTCCCGCAACGCCTGCCGCTGGGACGACGTACGCAGCGTGACGGTCACCGCCGAGCCGCAGGCCAGACCAGCGGCAGACTCGTGCATCCCTGGAGGTGTTGCAAGACTTGGGGCGGTGAACACAGAGGACCTCGTCGCTCAGGTGCATGACCTTCTCACCCGGGTGCCGCGACCGCCGGATGAGGCGGCAGCGGGCGGTGCCGACGACGCGGAGATCGCCGACCTGGCGCGCCGACTGGCCCTGACCCTGCCGCCCCCGCTCGTGGCGTGGTTGCGCGTGTGCCGCGGCGATTTGATCGGCCCCGGTGGCGTCTTCGGCGCCCGCGCCGACCGGCCGCCCATCGACATGGAGCACCGCAGGTCGTACCACCCCGGGTTCATCGACCGAGGCTGGCTCCCGGTCGCCGGCGACGGCTGCGGAAACACGTACGTGCTCATCACGCACGGCCCGCTCGACGGCAGGGTCGCGTTCATCGAGACCACCACCGATCCGGACCGCATCGACTACCTGGTCGCCAGCGACCTGTGGCACTTTCTTCGCTTCCTGCTGCCCGCGAGACAGGTGAACGAGGATGGCCATTCCACGCAGCGTTCGTGCAGTCCATCGATCCCCACCTGACCGACCCGGCGGGCCTACTGCCCTGGCGCACCTAACCGGCCGTCCATGGCAGCTCGGTCCGCTGGACGCGGGCACCTGCGCACGAGCGCCCAGCGGCAGATCCGCGCACGTGACCATGGGCTTGCGGCGTCAACCTCCCGGAAGAGCGGTGCGGAATTCGCACCACCGGCGTGGGCCGTCGGGCGATCGAGGACGGCTGCGCAGCCCCAGGCTGAGGCGTCATCAGTCCCGGCCGGCGAGCGACAGGGCGATGTCCAGCTCGTGCTGCTTGGCCGGGGACAGGACGCCAATCTTCTCGATCAGGAACTCCACGCTGACAGTCGTCTCCCAGGTGCAGAAGATTTTTCCGTCCTTGGGCAGCGCCACGCGAACCACGCCGCTCTCCCCCAGGCCCTCCTCGGCTCCGAAAAAGACCTCGATGCCGATGGCGCGTGCGTCCGGCCCGGCCTCCTCTACGATCCGGCGTCGCTCGTCGACATCGACCGCCTGCTCGCCAGACATCAGGACGAAACCGAGCTTCTGCGACGGAGTGGCGGGTTCGACGATCTGCATGGCCAGGAATTCCGGCCCCGTGCCCCCCGAGAGCAGCACGACGGGCCGCTTTTCGTCGATCTGAGCCCACCAAAGTTCGCCGCGCTCCACATGCCCTCCTCGCATCCGGTTCTTATCAGCATCGCCCCGAAATGAGATCACCAGTATCAGGCGCGTCCGGGTGCGCGCACATCGGCATGGTCGTGCGCACGATCGGCAGGTCCCGGTCTGTCAGGGCCGCGTACAGACCGTGACGATGGCTCGCGAGCCGCAGCGCCCGATCGGCGGCTGACTCGAAAATGCTCAGTGAGTGGGCAGGCGGCAGCACCGGGGCGGAGCTCCGGTGGCTTGTGGGATTACGCGGCAGCTGGTTGGTCTCTGGTGGTGAGGGTGACCTTCTGGCCGGTGAGGCGTTCGAGCTGGGTGATCAGGTTGTGTTGGTGGCGTTGGTGGTAGCGGGTGTCGTGGAAGTCGGCGCCGAGGTCGTGGTAGTGGGCGTTGGGTCGTTGAGTAGGTGCCAGACGATGGTGAGGATCGAGTTGCCGGTGGCGACGATGGCTCGGAGTTTGCCGCGGCGTCTGGACAGGCGTCGGTAGCGTTCGCCGAGGAAGGTGTCGCTGCGTGCCAGGACGGCGGTGATTTCGCCGAGGGTGCTGGCGAGCCAGGGGTTGCCTTTGCCGGTGGTGGCGGGTTTGTTCTTGCCGGCGGACTGGTTGGCGCGAGGCGCGAACCGGGCCCAGGAAGCCAGGTGCGCGGCGGTCGGGAACACGGCCATGTCCACGCCGAGTTCGGCGATGAGTTCCTGAGCGCAGGTGACGCCGATCCCGGTGATCTCATCGAGCTGGGTGACCTGAGCCTCGTATGGAGCGATCGTGGCTTCGATCGCTGTGCTCACCTCGGCGATGTCGGCGGTCATGGCGTCGACCCGGTCGAGCATCTTGGCGCACAGCAGCGCGTGGTGGTTGTCGAGGTGGCCGGTCAACGCCTCCCGTAGCTGGCTGATCTTCGAACGGAGCCGGCCACGCGCAAGTTCAGCCAGGACCTGCGGGTCGCGTTGCCCGGCGATCAACGCGGCCAGGATGGCCCGGCCGGAGACCCCGAACATGTCCGAGGCCACCACCGACAGTTTGATCTGCGCGTCCTCGAGGAGCTTCTCCAAACGCTGTTTCTCCCGGGTCCGGTCCCGGATCAGGCAACGGCGGTAGCGGGTGAGGTCCCGCAGCCGGCGGATCGGCTTTGGCGGTACGAAGCTCGGTGCGCACATGCCTCGCTCGACGACCTTGGCCAGCCAGACCGCGTCGAGCTTGTCGGTCTTGGGCCGGCCGGGCACGTTCTTCACATGCGTGGCGTTGAGTAGCCAACACTCGAACCCCTCGGCTTCGAGGAGATAGAACACCGGTTTCCAGTAGTCGGAGGTCGCCTCCATCGCCACGCGGGTCACCGCCAGTTCCCGCAGCCGGTCAGCCAGCCGCAGCAGCGCCCCAGTGGTCGTGGCGTACTCCCTAACCTCCTGACGTCGTCGGCCCGTAGCGCGGTCGTTCGGCACCCGGATGCACGCCATCAGGCCGGCCTTGCCGATGTCCAATGCGGCGACCCGCTCCACCAACTGGACTGGTTCGTCGATAGCTTCCATCCCGTTGCTCCTCGTCGTGCGGGCACAGACACCATCAGGTGGCTGCCCGCGGGGCCGAGGGACAACAAAGAGGCGGACTCGCGTGCTCAAGGCAACAATGCAGGGCCCTGGAACCGGCTCCCAGCGTCAGACTACTTGACGGTCTCATCGAACCAAGCCGCGACGACGTCGGCGGGCAACCACCCCCCAATTTTCCACCCCGCCAGGGCGTCCACAAAGGACACAAATGACTACTTGTTAACTGGCGGTACGACCGCAGCCCGGCCAGGCTTGGTCGAGATGACGGGGAGGATCGCTCTCTCTGCGGCTGCCCGCCGCGGTTTGGTGTGGCTCACTCATGCGCGGCTGTTCGACACCGCCCAGGGCCGCAAGACCGACCCGGCCGACGCGCACTGCGTGGCGGTCGCCGCGTTACGCGCCAGCGGCCTGCGGCCTGCGGCAGGTCACCGTCGCGGACACCACGGTCGCCCTGAAGTTGCTCGTCGACCGCCGCGACACGCTGGGGCACGCCCGGACCGACGCGGTGAGCCGGCAGCATCACCTGCTGCTCGAGCTCGTCCCGAGCGGGGCGAAGACGTTCCTGTCCGCACCGCAGGCCCGCGCGTTGCTCAACACCGTCCGGCCGCGGGACATCGTCGGACGCACCCGCCGGCAGCTGGCGTCGGAGCTGATCATCGAGATCGCCGTCATCGACAAGAAGATCAAGGCCGCGAACACCCACCTGACCGAGCTGGTCGCATCGACCGGCAGCACACTGCAGCAACTCAACGGGATCGGACCATCCGGCGCCGCTCGACTGTTGGGCGATATCGGGGACATCGACCGATTTGCCAGCCGCGACCACTTCGCGTCCTGGAACGGCACCGCACCCATCGACGCGTCCTCAGGCGATCAACACCGCCACCGGCTGTCCAGGACCGGGAACTGACGCATCAACCGGGTCCTGCACATCATGGCCATCGTCCAGCTGCGCAACGACACCGAAGGCCGCGCCTACTATCGCAGGAAGCTCGCCGCGGGGAAAACCTCAATGGAAGCCATGCGCAGCCTCAAACGCCGACTGTCCAATGTGGTCTATCAACAGATGGTCAAGGACGCACGACGCATGCGGACGGGCCCCGGAGGGCAAGCGGGAGCGACTCTGCAATCCAGCGCGGCCGGCTCAATCCCGACAGCCAGCACTTCGGAGAAGCCACTTCCCGGACCCGCCGCAACCCACTCTAGAACACCCCTCCTCGCCGCCTCTTGACACAGAGGGGTGCCATGAGCGGATTCCAAGATCGTTCTGGTTGAGCACAGGAACGGTCCCCTCGGGGGGTCGAGAGGAAGGCGGCGATGACCCGCACCTCCGCCGGCGGGTCCTCGGCTCGTCGGTAGAATACGTGCCGTGCGGACACTGGTGGAGTACGCCACGGCGCTTCGCGAAGCGACCGAACAACACGACCTCGACGCCTACGCCGACGCGCTGCACGGCATCACTCAGACCGGCGGGTACACGCCACGGGAACAGGTCGACGTAGCACTGGCGCACCTCCGGCCGCTGCTGGAGCACCTGCCGCTCAGTGCCGCACCCGGGCTCGCCCGCATCACGGCCAACCTGTGCCTGTTTGGCAGCGACATCAACGCCCTGGTGCCGGTGTTCGTCGAACGGGCCTGCACCGCTGTTGAGAACACATTCGTGTTCAACATGTCCTGGGACCAACTCTTCGGCACGCAGGCACCGCCGGCCGCCCGCGAGGAGGCCGCCGCCGAGCATATGCAGCGCTTCGTCGATGTCGTGTGCAGCCACGGCGTGGCCCGGGACAAGGCAGTCGAGATCGCCGAAGCATGGGCCTTCGTGGGCATCTGGGTCCAGCCGGTGCTGTTCCTCGCGCAGCATCAGGCTGTCCGGGCGGCGCTGCCGCAGCGGGAGCGGCTCACCAAGCTCATCGAGATAGCGCGGCACATCGTCGAACAGGCGCACTTTCTGCACGGCCTGCTGCACGTGCTCGACGAGCAGCCGCTCATCGCGCTGCACCGCGAAACCGGACGAGGCTACCGGCTCCGCATCACCGGGGTCGGCGACCACCGGCAACTGCACACCCTGCTGGCCGGACTCCTCATCGGGCCCGAGTCGCTGGGTCAGCTACCGGGCCAGCGCCCCGCCGACTGTGACCTCGTCGCCGCCAGTACCGGCGATGTGCTGGACCTGGACGAGCCCATCACCGGCACGATCATCCTCAACGACGCCGCCGGCGAATGGGTATGGGACGGTATCCCCGCCGACATCGCCGCCATCGACGGGGTGCGAGTGGTGGTGATGGACCCGCCGACCGTCACCCGCACATGGAACACCGCTCGCATCTACCCCGGCATGGTGGCCCAGATCGAGTTCGAGGACGAACTCCCGCCGGGCGAAGCCGCCGCCTGGCTCAGCCGGTGCGCCCCGCCGAAGCGCACCACGTGATCCGGCGTTGAACCGGGCGCACATGATCTTCACCATACACGCAAGTAGGCATGGTTCGGGGCGGCGATGCCGGTCGGATGCCTTGCCCTGACGGCGGTGAGCGCCCACGGTTGGAAGTTTTGATCGATGATCTTCGACTGGAAGTTGGGTGGTCGCGGGCCCGGCAGTGACAGTGGCCCTGTGGCCGATCGGGGCATCTCGGTCCGCCGGGCCTCGCAGAACCCATGCTGAACCTCGAAGATCGAGCGAGCAGAGCGATGGCCCGACGGTCACCGGTGCACTCGAACCAACATCAAATCGAGTGAAACAAAGGTGCACCCCGATGAGCGGGAAGCCCCACCGGGCTTCCGCCGCGAAGCGTGACGCTCCCGGAACCGGCCACTGCGCGACCTGCGGCTACCAGATGTGCGGAGCCGATCTTGCTGCGGCACCGCACCGCAGCAGCCGCCCGCGGTAGGGCGTAGACGCCCCGGCCGGCTCAGCCGACGGGCGCCGGCGGCGGCGCAGCAGGTTGACCGCCGCGACCGGCAGCGCGTTGAGCAGGACGCCGAGACCGCAGGCCAGCCAGGCAACTTCCGCGGCACCGAGCCCTTGCGGCGCAAGAACCAGCCCAGCGATGACCGCCGTCTGCGCCGTGTGCCGGGCCACCCGCACGACGGCGACCCAGACCGGCCCGTCCTCGGTGTCCTCTACCGCTTCCCTCGCACGGCGACGGTCGCGCAGCTTCCCGATCAACGCGGTGACGCCTTCGACAATCCCGGTCAGGACGGCGAACAGCAACGCCCACAAGGCGATCTCGCCGACGCCCGCGCCGCCGGTCACGGAGGGCGCGACGGCACCTGTCACGGCGAACACGGCAAACGCGGGCACCCATGTGAACGCGCACCCGACCACCACCATCAGCAGGAATCCGGCGAGGCCGATCCGGGGCCGCACAGGCTCCTCCAGACTCGCCCGCACCGAGTCCGGCGCCCAGACGATGCCGCGACCCGGACCCTGCAATGCCACACCTGGCAGCGTAGCGAAGACCTGCAATCAGGACGCCGCGCCAACCCGTGGTCCAGCGCCCGCACTGCGGCGCGGCCGGGACCAGGATCGTACCGTGGGGCGGCCTAGCGACCGGATCGCGGCATAGCAATGCGGAAACCGAACAGCGACCAACTCACCCCGGGCAGTGTCCCATCGGACGTCCGCGCATGCCGCAGTTCTCGCGCGGCAACCAGCTCGAAGACCGTCACGTTTCGTGGTGACTGGCGGGCGCATCGAACCGTGCGGCTGTGCGCGCTCGATGCCGATGAGCGTTGCCGGCGCGCTCAGCCCGGACCTGGCGCTTTGGATCAGGGAGGGGCGCCGTGCGGGGTAGCGCGCCGAGATCGCCGCCGCCGAGCCTCGTCGCGGTTTCCGGTAAGGCGGGGTGGTACACGCGATCGCCGAGCACCCGAACCGGGTAACCGCAACGCCACTGACCTGGCCGACTATGGTCGGCACGCACGGAGCGTAAGCCAATGTAGCGCACTATCAGGAAGTTCCCAGCTTTGTCAGTCCGCTGTGCACAGCGATTGCTGGTTTCGTTTCAAGCGCGCGGATGTGCACGGTGTAATCGCGCTCCACATGGACTGTGAAGGGAGGGAAGTCATGCCAGTCTCTCGCGAGATGTGGCGAACGGTCCGGTACGCCCTGCCAAGCACCCTGTATCGAGCACTACGGTGACCGCATAGACCGCGAGCGCGGCCAAGGCCAGTATCAGGTGACGGGCGGTCGCGTGCTGCCGACCGGGCGGTGCTCTCGGCTCCGCAGCATGCCGCGTGCTGTCCCGCGTCAGCCGCGGCGGAACTGCAATTCCGTCGGACGCAGGTGGGCGAGGCCCCGTCGATGTCGCATGTGGACGACACCGGGCGGCTCTCGACTCGCCGGTCAGGCCTTGAGGGACTTCGCAATCGGCTGCTCGACGACGAGGACGCACCGGGCGCTGCGCTCGCCGGCGTCCCAGTTGTGGTCCGACACCCGCCACCACAGGAGCCCGATCTGCTGCCCGAGCTGCGTGGCGAGGTTTGCGAAGGAGCGACCCGTATAGCGGTCGACCAGCTGGGCGCACTCCTGCCGCAGGTGATCGCCGGTGCCCGGGGCGGTGACAGCACCGGCGGGCGCGCGCACGGTCCCGATGTACTCGCCGTTGTGCGGCTGGTCGCAGGCAGCCGGCTGCATCCACAGCGGCGTACGCTTCGGGTCCGTGTTGTACACGACCGTGCCGCAGCCCAGCCCGATCGGACGCGCGCCGCGCATGCTGTCCTTGACTGAGCCCGTGCGGAATGACGACGCATCGCTGATACCGCGCCGCTCGACGAGGTCGCAGCGGAATGCCCGGACGCCCGCGTCCCACCTCGCCTCCGTCGGCGGCAACAGCAGCAGCGCCAGCCGACCGTCGTGCCAGTCCGCGCCGAGGAACTCAGCCGCCTTCGCCTCGCACTCGGCGTACACCCGCTGCACCTCGGGGTCGGCCGGCGGCGTGTCACCGGGGAACGTGCCCACGTGGAACGTCTCGGTCAGGTGCCGCGCCGCGCAGTCCGCCACTGGGTGCAGCTCGTCCACGGTCAGCTCGTTGATCTTGTCGCCGGTGAACGTCGCGGTGTAGGACGTCCAGCAGTTGCCCACGACCGGTTTGGCGGCGTCACCGGCCGCCGTCGACGGCGCCACCGACGCCGACGGGCTCGCCGACGCGGCCGGCGCCGGATCCTTCTCCTGCTGACACCCCGCCAGCAACGCGCCACTCACCACGAAGACCGTCAGCACACCCGCACGCCGCACCCGCGACCCCCCGTCGCTAAATTGATCGCCAACAGTGTCGGGTACGGCACCGCCCGGTGCAAACGGGGTTCGACGTCAGGCTCAGCGGTTCGGGACTCGGAACGCCTGGACCTGCACGACCACGCGCTCACCGTCGAACGGGGCGCCGGTCCGCTTCGCCGGCGGCCCTGCCAGCAGCACCGCCGCACCGGCGGGCCGAGTCTCCAGGCGGCGCCGGAGGTTCGGCCTGACGCCATCGCCCGCGGACGCTGTCGCGCCGAATGTTCAGGCTGAACCGGGCGGCAAGCCGGTCGTGCAGGATGGCCCAAACGCACATGCCGCCGGTGGTGCGCTGGACCGAGCGGCGCTCGTCACAAACCTTTCAGCGACGCATCGTGGGCGAGGCTTTCGTTTCGCCGATGCGTGGTTGTCTGCTACGTCTTCTTTGCGCGCTCTTCGTCGGCGGCCATCCGGACGTCACGAAAGTCCGCGACCGCTTCCCGGGCGACGCGGATGAGGTGCGCAAGATTGCCACGGGCAAGCAGCAGCACGTCATCGAGAACACCTGCAGGTATCTCAAGCTCGTGCGGGCCGTAGCAGTCGTGCCACGCCATGTCGGTCAAGGCCAGCAGATCCAGCGCGGCCTCGACATCCCGCGGATCGAATTGGCGCATGATCCGAGGGCGCCGTTCCCGGCGACGCTGATCACTGCCGATCGCCATGCGACCTCCCCTGCCCTGCGGTTGCGACGATCGAGTCTTCCATGACCGGGTGCGTCAAACAGGCTCACGAACTGGGGTCACCGGCAGGTGGAGTGTCGTGGCGCAGGTCCGCGATGGCGGATCGCCCATCCGCCGCCGCTGAGGTCACGAGCCGATCGCGCCCAAGTGTCGGACGGGCCCGCCCGCTTCTATCAGCGGGCATCCGGGTCTGGCGCGACCCGCATGCGGGAAGGGCGTCACGGCCGGCTGCGGGCTGCGGTGTCCGCGTTCGCCCGGAGGTGTGTCAGTTTGCCGGCACCGCGCCGCCTGCCTGCCAGGTGTTCCAGGGCACGTTCCAGTCGCCGTACCCGTCCCAGGTCGGCATCGTCGGGCCGCCGGTGTCGGTGTAGGTGATCGGGTCGCCGACCTGGGCGAAGTTGAAGTACGCCTTGGCGTTTGCCTCGGTCAGGTTGGTGCAGCCGTGGGAGGTGCTGCGCTGGCCGATGTTGCCGCCGTTCCAGCTGGCCGAGTGGACGTACTCGCCGGAGTTGGTGACCCGTACCGACCACGGCACCTGCTCGTCATAGCCGTCGCCGACCATGTGTTCGACCGCCTTCTTCTCCATGACGACCTTCGTGCCGTTGAACGTGGGGGTACTCGCCTTGCCCAGCGACACCGGGAAGTCGAAGACCTGCTTGCCGTCGGAGGTCACGACCATCCGCAGGGTCTTTCCGTCGACCTTGCCGACGTTCGCCGGTCCGGTCTTCATGTCGAGGGTCAGGCTGTTGTCGTACACCAGCCCGGTCCCGCCCGACTTGCCCTTCGTGTCGAGGTTCATGGCGACCTCGGCGTGCGCCGGCCAGAACTCGGCCGGGCGGTAGTGTGCCTCGATCGGGTAGCCGGCGTAGATCGTGGACTTCTGGAAGTACCACGCGCCCTCGACCGGTGCCCCGTTGACCGTGACCTGGGTCGCCGCGTCGAAGTCCTTGGCGCTGGTGATCGACGCCGACAGGTACGCGATGATCGGCATGCCCACGCCGTACGTCGCCCCGTCCTTCTCGTACAACCGCACGTGCACCGGCTTACCGCTCGGCGCCGGCGACACCGAAGGCGACGCACCTCCGGCCGGCTGCTGACCCGACGGCGCCCCCGACCACGAGGCCTTCGGCGCGGAGCTCCCGCCGCACGCCGTCAACCCGAGACCAAGGCCGACCAGCAGCGCCGCCACCCGCACACGGTGAGAAGATCGCATAACCACGACGATGCCCCTTATGCGCGCCCGCCGCCACCGCTGTCCGGCTCGACCACATCACAATCGGCGGGATCGAACCTCACTGTGAGCACGCGGAGTGGTCGGTGCCGATCATGCGGGTGTCTGGACGTCTTGCATGCCGGTGGGTTTGCCCAGCTCCCAGACATGCCGAGATCCGGGTGCTGCGCGGCGTGGGAGTGGCTGCGACCGCCCACCTCACCGTTACAACCGTCAGGTCTGTTTCAGGGCGGCGAGGACCGTGTCCAGCCGGCCGTCGAGCGGTCCGCTCAGCTCCAACACCGGCGTGTCCTCCCAGGCGTTCAGCGGGTCGTCGTAGACCAATTCCACCAGCGCGTCATTCATTCGCGCGCGAAGGCCAGGCAACTCCACCGCCGGCAGAATCTGCTCCGTCTCGGGTGTGATCACCGTGATGACCAGCAGATCGAGGCTCGAGAACGCCTGGCGTAACCGTGCGCCATCGGCTTCCTCCGAGGGGTCCGCGCCGGTCGCGGCCAGATATGCGAGGTAATCCAACGGCGTCCGGTCGAAGATCGTCCCGGACGGCGACGGCGACGGCGAGCTCAGGCTCCGCACCGAGCGGGCCAGCAACGCCCGGTAGTCCTCCAGCGACGGCGGAAACTGGAACTCGTAGCCCTCCTCTTCGAGCAGGTAATACGGCTCATCCACCCCGACGTGGCCCGGTAGGTGCGCGCACAGCGCCTCGACAAGCGTCGTCTTCCCAGTCCCGTGTGTCCCGGAGATCCCGACCCGCATCCGCACCCCTGCCCATCCGGACGACCCCAACGATCATAAGTGGCGTTGTGCAAGGCGCTCGTCGAACCCGACGAGGAGCGGCGGGAACCCGTCGCTCGGCTTGTGCCCGCAGGACGAAGCGCTCGGACTCGGTGAGCAGGCCTCATCCGGCAGCAGTACACTCGACGGGGAGATCATCTTTGATGGGTCGCATCTCATGGGCGTGCGGAGCCGGTGCCGGTTGTACCGGGATCCTCCTGGCCTTGTAGCGGCCTCCTACCTGCCTGGCGGCGAGCTCGCCGACGCTCTTCTCGGCGCGGAGGGCCGGTCGGCCAAGGCGAAGATCTGCCTGTCGTTCCTCGCGCAGGTGCGGCTGGCCCCGCTGTACGTGCTGATCGTCATCGGCGTCGACGTCATCCTGAACCACGCCGTCAGTGCGGAGGTCCGGACCCAGATCGTCCTCGCCAACTCCACCAACGTGGCCAACCTGCAGGCCCACCGGATCTGGACGTTGGTCACCAGTGCCTTCGTGCTCGACGAACGGGCTGGCGTGGTTGCGATGATCCCGCTGCTGCTGCTCCTGTCGGTGGCCGAGGTGCTGTGGGGGTGGCGGCGGCTGCTCGTGGTGTTCTTCGGGTCCAACGCGGTGACGAGCTGCCTCGTGTACGGGCTGTTGCTGGCGGGCGTCCGCGGCGGCTGGTTGGGCGGCGCGATCACCGTGGCCAGTGATGTGGGCACGAGCTACGGCTCGCACGCCGTCGGCGGCGCGCTCGCGCTCACCCTGCCCGTGCGTGCACGGCGGTACCTGGTGCCGTTGGCGATCGCGGTCGTGGTCGTGCCGTTGCTGAACGGCGGCACCTTCACGGACGTCGGGCACCTGCTGGCCGTCCTCCTGGGCTTCCTGGCCGGTTGGCAGATGCGGCGGCGTCCGCTGGCTGGGCACCTGCGCCGCCCGGCCCAGCTGCGCGCGGACCGGACCATGGTCTACTCGTTCGACGACGTAGCGGGGGCTCGCGCAGCACTGATCACCGCGCTGCGCCAGCACCGTCCGGTGCGCCTCGACGACGCCGTGGTCGCCTGGTCCGACCAGACGGACCGGATACACGTGCAGGAGACCCGGGACATGGACGCGATCGACGGCACCCTCGCCGGCGGCGCCTGGGGGGTGGTGCTGGGCACGTTCGTCGGCCTCCCGATAACCGGTCTGGTCATCGGCGCGGGTGCGGTCGCGATGGTGGCGCGCCGGCACGACGCCGGCCTCAGCGACACCACCGTCGAGCGGACGATGCAGGCCCTGCCAAAGGGGCGGAGCGCACTGCTGCTTCTGGCCGAACCGGCCGGCCAGCCGGCACTGACCCGCGCGCTCACCCGGACCGGTGGCACCCCGGTGCCCGATGTCGCCCAGGACGGGCAACAGTCCTGACCAGCGACGGGACCCGATCGTCACGGTGTGTCCCGCTCCAGCGGGGCGGCGAGTTCGGGCCGTTCCCGGTCGACCGCGGCACGTACCCGTTCGCTGTCCACCGCCACGCTGACGGCGTAGGCGAAGATCACGAGGCTGAAGGCGATCACCACGAGCAGGTCGATCCAGCCGGGCAGCCACAGGCGTGCGCCGCGCCCGTACCGGCCGAGGAAGCCGATGACGGTGAGCCCGATGAGCCAGGGCCAGATCCACGATGATGCACGCCAGTCGATGGCGGGCCGTGCCCGGTCGGGGGTGTGCGCCACGGTGATCGCGAAGAGTGCCAGCCCTGCGCCGATCGCCAGCAGGAGCTTCCAGGTCGCCTCGAAGCCGCCCCAGTAGATCACCAGGTTCGCCGAGACGAAGGCCGCGGGTGCGGCGACCCCGGCGGCGGGCACCCGGTAGGGGCGGTGGTGCTGGGGATCACGCCGGCGCAGCGCGGTCAGCGACACCGGCGCGAACGCGTACATGATCGCGGTCGCCGACGTGACGAGCCCGACGAGCGACTGCCAGCTGGGGTACGGCAGGAAGGCCAGCTCTCCTGCGACGAACGCCAGCACGATCGAGTACACCGGAACGCCGCGGCGGCTGACGTAGCTCAGCGCCGGCGGCAGGGTGCCCTGCCGGGCCAGCGCGTAGGAGAGCCGGGCCGAGGCGCCGAGGTAGACCAGTCCCGTCCCCGCGGGTGAGACGAACGCGTCGGCGTACAGCAGCGCGGCCAGCCAGCCGGCGCCCGCCGCGGCGGCGATGGTCGCATACGGGCCGAAGTCCCCGGCGCCCACCGGATGCGTCCACCCGTCGGCGAGGTAGCGCGGGTCCAGACCGCCGATGAAGACGATCTGCAGCAGGATGTACAGCACTGTTCCGATCAGCATGGCCAGGATCACGGCGCGGGACAGGTCCCGCTGCGGATCGCGCGCCTCCCCGCCCAACTGGATCGCCTGTTCGAAGCCCTGTAGGGAGAAGACGACACCGGCGGGCAGCGCGGCGAAGATGCCGTGGGCACCGTACGGGCTGAACCCTCCGCCTGCGGTGAAGTTGGACGGGTGGAAGGTCAGCGCGGCAACGACGATGACGGTGAGCACCGGAACCGCGAGCTTCCAGAGCACGACGGCGGCGTTGCTCCTGGTGAGCCGCCGCACCCCCAGCACGTTGATCACGGTGAACAGCAACATGAGCAGGGTGGCGAAGCCCAGCCCGGCCGGTGACAGCGTGCCGTCGGCATGCAGGAGGCCGAGGTGGCTGCGTACCCATGCGATGTTGTTGAGGTACTGCAGGCTTGCCTCCACCTCGATCGGCGCGATCGTCACGGCCTGCAGCCAGGCGGCCCAGCCCGCGGTGAGTCCGGCGAGCGCGCCGAACGCGAACCCGGGGAACCGCGCGGTGCCGCCGGCGACCGGGTAGGAGGTGCCGAGCTCCGCGTGGACCAGGGCGAGCAGCGCGAGCATCCCACCGGCAAGCAGCCAGGAGATCAGCGACGCGGGCCCGGCGGCCTGCGCCGCGGTCAGCGCGCCGAGCAGCCAGCCGGAGCCGATGATCGAGCCCAGCGACACGAAGGTCAGGCCCCACAGCCCCACTTCGCGCCGCAGGAAGCCGGAGCCTGCGGGCATCCGGCCGGCCGTGCCGCCCGCATCCTGCACGGCACACCTCACCAGGTCGGCGGCGGGCCATGACACCGCGCCGGCGGGCGGGGTCAGCCGGCCCGTTCCGGGCCAGATACCGCGGTTCCGCCCACCCGAAACCCAGGTCCGGCGGGAACTTCTACGGTGGGCGGCCACGACCGCACGTCCGGACCGCGCCCGGCGCCATACCGGCAGAAGGGCACGGGCGCCGAACGTGACGAGCGCCGCGACCAGGTGCTGGACGTCGAAGAGCCGGCGGTGGGTCGCCCTGAGGATCGCGCCAGGCGAGATCGAAGTGGCGGATCAGTGCGGGCACGGCCGCGGGTGAGGCCGAAGGCATCGACCTCACCCGCGTCGTTGACGCCTACGGCAGGTACCGCGCCAGGGCGAAGTCGTTCTGGTGGCCCGGCGAGTAGGACGACCCCGCGGCGACGATCCCGCCGTCCGGCTGGATCGCCAGGGCGTTGAGCTGGTCGTGGCTTCCGCTGCCGCTGAAGTCCGTCGTCACCTTGCCGCCGTCGCCGAACGAGGTGTTCAGCGTGCCGTTGCGGTTGTAGCGGATCAGGGTGAAGTTGTAGTCGGTGCTGAAGGGTGCGGGCCACGACACCCCGGCGGCCACGATCCGGCCGTCGAGCTGGACAGCCACCGCCAGCGGCCGCCCGTCAAGCGGGGTGTTGACGAACCCGCCGGTGCCGAAAGTGGGGTCCAGGGTGCCGTCGCGGAGGTAGCGGACCAGGCTGAAGCCGCCTCCCGAGCCCGCCACCACGATCTTCCCGTTGGCCTGGAGGGCGACTGCGCTGGCCCGGTCGACGCCATGCAGGCCACCCAGGTCGGTCAGGACCTTGCCTCCCGTGCCGAACGTGGCGTCCAGGGTTCCATCGCGGTTGTACCGGGTCACCGCGAAGTCGTCGCTGCCCCCCGCGTTGGAGATTCCCGCGACGACGATGCGGCCGTTGGACTGGATGGCGACCGCTTTCGCGGTGTCCAGGCTCCGGCCGGTGTTGAACGAGGTCAGGACCTTGCCGCCGGCACCGAAGCTGGTGTCCAGCGCGCCGCCGGGCATGAACCGCATCACCGCGAAGTCGAAGTCCGAGCCGCCGGCCAGCGCGTCCGAACTGCCGACGACCACGATCCGGCCGTTCTCCTGAATGGCCATCCCCTCGACGGTGTCGATGGTGAAAGTGCTGGGTTGGGCGACAACCAGGCCGCCGTCGCCGAACGTGGTGTCCAGGCTGCCGTCGGGGTTGTACCGGGCGAGCGCGAAGTGACTCCCGTCTTCAAGGTCCCGGTCCGTGCTCCCCGCCACGACGATCTTGCCGTCGGGCTGCAGGGCCACGGCCTTGGCCTCATCCCGGCTCTGGGTGCCGCCGAAGGTGGTCTGCACCACGCCGCCGGCACCGAATGTGCTGTCCAGGCTGCCGTCGGGGTTGTACCGGGCCACCACGAAGTCGTAATCGGGCTGGTCTCCCTCCTCCTCGCCCAGCGGGCGGACAAGCGAATACCCAACCGCCACGATCTTCCCGTCGGGTGCGACGACGACGTCGGCGGCTTCGTCGGACTTGCCGCTGCCGCTGCCGTCGGCGAGCACCGTGCCGTCGCCACCGAACGTCGGGTCAAGCGTCCCGCTGACCGACGTCGCCCACGCCGGCGAAACCGGAACGACGAGCAAGCTGACCGACAGAACACCGGCCGTGAGCCAAGCGGCTCTCCTGAATGTCCCCGCGTGAATCATGGCGCACACCCTACAAGGAGATCCGAACCCGGACTGCCCCCGAACGTCACGGCGCAGCCGCCGACGGGCGGGCGCTTGGACCGTGTCTCAATGGGTGTTTGACGAGTTTGCGGAAGCAGGAAAGTAGTGCACCTGATCATCGAGAAGAGCGGGGGTTGGTCCGGGCCGCCGAGCGACACTCCGCACCGCCGATCACCACCTGCGCGTGCATCTGCCGCCAACTGCTCACTGCCGTGCGCACGGGCGCCCGCGGCTGGGGCTACAGCTGAGGCACGACGCGCAGCACCGTGCCGGTCACCGGGTCGATGACCACGAGAAGGCCCCCGCCGCGGGCGTAGGCCGGGTCGGAGAGCAGTACCTCGGCCTCCGCCTGGTTACGTGTGATCCGCGCATCGGCGAGTGAGTTCCGCCCCCGCGCGGCGGCGGCCGTCCGCGCGGCGGCGATGATCTCGTCGTCGGTCATGCCCGGGCTGCGGAGCGGAAGGCTCGATGTATCAGCGTGATCAGCCCTCGGGCCTGGGTAGCCCGGCGAAGGGGGCGCGCTGTCGTCGCTCACGGTCCGAGAGTGCCATAGCCCGCGGTGCAGCGATGCACGCGTCGCCATGGGCCATACCGGTTCGAGCCTCCCGTCCGCGTCGTAGAACAGGTAGGGCCGGAGCTCCGCGGATTGCTCGAGCACGCGGTGGAGTGCGTACGGACGGCCGCCCTGTACGGCAAGGATCGGCTGGCCGGCCAGCAGGTCGCGAAGGGCGCCGATCCGCCAGGTGACGGCGAGCAGCTTCC
Organism: Dactylosporangium sp. NPDC006015; assembly: GCF_040614215.1. Lineage (NCBI taxonomy): Bacteria > Bacillati > Actinomycetota > Actinomycetes > Micromonosporales > Micromonosporaceae > Dactylosporangium > Dactylosporangium sp. NPDC006015. The sequence goes on from NZ_JBEXUD010000017.1 coordinate 220,653, forward strand.
TGAGCTGGAGCAGGGTCGCGACGGAGTCGGACGGCACCTGGTCGACGTAGATGTCGGCGGTCTCGGGCAGGTCAGGGGCGGACCCGGTCGGCGGAGTGTGGCAGACGCAGTCGGCGAGTTCCTCGATGTTGGTTCGCCCTCGGCAGGCCTGCGCCAGGTCATCGGCCACGGGCCAGCACTCCGGCGGGTAGCACTCCTCGTGGGTGGCCCAGCCGAGGTTGCCTGCGTGCGCGGCGACCACTGGGTACTCGCCGTCGGCGTTGGCTGGCTCGCGCATGTCGAACAGGTAGAACACGCCGCCGCCGTTGAACGCGAACGGCAGGGCCCCGGGCATGTACTCAGGAAGGTGGTAGGCCAGCGTCATCGCCCGTACCCCGCTTGGGCCATCGATCGGGAACAGCTGCAGACACCGCTCACCGTTGCCGAAGTCACCGCCGCCCGACCACGCCAGCAGGGCGAGGTACCTGGGTGGCAGCGGCCGTTCGGGCAGCTGCCACCGGCTCGCGTCGATCGGCCGGTGTGAGGCGGGCGCCGGGCCGCCGGGCGGCAACAGGTTGTGCTGCTGCGCGGCGACGTCGGCGATCTCCTGCTCGGTGGGCGCCCGACGCACCTCGGTCACGAAGTCGGCAAGCTGCCGCTGCGTAGCTCCCGGCCGAGGATCCCGGTACTCGAACACCGACGACCAATCCACAGCGCCAGATCATGCCGCACGACCGTCACCCACGTCGTAGCGCACCGTGTGACCCGCGGCGCGAACTGGGACCGGACCGCGCGAAAGCGGTGGCTCGTCAAAGAACCCCGTCGTCGACCTGTTCCAGGACGAGCGACCACCACCCGACCTCGACGGCGCGTCCGTCGATCTCCCCCAAGGTCGCCATGTCTGCGTGTCCGCATCTGCCGCAGGCCAGGCCCAGTCTTCGTGATTGAGAAACCCGGACGCACGGCACTACGGCGGTGGGCTCAGGATCCCGCGGGACAGCGCGGCGGTCACGGCGGCCGTCCGGTCACTTACGCCGAGCTTCACGAACGCGCGTACCAGGTGCGTCTTGACCGTCGCCTCGCTGATGAACAGCACGCGGCCGATCTCCGGGTTGGACAGGCCGCGGGCGACCAGGCCGAGCACCTCGGCCTCCCGCGGCGTGAGCTGCTCGGCGACCGGTGCCCGGCGCCGATCGGCCAGCCGCGCGGCGGCCAGGGGCGCCAGTACCGACTCGCCCCGGGCCGCGGCGTGGATCGCGTCGACCAACTGTGCGAGCGGGGTGTCCTTGAGCAGGTAGCCGACCGCACCCGCCTCGATGGCGCGCAGGACGTCCTCGCCGGTGTCGTACGTGGTGAGCACCAGGACCCGGACATCGGGGAAGCGCGCGGTGATGCGTGCGGTCGCCTCGGTGCCGTTGACGTCGGGCATCCGCAGATCCATCAGGACCACATCGGGCCGCAGCGTGGCGGTGAGGGTCCATGCCTCGTCGCCTGACGCCGCCTCGCCGACCACGTGGAGGTCCTCGGTCATCTCCAGCATGCCGCGAAGCCCGACCCGGACTACCGGGTGGTCGTCGACAAGCAGGACACGGACCGTCACCGTGAGTCCGGCGGTACGGTCAAAACTTCCTCCGGCAAAGGCATCGGCAGCTCGAGGCGGACCGTCGTGCCCGCGCCCGGCGCCGAGACGACCGTGCAGGTGCCGCCGAGTCCGATGACCCGGCTGCGCAGCCCGGGCAGGCCGTAGCCGCCGTGCCCGCGCCCCGGCTCGAAGCCCTGCCCGTCGTCGCTGACCGTGAGCGCGGCGGGCGAGAGCACGATGCGCACCGACGAGGCCTTGGCGTGCCGCCGGATGTTGGCGAGGGCCTCTTGAGCGGCCCGGAGGAACACGGCGTCGCGCTCGGGCATCCCGCCGCCCGGCGGATCGTCGCTCTCGACATCCACGGGGACACCGGTGTCGCGGGTGTGCCGCTCGGCCAGTCGGGCCAGGGCCTCGGTCAGGCTGCGCGCGCTGAGGTCGGGCGGGCACAGTGCGGCCACCAGGGAGCGCGCCTCGGCCAGGTTCTCCCGGGCGGTGCGCTCGATGAGGTCGAGCTGGTCGGGGACCGGGGAGGCGTCGCGCTCCAGGGTCAGCCGTGCCGACTGGGTCAGCATGAGGATGCTGGTGAAGCCCTGCGCCAGCGTGTCGTGGATCTCGACCGACAGCCGCTCGCGCTCGGCCGTCATGCCGGCCGTGTGTCGTTCGCGGGCCAGCGCGGCGCGGGTCTCGGTCAGCTCGGCGATGAGCACGCTGCGGGCGCGGCTCTGTGAGATGAGCGCGGAGATGTAGGCGCCGAGGAGCCCGGCCGACAGCACGGGGACGACCACCGTCGGCAGGAGTGCGACCGCGGTCGATGCGGAGATCCCGAGATGGACGAACATGCCGGCCATGAGCAGCGCGGCGACGGTACCCAGGACGATCAGCCGGCCGCGCCACCGCTCGAGGAACAGGAACAGGTGCAGGAACAGCACGGACAGCAGCAACGCCGCGGTCATCGTCACCATGATGAGCCCGGCGAAGAGCACGAGGGCCCCGGCGAGCTGCACGATCCCGCGCCGTTCGCCGGGGCTCCGGACGGCGCGGGCGCCGACCCGCCAGTACCACACCAGAAACAGGCACAGCAGCAGGGACGCCAGCAGGCGGGAGCGCGTGGCCAATGCGTCATCGGCCCAGACCAGCACGCCGGCCATCACCGGCGCCGCCACGGCCACCAGATGCCAGACGGCATGGAACCGGTCCCACGCGTGCCCGCCCGGCGGCACTTCGTTCAATTGTCCTCCCGACCGGTCCAGCGGAACGTCAGCAGACACAGCGCCAGCCCGACGATCACCCACGCCCCCAGCATGATGGCAACCCGGCCCAGTTCCCAAGACCCGGCGGGCTCGTTCGCGGCGAACGCGTCCGGCAGGAACACCGACCGCATGCCCTGCGCCATCCACTTGAGCGGGAACACCGCCGCGACCTGCTGCATCCACGCCGGCAGGTCGGTGAACACGAAGAAGACGCCCGAGATGAACTCCAGCACCAGCGCCACTGGGGTGACCACGGCCGGCGCCCGCTTGGCCTCCCGCGGAATCGACGAGAACGCGATCCCGCACAGCGTGCAGGCGGCGATGCCCAGCAGCGAGACCCACAGCAGCGTGAACCACTGCCTGCCCGTCGACGGCAGCGTCACGTGGAAGAACGCGGTCGCGATCGCCAGCATGATGGCGCAGCCGCCCACGCCGATGAGGTAGACCATCGCGATCTTGCCGATGAAGTACGAGCCGGCCGGCATCGGCGCACCGTACAGCCGCTTCAGCACGCCCCGGTCGCGCTCCATCGGAATCTGGATCGCGAGGGTCTGGAAGCCGTTGGCGAGCTGCGCGGCGGCGATCATGCCGGCCACGAAGTACTGCGTCAGTGTCACCCCGGGCGCGACGTCGACGCCGCCGAAGACCGAGCCGAACACGACCAGCAGCAGGATCGGCAGCGCGAAGGAGAAGATGACCGACTCGCGGCCGCGGAAGAACTGGCGCAGTTCCAGGCCGCTGCGCAGCAGCCCGAGACGCAGCGTGAGGGTCATGCCGTCTCCTGGATCATCGAGAGGTACGTGTCTTCCAGCGACGGCCGGGTGACCGTCAGCTCCGGCACCTCGCCGCCGAACCGGGCGACCAGGTCGGCCACGAACTTCGCCGGGATGTCGGTGTCGTGCTCCTGCGGGCCGTCCGGGGCGGTCCAGCGGACCTTCGCCGCCGCGCTGCCTCGGCCGCCGAGCGTCGCCGGCGTGGCGACCGCCATCAGCCGTCCGCGGGCGATCACGCCGACCCGGTCCGCGAGGGTCTCCGCCTCGTCCAGGTAGTGCGTGGTGAGCAGGATCGTGGTCCCGCCCGCGGCGAGGTCCCGGATCAGGTCCCAGAACTCGCGGCGGGCCTGCGGATCGAAGCCGGTCGTCGGCTCGTCGAGGAACAGCAGCTCCGGCCGGCCGATGATGCCCAGCGCCACGTCGAGCCGGCGACGCTGGCCCCCGGAAAGCACCTTGGCCCGGTCCTTACGCTTCTCCTGCAGCCCGACCCGTTCGATCACCTCATCCGGACGGTCGGCCTTCGGGTAGTACTTCGCGAAATGCTGCACGACCTCCTGCACCGAGAGCTCCTCGAACTCGCCGGTGGACTGCAGCACGATGCCGATCCGGGATCGCCAGTCCAGCGGGCGGCGCTGCGGATCGACGCCGAGGACACGTACCTCGCCGCCGCTGCGCTTGCGGAAGCCCTCCAGCATCTCGACGGTCGTGGTCTTGCCGGCACCGTTCGGCCCGAGCAGGGCGAACACCTCGCCCCGTTCGACGGTGAGGTCAAGCCCGTCGACCGCATTGTGGGCGCCGTAGGTCTTGCGCAGGCCCTTGGCCTCGATGGCATATGCATCGGTCACGATCTCCATCGTGACCGGTCCGCGACGTCCGCGGGTCAACCGGTCGATGGACGCGCCCGCCCCCGCCCGTGCGTCGCAGCCGAGGGCTCGAGGGACAGCAACTGCCCATCGACGCTCGGGCAAGGGCAGGCATGACTCGGATCAGCGACGAGGCGGAGGCGGCAGCGACCGCTGCCCAGTCGATCTCGTCGACGGCGCCCCACCGCGAACGGCTGAACCCGCTCCCCACCGGCGTTGCCACGCTCGCGGCCAACAGACGGCGCCGCTCCGGCGATCCACAAGGCATTGAAGCCTTCCATCAGCCACGATCCGGTACGCACTCATGCCGATTTCAGTGCACTCAATCATGGAGTCGAGGCCCGCTGCCGAGTCTCGATACCCGGTCTGTCTCGACGCATCCAGCGGCACTTGACGACTTTCGACGGGAGGCGCAGTCGCAGATGGACCCGCTGGATGAGCGACCGAGTCCTCCGGGCCGAGACCGGGCTTCGTGCGGGTGACGCGCGCTTGCGGATGGTCGCGCGAATCAGGTGCCAGGCGATCGTCCAGAAGATGTGCGCCGGGCTCGCCCCAGGTCGCGGGCGAGG
>NZ_JBEXUD010000018.1:0-203314 GCF_040614215.1 Dactylosporangium sp. NPDC006015
GCGGGGAAGACGACGCGCCAGAACGTCTGCCAGGCTGACGCGCCGTCCATGAGCGCGGCCTCCCGCAGCGCCGGGTCCACCGCCTTCAGCCCGGCAAGGTAGAGGATCATGACGTAGCCGGCCTGTCGCCAGCTGGCCTCGACGAGGAGGGCCCAGAGGTTGAGTGACGGGTCGCCGAGCCAGTCGATGAGGTTGTCGTCGCCGGTACGGTGCAGCAGCGAGTTCACCAGGCCGAAGTTGGGTGAGTAGATGAGCTCCCAGATGATCCCGATGAGGGCGAGGGAGAGCATCACGGGCAGGAACAGGATGCTCTGGTAGATCCTGGAGCCGCGGATGCCGCGGTCGATGACGACGGCGAAGAGCATGCCCAGTGGGGTGGCGAAGCATGCGAAGACGAGCAGCCAGATGATGTTGTGCTGCACGGCCGGCCAGAAGTCGGGGTAGGTGGTGAACGCCTGCTCGTAGTTGCGGACACCGTTGAGGCAACCGGGCTGCGGGATGCCGGGCACGGACGGCAGCGAGTCGCAGGACTGCAACTGCACGCCGCCGACGCCGGTCCACTTCGTGAACGACAGCCCGACCGAGGCGAGGGCCGGGCCCCAGATGAAGACGACGTCGATCAGCAGCGGGATGCCGAGCATCGCCGCGACGACGAAGCCGTCGCGGCGGGCGAACGCGTTCACTTGGTGAAGATCGTCTTGGCCTGGTCCTCGGCGCTCTTCTGGATCGACGCGATCGTCTCAGACGTCGGACTGTCCACAAAGGTCTGGATGAGCTTGATGACGGCGGTGGCCATGTCGGGCACGGTGTCACGGTCCATGAACTGGGACACGTTCTTGCACTTGGCGATCTCCGCGACGGACTTCTTCTGGATCTCGTTGTAGGTCGGCGCGACGAGACCGTTGGCGAGCCCGACGTCCCAGTGATCGGTCTCCAGGAACTTGGTCTCGGCGGCGGCAGTGCCGATGTACTCCAGGACGGCCTTGGCAGCCGCCGTGTTCTTGCCCTTCTTCGGCAGCATGAAGCCGTCGGTCGGGGCGTCCATGTAGTACTGGCCGTGCTCGGGGTTGATCGCGGGGTAGGGGAAGAAGTCCAGGTCGGCGAGGTTCGCGGGGGAGTAGTTCGCGGCGACCTGGTTGGAGCCCTGGAACATCATGCCGGCCTGCTTGTTCTCCAGGGTCTTGGCCGCGTCCTGCCAGGTCCGGCCGTTGGCGCCGTTCTGCAGGTACGGCATCAGCTCCCGCCACTTGTCGAACACGGCGGTGACGCCCGGGTCGGTCCACGGCACCTCGTGCTTCATGAGCTTGATGTGGTAGTCGTAGCCGTTGACGCGCAGGTTGATGATGTCGAACGTGCCCAGCGCCGGCCAGCCGTCCTTCTCCGCGAACGCGAGCGGGATCAGCCCGTCGGTCTTCATCTTCTTGCACAGGTTGATGAAGTCGTCCCAGGTCGCGGGCACCTGGTAGCCCTTCGCGGCGAAGACGCTCTTGTTGTAGAAGACGACCCACGGGTAGTTGTACAGCGGCACGAGGTAGTGCTTGCCGTCAATGCCCTTGGAGAGGCTGCGGGCGGCGTCGTTGAAGTTGCCGCCGATCTTCTCCCACACGTCGTCGATCGGTGTGAGCAGGCCCTGCGCGGCGAAGAACTGCAGCCGGTAGCCGGCGAACCAGGTGGCCAGGGAGTCCGGCGTGCCCTGCAGGTAGCTGCTGATGTTGTTCTGGAACGTGTTGTGGTCGGTGGTGTTGACCGTGATCGGCACCTTCGTCGCCGACGTCGCGGCCGCGCACAGCGCCGCGAACGCCTGCTTGGTGGCGTCGTCGGAGTAGTTGGACCCGAACGTGATCGGGTCCGTGGAGGAGCCGGTGGCGGCGGGCGCGTCCGCGTCGTCGCCGCAGGCGGACAGCAGCGCGGAGGCGCCGAAGAACGCGGGTGCCGCGGCGAGCCCCCGCAGGGCGGCACGGCGGGACAGCCGGAAGTCGGTCATGGGACTTCTCCAGGGGGTGAGGGGGTGTTGGAACTTGAAACGGGCATTCAACAAGTTCCAACTCGGTGACTCAAAAGTCACCACAGCAAATCGACAACATGTCATCGTTGTCAAGCGGTCGGAGAAGATCGACTTCGACGAATTTGGCGTGGCAAAGCCGATCCTTGACACTGCCATGATCAAGATGTTCAATGTCCGCAGAGTCGCGCATGTATCAACGTAAGTCAACGCCGCCGTGGTTGACAACGTTGACATCCGATGCGACGCCCAGCTCGCCCCCGTCCGAGGTTCCGCCAACCCCTTCCGGAGGACGACCCCATGCGACATCACAAGTCCCTGCTCCGCGGCACGCTCGTGCTCGCGGTGCTGACCGCCGGCATCGCGTTCGCGATGAAGCCCGCGGCGGCCGCCACCAGCTGGACGGTCACCGGACCGTCCGCCGGCTCCCCGACGTCGGCCCAGGTCACGCTCAACGACAACGGGACCCTGAGCTTCTCCGTGGCCAACCAGGGCCGCACGATCCTGTCCCCGTCGGCGATCGGCATCGTGACCGGCGCCGCCGACCTGACGAAAGGCCTGACCTTCACGACCCGCACCAACCGGACCGTCACCGAGGCCTACTCGATGACCACCGGCAAGCAGCGCAACCGGTCGACGACCTACTCGGAGTCGACGCTGTCGTTCACCGGCGCCGGCGGTGCCCGGCTCGACGTGGTCGTCCGCGCCTCCGACACCGGCGCGGCGTACCGGTACGTGCTGCCCGGCAGCGGGACCGTGACCGTGCAACGCGAGGCGTCGTCCTGGACCGTGCCGACCAGCACCAACACGTGGCTGGTGCCGTCACATCGCGAGGACCAGGGCTACTGGTTCCAGACGACCGCCGGCGCGGCGGCGACCGCCACCTTCCGCAACCCGGCACTGTTCGACGTCGCCGGGACCTACGCGCTGGTCGCCGAGGCCAACCTCGACGGCCGGTACGCGGCGATGAGCCTGGCGCACCAGAGCGGCTCCGGCACCTACACCGCTTCGCTCGGCAGCGCGATCACCACCAGCCTGCCGCTGTCCACGCCGTGGCGCACCGCGGCCGTCGGCTCGCTGGCCAGCGTGACGACCTCGACCATCGTCGACGACCTCTCCGCGCCGTCCCGGGTGGCCAACCCGTCGTGGGTCAAGCCCGACACCGTCACCTGGTCCTGGCTGACCGAGCACGCCAGCCCGTCGGACGCCAACCGGCAGAAGCAGTACATCGACTTCGCCGCCCGCAACGGCTGGGGCTACGTGCTCATCGACGAGGGCTGGCAGTCCAGCTGGGCGCCGGACGTGGTGTCGTACGCCAGGGCCCGCAACGTGCAGGTGATCCTGTGGTTCAACTCCAACGCCCTGTGGACCTCCCAGCAGCGCGAGCAGTGGCTGCCGCTGATCAAGAGCTGGGGCGTGGCCGGCGTGAAGGTCGACTTCTCCTTCGAGTTCACGCAGCCGACCCTGCAGTGGTACGACGCGATCCTCGCCCGCACCGCGGAGCTCCAGCTGATGATCAACTTCCACGGGTCGGCGACCCCGCGCGGCATGCAGCGCACCTGGCCGCACGTCATGACGGCGGAAGCGGTGCACGGCGCCGAGCAGTACCTGCGCGCCGGGCTCAACACGATCCTGCCGTTCACCCGCAACGCGATCGCCAGCATGGACTTCACGCCGGTCATCTTCAGCCCCTACAACCGGGACACCACCAGGGCGCACGAGCTCGCGACCGCGATCGTCTTCGAGTCCGGCTGGCAGCACCTCGGCGACAACCCGGAGAGCTACGAGTCGCAGCCCGAGGCGATGCGGATCCTCAACCAGCTGCCGACCGCCTGGGACGAGACCCGCCTGCTCGGCGGCAGCCCCGGCCGGGAGGCGTACTTCGCCCGGCGCAACGGCGGCACGTGGTACCTCGGCGGCATCTCCGCCATCGCCGCCAAGACGTACCAGACGCCGCTGTCATTCCTCGGCGCCGGCCAGTGGTTCCTGGAGACCGTGCGGGACAACGGCGGCAACCTGCTGCGCGAGACCCGGACCGTCACCAGCGCCGACACCCTGTCGGTGCCGCTGCTGGAGCGGGGCGGGTTCGCGTCGGTCGTCTGCCCGTACACCGCCGGCATAACCACCTGCGGGACCCCGCTCAGCGGCTCCGTCATCCGCGGCGTGCAGTCCGGACGCTGCGTCGACGTGCCCAACAACACCACCACCAGCGGCACCCCCGTCGCGCTGTGGGACTGCAACGGCGGCGCCAACCAGCGATGGGTGGCGACGGGTTCGCGGCAGCTGCAGGTGTACGGGACCAAGTGCCTGGACGTGGTGGGCGCGTCGACCGATGACGGGGCGGCCGTGCAGATCTGGGACTGCAACGGCGGCGCCAACCAGCAGTGGACGCTCAACAGCAACGGCACCATCGTCGGCACCGGCTCCGGCAAGTGCCTCGACGCGTTCGACAACGGCACCACCAACGGCACCAAGCTGATCATCTGGCCGTGCAACGGCGGCACCAACCAGCAGTGGACGAGGAGCTGACCTCCCCGTCACGACCCCGGCCGGGCCACCACCGGCCCGGCCGGGATCGACGCGGGCCCGTCTGCCGGCCGGCTCAGCCGGTGTACGGCGGGCCGGCGGTCATGCGGACCGTGTAGCCGGTCGCGGCCCGGTGGAGCGTGATGTGGCTGCACGACTGGTGGGCGATCCACAGCCCGAGCCCGGCCGACGTGGTGCTGTTCGTCGGCAGCAGGCCGGCGAACGGGTTCCTGGGGCCGGGCCCGCCGTCCTCCACCGAGACGACCATGCGGCCCCGGCCCGCCCAGATCCGCATCCGGACCGGCGGCAGGCCGTGCACGAATGCGTTGGTGACGATTTCGCTGACCGACAGCACCAGCTCATCGACCGGCCGGCCGGCCAGGCCGTCGCCGGCCGAGGCCGCGGCGGTGCGGACCGCGGCGCGCGCCTCCAGGGGCCGCGGGTCGAACAGGTCCGCGACCGGCGGCGCGTGCTCGATCGGGTCGGTGACGGCCGGCCGGTCCTGCAGCAGGAACTCCTCTGGGGAGACGTACTGCGGGCTCGGCACGTGCCGGTCGTGCGGCAGCGCGGTGCGGGGGTGGGTGCGGGCGACGTCGGCGAGGACGGCCGGCGGGGTGGTGCGCTCGTCGTAGGCGCACATGCTCCACAGCGGGAACTCGTCGTAGGCGTGGTTGATCGCCGACTCGTACCGCGCCCATGCGTCCCAGGTGGCGCCGAACTGCGCCGCGGACAGCTCGCCGACGATGCGGATCTGGCCGGCGCCGGCGCCGGCGTGGTCGGCGAGGAGGTTGCGGTAGGAGCGGATCGCCCCGACCGGCCGGGCGTAGACGTCGCCGCCCTCCAGGAACGTCACCGGGCACCCGGCCGGCAGGGCAGCGCGGACCAGCTGGGCGTTGCGCTCGCCGAAGGCGACCATGGTCGGCTCGCCGGCCGCGACGCCCCCGAGCAGGAACGGCAGCACGACCGCCAGGAGGTGCTCGTCGGAGTCGTAGCGGATCGCCTCGTGGAAGTAGCCGGTGTGCCCGGCCGCCGCGCCGGTCCTCACTGGACCCGCTCCACCCGGACGCGGCCCGCGCCGACGATGGCGGCGAGCTCGGTGACGGTGCCCAGCGACGTGCGCAGGACCGCGTCGGCGCCGGCGCGCTCCGCGTAGCGGTGCAGGTGCAGCAGCGCGCGGTGGTCGATGAACCGCAGGCCGGCGGCGTCGAAGACGATGGTCCCGCCGGTCGGCTCGGGCCGGACGTGGGCCAGGGCGGCCGGGAACAGCTCCTCGGCGGCCACGTCGAGCTCGCCGGAGAGGATCGCGGCCGGCCCGTCGGGCGGTCCGGCTCGCAGCGTGAAGGACACGCCGCCGGCGTTGCTCGCCGGGTGGAGGCAGGCCAGCTCGGCGATCGCCCGGTCGCCGAGGACGCCGCGGTCGAACCCGCACACGGCGTGCACCGGGGCGGTCGCGATGAAGCGGTCGACGAGCGCCTCGTAGGCGGCGAACACGGACAACAGGTCGGGGGTGGCGACGAGCGGCGTGCAGTCGGCGACGACCCGCAGCCCGGCGAAGCCGTCGACCACCGCGGTGGCCGACGCGACCGTGAAGGTGCCGACCTGCGCCGGCGGGTCCAGCGGCTGCCCGACCTGGTACGTCTCCTCCAGCGGCACGAACCGGACCGCGCCGGGGTGCGCCAGCGCTGCCTCGTCCAGCCAGCCGCCCAGCCCACCCGGGCCGTCGGCCCGCGCGTACCAGATCCGCTCACCGGCGGCGAGACCCTCGGCGAGGAACGTCCTGGCGGACGCTTCGAACTGCCGCTGGTCCTCATACGACCAGCAGGAGTGCTTCGCCGTCGCCACCGCCGTCACCGGGTGCGCCGCCCAGGTCTCATTCCCGAAGCATAGCCGCTGATCAGTGACGCGCTCGCGGGCGATGAGCGACCGGCACCTTCGGCCGAGGCGCCACAGGTGATCGGCGGTGCCGCTGTCGTCCCACCGGGTGACCTGCCCGCCGTCCTGCGGCGACCCGCCGTCGACGGCCTGGTGGCGGATGGCTCACGGGCGGGCGTGGTGGGGGCAGGCGTGGTGCTTGATGCCGCCGACCTCGGCGAAGGTCTCGGTGCCCGGCAGCAGCAGGTCGCCGGCCGGCGCGCCGTTGAGCAGCAGGCGGGTCTGCTTGTCGCCGAACGGCGACCGGTACCGAACGCTCAGGTCGAACAGCCCGCCCGGTCCGCCGGGCACGGTGATGGTCACGGTGTCGGCCGGGTCGTCGAAGCCGGCCACGTATCCGGTGCCGGAGAACCCCGGCACGGCGACGGCGACGGTGGGCAGCACGAGGGCCGCGGCGAGCACGATCGAGATATGAGGCCGCACAGAACGCTCCCGAGATCCGACAGCACCGATCAGGATCGATCGGGGTCGAACCGTATGGGTGAGTTTTCCGGACGGTCAAGGTGGGCGGAAGGATGGTCCGAAACGCCGCACGGATCGCATGAAAGTCACAGCGATCGATACATTGCCGCCGTGGCGACAGCGGGTGGCTGCGGCCTTGATGTCGACGCGACTCGTCGCGTTCAACCGGTCCTCATCTCGCCGGCGCACTGTACGCGCATGTGGCTGCGGGAGTGGCGGCGTTGGCTGGGGGTCGCCCTTACCGTGGCCGCGGCGGCGGTGGCGTTCATGCTGCTGCGCGGGTCGCTGCCCGCTCCGGGCACCGTGCTGCGGTCGCTGCTGGCGGCCCAGTGGTGGTGGCTCGCGGCGGCACTGCTGGTCCAGGCCGGTTCGGTGCTCATGTACGCGGTGCAGCAGCGCCACCTCCTGGCCGCCTACGGCGGCGCGATGTCGACCGGCCGGGCGGTGGGCGTGTCACTCGCCCGCACCGCCCTGTCCACGGCGATGCCGGCCGGGGGCCCGGTGTCGACCGCGTTCGCCGTCCGCCAGTTCCGCGCGCACGGCCTGACGAGCGCGGCCGCCCTCGCCACCACGGTCCTGGCCAGCATCCAGGCGAGCGCGGCGATCGTCCTCGTCTACCTCGCCTGGTGCGCGGTGGCCGTGTCCACCAGCGCGACCGGCCTCCTGGCGGTGTCGGCCGCAGGGGCGCTGCTCGGCGCGGCCGCGGTCGTGCTCCGCCGCCGGCTCCGCGGCATCCGGCCACGCACCGTGCCGGAGCACCCCGGCGCCCCGCCGGCCGGGGGCAGGCGTGCCCTGATCCACACCCTGGTCCGCCTCGGCGTGGACACGACCCGGGCCTGCTGGTCGCTGCCGGCCAGGTGTTGGCTCACCGCCGGCGGCGCGGCCGCCGCGCGCAGGGTGTGCGACCTGGCGTGCTTCGTCGCGGTCGCCCAGGCGTTCCGCCTCGACACCGGCACGATGGCGCTCGTCGGCGCCTACCTGACCGGGCAGCTCGTCCGCCAGATCCCGCTCGTCGCCGGCGGCGCCGGCCTGGTCGAGGCGAGCCTGCTCGCGTCGCTGGTCGCCGCGGGCGCCGGCGACTCCGCGGCCGCCGCGGCCGCCGTCCTGACCTACCGGCTGCTGTCCTGCTGGCTCATCGCGCTCGTCGGGCTGCCGGTCGTGGTGGGCCTCAGCGCGACCGGGCAGCCCGCCGCCCTGCTCCAGCGCCCCCGCGGCCTGCGCTCCCGCCTGCCCGCGCCGCTGGCCGTGGGCGACGGCAGCGCCTAATTGGCGGCGGGCGGTGGGCGGCGGTAGTGCCTAGCGGCTCGGCGGCGGGCCGCTCGGGCGCGGGCCGCCCGAGCCGCCCGGGCCGCCGCCGGGAGGGGCTCCGGACGGGGCGCCGTCACCGCCGCCGCCGGGAGGGGCGCCGCCACCGGTCGGGGTCGTCGTGGTGTCGACCTTCGCCGTCAGGGAGACCGCGTAGCCGGCGGTGACGTCGCCGGTGACGGTGCCGAGCTGGAGGGCGCCGCCGTCGTTGCCGAAGACGTTGTCGTTCTGCAGGGTCACCTGGGACAGGTTCTGCACCGAGGCGGAGTAGCCGGTGGTGGCGTACACCTTGTCGCAGACGTCCTTCGGCAGGGCGACCTGGGAGGTGGCGATGGCCTTGGACGCGTCGGCGATGCTCGCCTGGTCCGGGTACACCTCGAAGTGGATGTGCGGCCAGCGGCCCGAGTAGCAGGCGGGGAAGACGCTGGTGAACTTCACCTTGCCCTGCGCGTCGGCGATCTGCACGCCGCGCAGGTAGTTCTGGTCGGTGACGCCCTCGGAGTACAGCGAGTACCGGCCCTCCCGGTCGCAGTGCCAGACGTACACCGCCACGCCGGCGAACGGCGTGCCCGCGCCCTTGGCGAGGTCGACGATGCTGAGCTCCAGCGTCATCGGCACGCCCGCCGCGGTGCCGCTCGCGGTGCCGAAGGACGAGCGGATGTCGCTGCGCACGACGCCGCTCGTGGTGAGCACGTTCGGCCCGTTGGAGCCGTCGCCCGGGTACGGGCCGGCGGTCTCGTCAGGGATCTCACCGGTGGTGGACGTCGCACCCGACGAGCTCGCGCCGGCGGTGGGCGTGCCACCGTCGCCGCCGGAGTCGCAGGCGGCGGTCAGGCCGATCGCCGCGGCGCCGAGGCCGAAGACCCGCAGCAGCTGCCGGCGCCGCACCATCGTGCCGAGGTCGAAGCCCAGCCCCTGGTCGTACAGGTCCTCCTCGGGCCGGGTGAACGCGCGTCCTTCGTATGACGGTGCCTGCTGTTCCACGATCGAAACCTCCCTGACGGTCGTCTGCCCCCACAACCTGACCGTCGAAGCTGGCAGCCACCTGGCAACCAGCTGCGACCGGCCTGTCTACCGTATTGGGTGATTTGCGAATTTCGTGTGGTACGGCGAATGCCGTCGCTCCGATGCGGGTCGGACGACTTGCAGGCGGCCCGAGTATGCGTCAGTTCCGTCAAGATTTGACATAGATGCTTGCGGATTTGATTGATACGCCTTCCGCGGTGTTGGAAAATGTTGCAATTGACGTATTGACTTGTACGGATCGTCACCGCGTAAACGCTTTTTGTGCCGATCTTCCAGGACTGCGGCGCATTCATCAGGCATTCCATCGGTCTTGACGGCGGTGAACGGTTCTGTGCAATCTTTACGGAACATGCGCGTTCATCGGCCGTCCGCCAACCCGCCGACACCCCCAGAGGTCTGACCATGTCGCAGCGCAGCCGTGCCCGGAGCTGGGTGGCCCTCGCCGCCCTGTCCGCGGGCCTGTTCACCGTCCTGTCCGCCGCGCCCCCGGCGACCGCCGCCGCCACCGGCTTCAGCTCCGGCTTCGAGGCCGGCGACCCGCAGCCCACCTGGACCAACAGCGTCGACAGCAGCGCCGGCGTCGGCGGGTACTGCTGCGGCCTCACCGGCATGGAGAGCGGCACCCGCAACGAGTCCGCGCACACCGGCACCGCCGCGCTGATGTACTCCGGCGCCGACACCAGCGCCACGACCAGCTACTCCTACAACCGGGTGTTCGACGTCGACATCGCCGTCGGCGCGGCCACCACGCTGTCCTACTGGGTGTTCCCGCAGAGCGGCGGCAACCTCGACGTCGCCGTGGACCTCGTGTTCACCGACGGCACCCGGCTGCGCGACTCGGGCGCCGTGGACCAGCACGGCGTCCGGATCCACCCGCACGACCAGGGCACCGGCTGGGTCCTCAACTTCGACACGTGGAACTACGTGACGTCCGACATCGGCGCGAAGGTCGCCGGCAGGACCATCGACCGGATCCTCGTCGGCTACGACAAGCCCGAGGGGACCGGCACGTTCCGCGGGTACTTCGACGACATCACGATCGCGGCCAACACCGCCGGGCGGCTGTCGGACCTCGTCGACACGCGCCGTGGCTCCGACTCCACCGGCGACTACTCGCGGGGCAACACGTTCCCGGGCGCGACCGTCCCGCACGGGTTCAACTTCTGGACGCCGGTGACCAACGGCAACAACGACGGATGGCTGTACGAGTACAAGGCCACCACCGTGCAGGGCTTCGCGATCAGCCACCAGCCGAGCCCGTGGATCGGCGACTACGGCCAGCTGCAGATCATGCCGATGACCGGCGCGCTGAAGACGACGCCGGACGCCCGCAAGTCCACGTTCAGCCACGCCAACGAGGTCGCGAAGGCGCACTACTACAAGACGCGCCTCGACACGTACGGCATCACCGCCGAGATCGCGCCGACCGACCACGCCGGCGTCATGCGCTTCACGTTCCCCACCGCGTCGGACTCGACGATCCTGTTCGACGTCGTCGACAGCGCCGCCGGCTCGTTCGCCGTCGACACCGCGAGCCGGACGATCTCCGGCTACGCCGACCACCGCGGCGCGAAGCTGTACTTCTCCGCGACCGTCGACACCGCGATCGCCGCGTCCGGCACCGGTGGCACCGGCTGGGTCCGCTTCGCCACCGGCGCGAACCAGCAGGTCACCCTGCGCGTCGGCACCAGCTGGATCAGCGTCGCGCAGGCCGCGGCGAACCTGAGCCAGGAGGTCGGCGGCAAGTCCCTGGACACCGTGCGGGACGAGGCGCAGGCCCAGTGGGACGCGACGCTGGGCAAGATCCGCCTCGAGGGCGCGTCCGGCGACCAGCTCGTCACGTTCTACTCCAACCTGTACCGGACGTTCATGTACCCGAACAACCGCGCCGAGATGGTCGGCGGCGTGCGGCGTTACCACAGCCCGTACGACAGCCAGCTCCACGACGGGCAGATGTACGTCAACAACGGCTTCTGGGACACCGCCCGCGCCGAGTGGCCGCTGCTGACGCTGCTGGAGCCCACCCGGGCCGGGGAGATGCTCGACGGGTTCGTCAACGTGTACAAGACCGTCGGCTGGACACCGAGCTGGTCGGGGCCGTGGAACCGGGCCGCGATGCCGGGCACCAACCAGGACCTCGCGTTCGCCGACGCGTACATGAAGGGCGTCCGCAACTTCGACGTGAACGCCGCTTACGCGTCGATGGTGAAGAACGCCACCGTGTACTCGCCGATGATCAACGGCCGGGTCGGGCTGGACGTGTCGACGTTCAAGGGCTACCTGCCCTCCGACGTCCGCGGCGACTCGGCGTCGTGGACCCTGGAGAGCGCCACCAACGACTTCGGCATCGCGCAGATGGCGCAGGCGCTCGGCCGCACCGACGACGCGGCCTACTTCCGCAACCGGGCCCTCGACTACACGAACCTGTACTCGCAGTCGGTCGGGTTCTTCCGCGGCAAGCAGAGCAACGGCGCGTGGCGCACCAGCGACGCCGACTTCAAACCCAACCTGTGGGGCTGCGAGTTCGTCGAGGGCGCGCCGTGGCACTACGCGACGCCGGCGCCGCAGGACCCGCAGGGCATGGCCAACCTGTACGGCGGCCGCGCCCAGCTCTCCGCGAAGCTCGACGGCATGCTCGCCGCGCCCCGCGACTACCTGCCGGGCTGCTACGGCGGCACCATCCACGAGATGCGCGAGACCTACGACGCGAACATGGGCCAGTACGCGCACGCCAACGAAGAGACGCACCACATGCTCTACATGTACAACTACGCCGGCACCCCGGCGAAGACGCAGAACGCGGTCCGCACCACGCTGCAGCGCTACTACAACTCCGGCGCCGGGACCGGTGGCGGCTACCTCGGCGACGAGGACAACGGGGAGATGTCCGCCTGGTACATCTTCTCCGCGCTCGGCTTCTACCCGGCCCGCATGGGCAGCACCGACTACACGATCGGCGCGCCGCTGCACGCGAAGGCGACGGTCAACCTGGAGAACGGGCGCACGTTCACCGTCAACACGCCCGGGGTCAGCGACACCAACCGGTACATCCAGAGCGCCACCCTCAACGGCGCCACCTACACGAAGAACTACCTGACCCACGCCGACCTCCTCGCGGGCGGCACGCTGAGCTTCGTGATGGGGCCCAACCCGTCCTCCTGGGGCACCGGCGCCAACGACGTCCCGGCGTCCATGACCACCGGGAGCGCCGTGCCGGTGCAGCAGAAGGACAAGGCGACCGGCAGCACCGTCACCGTCACCGGTGAGAACCCGCCGGGGGAGAGCAAGGCCGCCCTCACCGACGACAGCTCGATGACCAAGTGGCTCGCCTTCGCCGCCACCGCCACCATCACCTGCCAGCTGCCCGGCGCGACCACGGTCCGCCAGTACACCCTGACCTCCGCCGACGATCTACCCGGCCGCGACCCCAGGAACTGGGTCCTGCAGGGCTCGAACGACGGGGTCACCTGGACGACGGTGGACGCCCGCGACAACGTCGACTTTGCCGACCGTCGACAGACGCGGGCGTTCACCGTCCCGGCCACCGCGACCTACTCGCGGTTCCGCCTGCAGATCACCGCCAACCACGGCGCCGCGGAAACCCAGCTCGCGGAGCTGCAGCTGCTCGCCTGACCCGGGCCCGACCGCGCCGGCCGTGCCCGTCAGCCGGCCGGCGCGGCGCGCTCGGACCCCACCGATCCGGTCAGCTCTGCGGTGGGATCGCACGGACCCGTGGCGAAGTCCGCCGACGCGGAGGCCCTGCGGGTGCTGCAGGGCCCCGCCTGGTGCCGTGACCCGTGCCGTGACCCGCGCGCCTACCGGGACTGCGCCAGCAGGTGGTCGAGGACCGACGCGGAGAACGTGGCGGACAGCGCCGGCACGTGCCCGCCGTCCTTGATCGTCCACAACGTCACCAGGCTGCCCTGCCGGCAGCCGGCCTGATACGTCGTCACTGTGGTCTCCGCTCCGGGGAGCGTGGCGTCGAGGTCCAGCGGCGCCGACGCGGCCGCGGCCTGGTCCGTGCAGCCGTCGTACTTCCGCCACCGCTCGACCGAGGCCGCGGCGGACGGGTATGCCTGGCCGCCGTTCGTGCCCCCGTCGAAGCGGATGGTGTCGTCCGCGGTGCCGTGGATCTGCAGGACGCCGACCGGCCGGGACGGCGCGCACCCGGCGGCGTCCAGGTCCACGGCCCCGGCGAGCGAGACGATCGCCGTGACACTGTCCGCGTGCTCACACGCCATGCGGTAGGCCATGAACCCGCCGTTGGAGTGCCCGACGAGATAGACGCGGCTCGCGTCGACGGGGTGCGCGGCCTTCACGGCGTCGATCAGCCGTTGCAGGTAACCGGAGTCGTCGACGCCGGAGCGTTCGAAGTCGCAGCACGCGCTCGTCGCGTTCCAGAACCGCTGGCCCCGGGCGTTCCTGGTCCCGTCCGGCACCGCGAGGAGAAACCCGCGCCGGTCGGCCTCGGCGGTGAACCCGAAGTACCGCTCCGCCTCGGCCCCGTCGGACCGGTACCCGTGCAGCAGCACCACCAGCGGCAGCTTCGTCCCCGTGGCGTACGAGGTGGGCAGGTGCAGCTGGAACGGCCGGCCGTCGAGGGCGACGGTCAGCGTCGCCCCCGGCCCGTCCGCCGGTCGCTCGACCGGCGGCGCCGCGGAACACGCCGCCAGCCACCACACCAACCCGACGATCAGCACCCCGACTCTCGTCATTCCGCCGATCCTGCCCGGCCGGACGTTGTCAAGGGAAGCCCTTTACCTCGTCAGCAGCTCGCCGGTCGTCCATTGCGTGTTGCCGATCCGCATGTGCCCGACCCAGCACGAGTTGTACGAGATGTACTTCGCCCGGCTGCCGTACCGGGTGCCCGGCACGGTGATCGAGCCCTGGTACACGAGCTCCTTCGCCGTCCCGCACGCCGACAGGTACAGGCTGATGGAGCGGTCCGGGCCGGAGTTCTTCTGGTACGACGTCATCACCGTCGCCGTGCTGTTCAGCGCGCCGTTGACGCTGATGCACAGGGGCGAGCCGGAGATGTCGTTGCACCTGGCCCAGCCCGCGGCGACGGTGACGTCGCCGGGCTCCGCGGCGTGGGCCGGCGTCGCGAACACGGTCAGCGGCAGGACCGCCGCCGACGTCAGGGCGACCGCCGCGCGGGCGCCGATGTGCGGTTTCATGATGCTCCGTCCTGTGGTCCGTCGAGGTCGTGACCACGACGCTACGGTGGGGACCTGGACGTCCATCAGGTCCAAGTCCGCGGGGTTCGACCAGACCAAGTGGAGGTGGGCGGTGGAGCTCTTCCTCGACCCGGACGACCCGCGCAGCAACACCCGGCAGCTGTACGAGCAGATCCGCGACGCGATCGACAGCGGCGGGCTCGAACCCGGCGACCGGCTCACCCCGACGCGGACCGTCGCCGCGGAGTTGAGGATCGCGCGGTCGTCGGTCACCGAGGTGTACGAGCGGCTCACCGCCGAGGGACACATCGAGGGCCGCGCCGGCGGCGGCAGCTTCGTGCTGGCGGGCGCCGACCCGGTCCCCAGCGGGCCGCCCCCGGCCGCCCTCGAGCCCCTGTTCCGCATGGACCGCGACGGCCGCGTGATCTACATCGGCACGTTCAGCAAGACGCTCGGCGCGGCCGTGCGCGCGGGGTTCCTGGTCACGCCGCCGACCCTGGCACCGGCGATCACCGCCGTCCGGCAGGCCGTCGACTGGTGCCCGCCGCCCCTCATCCAGGACGCGCTCACCGCACTCATCGCCGGCGGCCACTTCGGCCGGCACCTGCGGCGCGCCCGGGCCGCGTACAGCCGCCGCAGGGACCGGCTCTGCCGCGAGCTGCGCGCCCGGCTCCCGGCCGGATACCACCCGCTGCCCGCGCAGGCCGGGCTGCACCTCACCGTCGTCGGCCCCGGCACCCCGCCGGACGCCGCCTTCGACGGCCTGGCGGAGGACCACGGCATCCTGCTGAGCTCGCTGCGCCGCACGTACCAGCGCCGGCACCCACGGGACGGGTTCCTCGTCGGCTTCGGTGGCCTGCCGACCGCCGACGTCACCCCGGCGATCACCGGGCTGTGTGCGTGGCTGTCCGGGGAGCGGCCGCGCTGAATCGCCTGCGGCCGGGCGGTCCGCGGGGCACAGTGGAGCTGTGGTCGCAGGGGTCGAGCAGGTGCTGCCGCTCGACTTCTGTGTCACGTTGGTCCGCGGCGCGGGGCCGGACGAGGTCATCGGCATCCTCGGCGGGGCCGACCCCGTCCCGATCGTGTCCGCGCAGACGGCGCTGCTGGCCGAGGACGCCGTGCGGGAATGGGTCGACGAGGGCGGGGCCTCGCACCCCACCGACCTCAAGTACGTCGTCGCGACGCGGCTCGGCGACTGGACGATGGTCATCGAACCCAACGGGTACCTGTGCACGGACCGCGACGTGGTCCGGGCGCTGTCCGCGGCCGGCGAGCTGGTGTCGTTCTACTACAACGAGAACACCACACCGAGCTTCACGTGGGCGGCCGGCGGCAGCGAACTGGTGTGCTTCAACCCGGGGTACCCGGACGACCCGTACGGCGCCGAGCCCGGGCGGCTCGACGGGCTGCTCACCGAGCTGGGCTTCACGTTCGGCGGCTACGGCGAGGACCTCGACGACGACGAGAACGGCTTCGACGCGGACTTCCAGGGGCGGACGTTCGCGTTGATGGAGCGGATGACCGGCGTACGGTGGGACATCGAGCTCCTGGACGCCGCGACCTTCCACTGCGCCGGCGTCGGCGGCCCGGGCAGCCGGGTCGCCACGGAGCCGTGGTACGCCGAGGTGCGGGAGGAGCTTACGGCCTGCGCGCAGGACCCGTACGGCTGGAACGACCACGACTTCGGGGACTTCGCAGGGTGGCGGCGGCGCGGGGTCATCGACCCACGGGTCAAGCGGGCGCTCGGCCACGCCGGGACGACCGTGCTCGACGAGGACCGTGCCCTGGCGCTCGCGCTCGCGTTCGCCCCGGCCGAGCTCATCGAACGGATGGATCTGTGGGTTCGGCAGCAGCCGTACCGGGTCGTCGGGCGCCTTGACGAACCCTGGCACGGCCCGGCGGAGGACCTGTGCTGGCAGCTCGCCACTGCGGACGGGGGCGGGTCCACGGCGGAGCGGATCGCGGACCTGTGGCGAGACTTCCCCGAGCTGCGCGACGTCGTGATCCCGCCCCCGCAGCCCCCGCCGACCGAGCGCGCCGCCGTGCGCCGCAAGCGGGAGGCGCGGGAGCGCGACGAGGAGCGGTGGCGGCTGGAGGACCTGCGCACCACGTGGGGCGGGCGGATCCCCACCGATCCGCGGCTGTTCGAGCCGGACGTGCAGCTCTACACGCTGGGCCTGGTCCCGTACGACCGGGACCTGATCGACCGGATCGCCGGGTCCGACGCCGGGACGCAGCGCGCGATGGCGTTGTGGGCGGCACGGTTCTGCTGCACCCGGTCCGGCCTGATCGACAAGGACTGGGCCGAGGCCGGGCTGATCGCCCTGGAACGCGGCGCGCCGTCACCGTCCTGGCTCGCCGACCACGACGCCGCGTACGCCCACTGGCGCGGGGTGCCGCGGGAGTCCATCGTGCACGTCGGGAGGCTGGGTCTCAGCGGCGAGGAGCCACCGCCGCCCGACCCGGAGCTCGCCGCGCTGCACGCGCTGGTTCACGCCCACCACGACGACCCACTGATCGCCGCCATGGCCACCGTCCGCCCCGCGGTGCAGTTCGGCGACCCGCCCGCGGTGATCGCCGCCTTCCGGGCGGCGTTCGACCTGCCGTAGGGGCGTTACGAGGGCTTGTCGGCGATCGCCGTCCCGCTTCTCCGTGGGTACTGACGACTCGCACCGCCGCGAGCGAGGCGGCGGGTCAGACGCGGTGGCGGCCGGCGGTGGCGGGGCGGGCGGCCGGCTCGGCCGGGATGCTGGCGACGCCGCGGGGGCGGGCGCCGGTGCGGAGCAGGGCGGTGAGGTGCTCGGCGGGGGCGGGCAGGCCGAGGTGATAGCCCTGCGCGAACCGGACGCCGAGCTGCCGCAGCGCCTCCAGCTGCTCGTCGGCCTCGACGCCCTCGGCGGTGACGTCGATGCCGACGCTGCGGCCCAGGTCGCCGAGGAGCTTGACGACGGCGAAGTCGCTGCGGTTGTCGAGCATGCCCGCGACGAACGAACGGTCGATCTTCACGCCGGTGACGGGCAGGGCGGAGAGGTTGCGCAGGGTCGCGGAGCCGGCGCCCATGTCGTCCAGGACGATGCCGACGCCGGTGTCGCGCAGGTCCCGCAGCCGGCCGGCGGCGTCCTGCAGCTGGGCGAAGTCCGCGGACTCGGGCAGCTCGACCCGCAGCCGGCTGGGCGCGGAGCCGTTGCGGCGCAACGAGTCCAGCACGAGCGAGGTGAGCTCGGCGGCGCCGAGCGTGTCGATGGTGAGGTTGACGTTGACGCACCGCGGCGCCCGGTCGCCGAGCACCGCGTCCCACCGTGCGACGTCGGCGCAGGCGCGGTCGAGCACCCAGCGGTCCAGCTGCGGCAGCTGCCGGAGCCGGCGCAGCTCCGGCAGGAACCGGTCCGGCGTCAGCAGCCCCCGTAGCGGGTGCTGCCAGCGGACGAGCGCCTCCACCGACCAGACGCGCCCGTCGTCGATGCCGATGATCGGCTGGTAGAACAGCCGCAGCTCGCCCCGGTCCATCGCGGCGAGCACGTCGTCGTCGCGGCCGTCGGTGAGCGCCCCGACGCCGTGGACCGTCTGGACGCGGTCGGCGCCGGCCTGCTTCGCGCGGTACATCGCGGCGTCGGCCTCCCGCAGCAGGGTCGCCCCGTCGGCGCCTGGCCCGGCCACCGCGACCCCGACGCTCGCCGTGCTGTGCGCGCCCGCGGGCAGCGCCGGATCGGTCGCGGCGACGGCCCGGCGGAACCGCTCGCCGAGCGCGAGCGCCGCATGGTCGTGGCGCGGGCCGGCGACGCGGGTGAGCACCGCGAACTCGTCGCCGCCGAGCCGTGCGACGACGCTGCCGGGGTCGGCGGCGGCGGTGAGCCGGTGCGCGACGGAGACGATCAGCCGGTCGCCGACCGTGTGCCCGAGCGTGTCGTTGACGTGCTTCATGCGGTCGAGGTCGAGGTACACGACGGCGAGGCCGGTCTGGTCGCCGTCGCGGCAGGCGGCGGTCAGCCGGTGCAGGAACCGCGTCCGGTTCGCCAGGCCGCTCAGCGGGTCGCGGATCGCCTGGACCGCCATGAGCGCGGCGAGCGTCTCGTACAGCCGTGCCGCGGACACCCGCGCGAGCCGGCCGTCGGGGCGGCGGACCAGCACGTCGTCGTAGCGGCGCACCTGGTCCCGGCGGCTCACCTGCTCGCACACGTCGGCGACGAGCGCGGTCTCCTCGACGATCATCGGGGCGGGGTCGGCGGTCCGCCCGGCCGGGGTCCTCGCCCACAGCGCCCGCCCGTACCCGAACGGGCCCGACATCAGCTGGGCGAAGCGGCTGCGGCTGATGAGCCCGATGCCGCCGTCGAGGTACATGACCGCGACGCTGTGCAGCGACGGGTCCGCGCGGAACATCAGGTCGAGGTCCTCGCACCGCATGGTGGACTCGACAACGCCGACCGGCCGCGCGAGTGGCCCGACCGTGTCGGACGGCATGGCGGCATCCCCGTGATCCACGGCGTCAATCATCAGCGAGCAAACCCGTGGCACCAAGGGCTGCACTCGCCGGTAATCGGCCTGTCACCTGCTATTCAACCGGCGCAGCGGCCCGCATGCGGACGGCCACCGACGGTGCTCGGAAGCGGGCCCGGAAACAACGAAAGGCAAGGAGATAACCCCTCGCCACTCTTAACGTATACCGCACCGGGGGTCTTGCGGCAAGACCCGGGTCCTGGCGCAGAATCGTCGGCCGGAGCGAGGGGGGATTCGGAATGCCCGAGCAGTACGTGCTGGGTCTGGACGAGGTCGACGAGGCGAGCATCGAT
Organism: Dactylosporangium sp. NPDC006015; assembly: GCF_040614215.1. Classification (NCBI taxonomy): domain Bacteria; kingdom Bacillati; phylum Actinomycetota; class Actinomycetes; order Micromonosporales; family Micromonosporaceae; genus Dactylosporangium; species Dactylosporangium sp. NPDC006015. The sequence goes on from NZ_JBEXUD010000018.1 coordinate 19,218, forward strand.
GCGGTCGGTGGTAAGGGCGCGCACCTGGGCGCGCTGATGAGGATCGGCGGCGTCCGCGTGCCGCCCGGCTTCTGCGTCACCACGGCCGCTTTCCAGCGGGTGATGGCGGCGGTACCGTCGCCGGACCCGGCGGCGCCGAACGCGCGGATCCGTCGCACGATCGAGGACGCCGCGATCCCGGACGACGTGGCGGCCGCGATCACCACCGCCCTGGGACGGTTCGGCGCGCAGGTGACGTTCGCCGTCCGGTCCAGCGCGACCGCCGAGGACCTGCCGTCGGCGTCGTTCGCCGGCCAGCAGGACACCTACCTCAACGTGCCCGCCGCCGAGGTGCTGCGGCACGTCAGCCGGTGCTGGGCGTCGCTGTTCACCGACCGCGCCGTGCTGTACCGGCGACGCAACGGCATCCCGGACGGCGCGGCGCACATGGCGGTGGTGGTCCAGCGGATGGTCCTGCCGGAGGCGTCCGGCGTCATGTTCACCGCCGATCCCGTCACCGGCGACCGGCGGTCCGTCTGCGTCGAGGCGGTCAACGGACTCGGCGAGGCGCTCGTGTCCGGTCTGGTGAACGCCGACTCGTACACGGTGCGCGGCGGGACGATCGTCGCCAGGACGATCGGCGTCAAGCGGCTCGCCGTCGACCCCGCGCCGGCGGGCGGCACGTCGGAACGGGAGATCGACCCCGACGATCAGGCCCGCCCCGCGCTCGGCGACGCGCAGGTCGTGCGGCTGGCGGAGCTCGGCCGGCGGATCGAGGCGCACTTCGGCCGCCCGCAGGACATCGAGTGGTGCCTGGCCGGCGACGACCTGCACGTCGTGCAGAGCCGGCCGATCACCACGCTGTTCCCGATCCCGGAGACCACCGACGGGGCCAACCACGTGTACCTCTCCGTCGGCCACCAGCAGATGATGACCGACGCGATGAAGCCGCTCGGGCTCTCGTTCTGGCAGATGACGACCCCCGCGCCGATGGCGGAGGCCGGCGGCCGGCTGTTCGTCGACGTGACCGCGCGGGTCGCCGCGCCGGCCGGCCGGGCCGCGCTGCTGGAGATGATCGGCAGGTCCGACCCGCTGACCGGCGACGCGCTGCGGACCGTCCTGGACCGCGACGGGTACATCGCGCCGGCGCCGGACGGGGCGGCCCCGCCCCTGCTGCCGGCCGGCGCCACGCCGGAGGAGCTCCCGACCGACCCGGCCGTCGTCGTCGACCTGATCGCGCAGCACCAGGCCTCGATCGCCGAACTGCGGGAGGCCATCCGCCCGCTGTCAGGGACGGCGCTGCTCGACTTCGTCCAGGCCGACCTCCAGGAGCTGCGGCGGCTCCTGTTCGACCGGCGCAGCCACCAGGTGTTCATGTCGGCGATGGAGGCCGCCTGGTGGCTCAACGAACACCTCGAGACGTGGCTGGGGGAGAAGAACGCCTCCGACCCGCTGACCCAGTCGGTGCCGCACAACGTCACGTCGGAGATGGGCCTGGCGCTGCTCGACGTCGCCGACGTGATCCGCCCGCACCCGGACCTGGTGGCCTACCTGGAGCACGCCGAGTTCTCGTTGGAGGACATGGCGAAGCTGCCCGGCGGTCCCGAGGCGCGCGACGCCATCGAGGCGTGGCTCGACATGTACGGGATGCGCTGCGCCGGCGAGATCGACATCACCCGCCCGCGCTGGAGCGAGGAGCCCTCGACCCTGGTGCCCGTGATCCTCGGCAACGTCAGGAACTTCGAGCCGGGCGCCGCCGCCCGGCGCTTCGAGGAGGGCCGGCGGGACGCCCTCGCGAAGGAGCACGAGCTGCTGGAGCGCCTGCGCGCCCTGCCGGACGGCGCCGCGAAGGCCGGCGAGACCAAGCAGAAGATCGACCGGGTGCGGACGTTCATCGGGTACCGCGAATACCCGAAGTACGGGATGGTCAGCCGCTACTTCATCTACAAGCAGGCACTGCTGGAGGAGGCCGGCCGCCTCGTCCGCTCCGGCGTGCTCCGCGACCGCGACGACATCTACCAACTGCGCTTCGACGAGCTGCACGACGTCGTGCGCACCGGCCACGCCGACGCGTCGCTGATCGACCGCCGCAAGGAGGACTTCCGCTCGTACGCGACGCTCACCCCACCCCGCGTGCTCACCTCGGACGGCGAGGCGATCACCGGCGCGTACCGCCGCGACGACGTCCCGGCGGGTGCGCTGGCGGGACTGCCGGTGTCCGCGGGCGTCGTCGAGGGCCGCGCCCGCGTCGTGCTGGACCTCGCGCACGCCGACCTCGAGCCGGGCGACATCCTCGTCACCGCCTACACGGACCCGAGCTGGACCCCGCTGTTCGTGGCGATCGCCGGACTGGTCACCGAGGTCGGCGGCCAGATGACCCACGGCGCCGTCATCGCCCGCGAATACGGCCTTCCGGCGGTCGTCGCCGTCGTCGGCGCCACCACCGCCATCGAGGACGGCCGGCGCATCCGCGTCCACGGCACCGACGGCTACGTCGAGATCCTGTCCTGAGGCCGGGTGCCCGATTCGTTCAAGCGCCGTCCCCGCCGGCCGCCGTACCGTCGCAGCCATGACGCAGACGACGGCGGCCGGCTGGGCGGCGCTCGCCCGGGTCGCGGACGAGGTGGCGCTGCCGGGGTCCGCCCGGTTCGAGGCGCTGCGGCGGCCGGCCGACCCACGGTTCCACCACGTGCGGCCCCTCGCGGTGGTGCGGTGCGGCACGCCGGCGGCCGTGGCCGCGACGGTCGCGTTCGTCCGGGAGGAGGGACTGCCCGCCGTCCTGCGCGGCGGCGGGCACGACTTCGCGGGCCGCTCCACCACCACCGGCGTGGTCATCGACCTGGCGCCGATGCACGCGGTGGCGGTGGGCGACGGCACGGTCCGCGTCGGCGCGGGGGCGACCCTCGCCGGCGTGTACGACGCGCTCGACGGGACCGGCCAGACGATCCCGGCCGGCTGCGGCCCGGGCGTCGGCATCGCCGGCCTGACCCTCGGCGGCGGGCTCGGCGTCCTCGGCCGCCTGCACGGCCTCACCTGCGACCGGCTGCGCGCCGCGGAGGTGGTCCTCGCCGACGGCCGGGTCGTCACCTGCGACGAGCGCACCCACGCCGACCTGTTCTGGGCGCTGCGCGGCGGGACCGGCCGGTTCGGCGCCGTCACCGCGCTGACGTTCGCCACGGTGCCCGCACCGCCGATGCTCGGCTTCCGGCTGACCTGGCCGCTGCGTCACGCGGCCGCCGTCGTGCGGGTGTGGCAGGCGTGGGCGCCGTCGGCACCCGACGAGCTCGCCGCCAGCCTGCACCTCACCGTGCCCGCGGACCCCGCCCTGCCACCCGCCGCGTCGGTGGTGGGCACGATGGCGGGCCCGCCGGCCGCGGCGGACGCCGTCCTCGACGAGTGCGTCGCGCTGGTCGGCGCCGCGCCCGCGTCCGACGAGCGGCGGGCGGCGTCGCACCGCGAGACGAAGCGGCTGCTGGCCGCCGGCGCGGACCACACCGGCCGGCACACGTTCAGCAGGTCGGGCTTCTTCGCCCGCCCGCTGCCCGGCGCGGCGGTCGACGCGCTGCTCCGGCAGCTGACGGAGGGCCGCAGCCCGGGACAGTCGCGGACCCTGGACCTCATGCCGATGGGCGGCGCCTACAACCGCGTCGCGCCGCACGCCACCGCGTTCGTCCACCGCGCCGAACGGTTCCTGCTGCACCACGTCGCCGCCGCCGACCCGGGCGACGCACCCGAGGCGCTGCGGTGGCTGGACGGCTCCTACCGGCTGCCCGCGCCGTGGCGGTCCGGTGGCGTGTATCAGAACTTCCCCGACCCGGACCTGCCCGACGCCGCCGAGGCGTACTTCGGCGCCAACCTGCCCCGGCTGCGGGCCGTCAAGGCGGCGTACGACCCGGACGGGTGCTTCGGGACCCTGTAGATCACGGTGCCGGGTGCTCACCGTGGATCGCGGGCCTGACAGGATGATCGTCCACGGCGAGGGGGCGACATGGTGGAAGTACTCGACGATCCGGTGGGGCAGTCGCTGCGCGGCGCGCACGCGCACCTGGCCCGGCGGGTGGGCGACGCCGCGACGTACCAGGAGGGCGTCTCGACGTTCGTGGCGGTGCCCGTGCGGCCGACGGCGGCCGACTGGGACGACCTGGCGCGGCTGCTGGGCAGCGGCGGGTTCGCCGACCTGTTCAGCGCCGACGTCACGCCGCCGGCGTCGTGGGAGCCGGTGTTCGAGCTGGACGGGTTCCAGATGGTCCTCGACCGGGCGGAGCCGGAAGCTCCCGCCGATGGGGTGGTGGAGCTCGGCCCGGGCGACGTCGAGGAGATGCTGGCGCTCACCGAGCAGGCGCGGCCCGGGCCGTTCTGGGCGCGGACCGCCGAGCTCGGGGCGTTTCACGGCGTGCGCGAGGACGGCGCGCTGGTCGCCATGGCCGGCGAGCGCCTCCGGCCGCCGGGATGGACCGAGATCAGCGCCGTGTGCACCGCCCCGAGCGCCCGCGGCCGTGGCCTCGCCGCGCGCGTGACGAGGGCGGCCATCGACCGGATCACCGGCCGTGGCGAGCGCCCGTTCCTGCACGTCGCGTCGAGCAACACCGGCGCGATCCGGGTGTACGAACGACTCGGCTTCGTGGTCCGCCGGCCCGTCCGGTTCCACGGCTACCGCGTGCCCTGAGCGTGTACCGCGCCGTGTACCCCCGCGGCGGCGGGACGGGCATCCGCCGGTGCGGCATCGCCCGGTCGCGATGTTCCAGACATCCACCGCCGTCGCGGTGGGCGGCGCGCGCCGGTCGGCCGCGCCGGCGAGCCGTGGGGGCGGGCCGCCCGAGCGATGGGGCGGGGCGCCCGAGCCGGGCGGGCGCCGGGTGGTGGCCCGTCGCCCGATGACCGTCCGCAACCGCCGTGCCACGCTCGGCTCACCAGCGGACGGGAGACGGCGATGTCGGGTTCACCGGGAAGCGTCAGGAACGGCACGGACAGCTTCAGCATCTGGCGGGTGCCCAACTTCTTCTTCCAGCCCCGTGGCATGTACCTCGGCGGGCTCGACGAGGCGATCGGCGGGCTGAACCGGCTGCGCTCGCTGCTGGGCCTCGCGACGCTCATCGTCGTCGCGATCGTCTACCAGGGCTTCGGCCGGGTCGTGAGCGCGCCGTACCAGCCGGGGCAGGCCAAGCCCGAGGCCTCCAACGCCGTCGTCAACGGCCGCGTCTACACGTTCGCCGCCGCCGAGGACCGGCTCGGCGAGATCGCGCTGTCCGCGATCCTGACCGCTGTGGCGGGCATCGGGGTGTCCGTGGTGGTGAGCCTGGCCCTCGTCGTGGCCGCGCGGCGGGGCGCCCGGCTCGCCACCGCCCGCCAGCTGCTGTGGCCGATCGGCACGGTGGTGGTCTTCGTGGCCTACTTCTGGAGCTTCAGCGTCGCGTTCCCCTGGCTGGACGCCCGCCTGCCCGGCATCGTGAACTTCCTGATCCTGATCCTGCCGGTGATCTGGTTCTTCAAGTCGATCTGGCTGGTCGTCACCGGCCTCTTCCGCGCCGACGACGGGCATCCGCTGCTGGCGCCGATCACCTCGACGATCACCGCCTGGATCTTCGGTGTGCTGGCCGTGCGCGGGGCGCAGCCGGTGGGGATGCCGCACCCGGTCTGGCTGGTCACGGTGCTCGGCGGGCCGCTGTCGATCACGGTCGTCGCCTGGATCGCGACGCGGCGGCTGAAGCGGCTGTACCCGGAGAGCTATCCGTTCCGCGACGGCCCGCTGGCGTGAGCGGGCTGCCCGCTGGCACCGGCGGAGCGGGGCGGTGCTGAGGGTGTGGCGGCGCGGCGGGTGCGCAGGAGGGCCCAGCCGACGAGGGCGGCGGCGGCCGTCGTCAGCGTCAGGCCGGCGACGGTGACCGCCCCGTCGAACTGGGCGGTCTGCGCGGCGCTCCAGTGCGGGGCGGTGATGGTGCCGGTGAAGAGGGCGGCGAGGATCGTGCCGGTGACAGCGATGCCCGCGCCGGAGGTCACCTCGGTGGCGGTGTCGGTGAGGGCCGCGCCGATCGTGGTGCGCTCCGGCGGCAGGCCACGCAGCACGTTCACGCCGGCGACGACGCCGACGACGCGCAGGCCCGCGGCGACCAGTACCAGCGCGCCGGCGACGAACACGTAGCCGGCGCCGTGCAGGAGGGTGAAGACGGCGAGCCCGGCCACGACCGAGGTGGCGCTGATCCAGGCGGCCCGCTCGAGGCCGGCCCGCCGCACGAACGGGTCGACGAACAGCCCGCCGGCGATGAGGACGGCGACCTGCGGCAGCATGCCGAGCGCGGCGTGCGCGGGCGTCCAGCCCCGGCCGAGCTGGAGGTCGAGGGTCACCATGTAGCCGAGGCCGGCCGTCGCCAGCCCCGCGGCGGCCTTGTACGCCAGGCCGCTCGACACCAGCGGGTGGGCGACGAGGCGCAGGTCGAGCAGCGGGTGCCGGGCGGTCCGCTCCCGCACGACGAACAGGGTCGCCGCGGCGACGGCCCCGACGGTCGCCGCCCACCCGGCCCGCGGGCCGTCCTCGACGAACAGGGTCGGCGCGAGCAGCGTCAGCACGATCGTGGCCGTGCCGAGGACCGCGCCGGGGACGTCGACCGGGTCGCGGTGCAGCCCGGCCGGCGTGTCCGGGGCGATGCCGGCCCGGACCCCGACGATGGCGAGCACCGCGATGGGCGCGTTGACCAGCAGGAGCGTCTGCCAGGGCAGGGCGGCGAGCACGAAGCCGCCCAGCGAGGGGCCGACCGCGAGACCGGCCAGTCCGACGGTCGAGATGAGGGTCATCGCGCGCACACGCAGGCGGTCGTCGTCGAACAGCCGGAAGGCGAGGGCGGCGGAGCCGGGGGTCGTCATCGCCGCGGCGACGCCCATGACCGCCCGGACGGCGATGAGCTGCCCGGCGGTCGTGACCAGCACCGTCGCCAGGCTCGCGGCGCCGAGCAGGGTCAGGCCGGCGAGCATGACGCGGCGGCGGCCGAACCGGTCGGCGACGGCGCCGAAGGCCAGCATCAGCCCGCCGAACGCGACCGAGTACGCGCCGGTGACCCACTGCAGCGCGACGGTGGAGGTGTGCAGGTCGCGGCCGATGGTGGGCAGCGCGACGGTGAGGATCGAGTTGTCGAGCATCTCGAACAGGAACACGGCGGCGAGCCCGGTCAGGGCGGGCCACGCCTGGCGGAGCGAGGTGGGGGCCATGGGTAGAGCGTAACCCAAACTTAGAGTCCACCCTAGAAATGTGGTGCGGTACACTTCAGGGATGGCTGGCACCGGACTCCGTGACCTGAAGAAGGCGCGCACGCGCCGGCTCATCGCCGAGACCGCCGCCCGGCTCTTCGCGGAGCGGGGCTACGAGCGGGTGACGGTGAGTGAGGTCGCCCGCGCGGCGGAGGTGGCGGAGCAGACGCTCTACAACTACTTCCCGACCAAGGAACACCTGGTCACCGACCGTGAGCAGCAAATACAGGACCAGCTGGGCGACCTGATCCGGGCCCGGCCGGCGGGGACCAGCCCGGCCGCCGCCGTCCGCGACTTCGTCCTGGAGACGGTGGCGGCGATCCGCGACATGCCGGCCGAGCTCGCCCGCGGCAACCTCGGGTATCTGGCGGCGATCAGCCCGGCCGTGCACCGGCTCGCCCTGGAGATGAGCGACCGGCAGGCCACCGCGCTCGCCGCCGCCATCGCCGAGACCTCCGGCGTCGCGCCGGAGGTCGCCCGCCTGCAGGGGATCGCCCTCGCCGGCGTCTTCCAGATCCTCATCAGCGAGTCCGGGCGCCGCACCCGCGACGGCGCGTCGCCCGCTGACATCGCTGACGCGCTGTATCCGCAGGTGGACGGCCTCCTGGCCGAGCTGGACCGCTGGCTGCGGTAGCCGGGATCTGCGCGCTGTCAGTGCGCTGTCAGCGGGGCTCGCGATGGTCCTTGTGCACGCCAGAACGGCGGGCACACGGACCAGGGAAGCGAGCCCACCATGCAGACGTTCGACACCCCCGCCCCCATCTCCGCCGTCCTCGACATCCCCGCCGGCCGCGTGCGGTTCATCGCCGGCGACCGCGCCGACACGACCGTCGAGGTGCTGCCGGCCGACGCCGCCAAGGGCCGCGACGTCAAGATCGCCGAGCGGACGATCGTCGAGTACGCCGACGGCGTCCTGCGGATCGAGGCCGACGCCGGGCACCAGATCCTCGGGGCGTCCGGCTCCGTCGACGTGACCGTCCAGCTGCCGGCCGGGTCCCGGCTCGAGGTGAAGGCGGCCAGCGCCGACCTGCGGGCCGCCGGCCGGTTCGGCGACGTCGCCTACGACGGCGCGCACGGCGCGGTCGACCTCGACGAGGTCGGCAGCGTCCGGCTCACCACGCTCGCCGGCGACGTCAGCGTCGGCCGCCTCAACGGCCCCGCACAGATCAGCACCGCCAAGGGCGACATCCGCATCACCGAGGCCGTCCGCGGCGAGGTCGTGCTGCGCACCCAGGCCGGCGACGTGACGGTCGGCGCCGCGCCGGGCGTGTCCGCCGCCCTGGACGCCGGCACCAGCCACGGCCGCATCCACAACGCGCTGAGGAACACCGGCACCGCCGACCTGACCATCCGCGCCACCACCGCCATCGGCGACATCGCCGCCCACAGCCTGTAGAAGGAGCCACCACCATGACGAACCTGGCCATCGCGGCGCACGGACTGCGCAAGTCCTACGGCGACAAGCTCGTGCTCGACGGCGTCGACCTCGAGGTCCCCGCCGGCACGATCTTCTCCCTGCTCGGACCGAACGGCGCCGGCAAGACCACCGCCGTCAAGATCCTCTCCACGCTCGTCTCGCCCGGCCCGGGCTCCGGCGGCATCCGGATCGGCGGACACGACCTCGCCGCCGACCCGCAGGCCGTGCGCGCCGCGATCGGCGTCACCGGCCAGTTCTCCGCCGTCGACGCTCTGATCACCGGCGAGGAGAACATGCTGCTCATGGCGGACCTGCACCACCTGTCCAAGCGCGACGGCCGCCGGACCGCCGCGCAGCTGCTGGAGCGGTTCGCGCTCACCGACGCGGCGCAGAAGCCCGCCTCCACCTACTCCGGCGGCATGAAGCGCCGCCTCGACCTCGCCATGACCCTGGTCGGCCACCCCCGGGTCATCTTCCTCGACGAGCCCACCACCGGCCTCGACCCGCGCAGCCGGCACAACATGTGGCAGATCATCCGGGAGCTCGTCGACGACGGCGCCACCGTCTTCCTCACCACCCAGTACCTGGAGGAGGCCGACCAGCTCGCCGACCGGATCGCGGTGCTGCACGGCGGGAAGATCGTCGCCGAGGGCACCGCCGGCGAGCTGAAGCGGCTCGTCCCCGGCGGGCACGTCCGGCTCCGCTTCACCGACCCGGTCGCCTACCAGGCGGCGGGCCTGGCGCTGCGCGACGCCGCCCGCGACGACGAGTCCCTCGCGCTGCAGATCGCGAGCGACGGCAGCCAGCGGGACCTGCGGTCCATCCTCGACCGGCTCGACGCCGCCGACGTCGAGGCCGACGAGCTGACCGTCCACACGCCCGACCTCGACGACGTGTTCTTCGCCCTGACCGGCGACGCCCGCACCGACGCCCACACCGACGCCCACACCAATGACAAGGAGACTGTGTGATGAACGCCCTCGCCATCCGGGATTCCGGCACGATGCTGCGCCGCAACCTGCTGCACGCGCGCCGCTACCCGTCGCTGACCCTGAACCTGCTGCTCACCCCGATCATGCTGCTGTTGCTGTTCGTGTACATCTTCGGCGACGTCATGGGCGCCGGCATCGGCGGCGGCCGCTCGGAGTACATCGCCTACCTGCTGCCGGGCCTGCTGCTGATGACCATCGGCAGCACCGTCATCGGCACCGCGGTCTCCGTCTCCAACGACATGACCGAGGGCATCATCGCCCGCTTCCGCACGATGGCGATCCACCGCGGCGCCGTCCTCATCGGCCACGTCATCAGCAGCGTCCTGCAGTCGGTGGCGAGCGTGGTGCTCGTCGGTGCCGTCGGCGTCGCGATCGGCTTCCGGTCCACGGACGCCTCGGTCCTGGAGTGGCTGGCCGCGTTCGGGCTGCTGGTGCTCTTCGCCCTCGCGGTCACCTGGATCGCGGTCGGGATGGGCCTGATCAGCCCGAGCGCCGAGGCGGCCAGCAACAACGCGCTGCCGCTGATCCTGCTGCCGCTGCTGTCCAGCGCGTTCGTGCCGATCCACGCCATGCCCGGCTGGTTCCAGCCGATCGCGAAGTACCAGCCGTTCACGCCGGCCATCGAGACCCTCCGCGGCCTGCTGCTCGGCACCGGCATCGGCTACAACGGGTGGCTGGCGGTCGGCTGGTGCGCCGGGCTCGCGGTGCTCGGCTACTTCTGGTCGACCTCGAAGTTCAACGGCGACGCGCAGTAAGCGATGCGGTACGCGATCGAGGCCGGCGGTCTGGTCAAACGGTTCGGGGACGCGGTGGCGCTGGACGGGGTGGACCTGCGGGTCACCGCCGGACAGGTCACCGCCGTCCTCGGCCCCGCCGGGGCGGGCAAGACGACCCTCCTGGCAGTGCTGGCGGCGTCGGTACGACCTGACGCCGGCTGGACGAAGACGGCCACGCCGGTCCTGCTGCTCGACGAGCCCGCCGCCGACCCCGCCGATGACCCCGCCGATGACCCTGCCCGGGCCGGCACGGTGCTGTTCACGACGCGGGACCCCGCGCAGGCCGAGCGGTGCGCCGACCGGATCGTGGTCCTGGACCGGGGCCGCGTGCTCGCGGAAGGCCGGCCGGGGGAGCTGCGGCGGCGCGTCGGCGGCCAGATCCTGCACGTCCACCCGTCGGTGCCCGCAGACACGGACGCGATCACCCGGATCCTCACCGAGCTGACCGGCGCCGTCCCGGCCCGCGACGCCGGCGGCCTGCTCACCGTGCCGGCCACCGACCCGATGCTGCTGTCGGCGCTGGTGCGGCGGCTGGACGCGGCCGGCGTCACCGCCGACGAGCTGGGCCTGCGCAGGCCCACCCTCGACGAGGTCCTCGCCGCGCTCACCGGGTCGCCGGAATGACCTCCCGCGACCGCCGGTCAGCCGGTGTTTCGGCCGGTGGTTCAGCCGGTGGTTCGGCCGGTGGTTCAGGCAGTGGTTCGGCCGGTGGTTCAGCCGGTGGCGAGGGCGACGACCCGGGCGATCGCGTCGGGTCGCGGCGTGCCGGCGCCGCGCCGGAACGCCTCGGCGTAACCCTCGTCGCCGAGCCGGACGGTCAGCCGGTCGGCGAGGGCGCGCAGCTCGGGCTCGCCGTGGTCGAACTCGCCGCGGATCACCTCGCTCATGCCGAGCGCCGCGGCCGCGTCCCCGGGGCGGTCCCGCAGCGCGAGGAGCCCGGCGAGCAGCTCGGCCGCCCACGCCAGACCGGCGCTGTAGCCCTGCGCGACGAGCGACGCGACCGCCTCGGGCAGCAGCGCCGCGGCCGGCGTCACGTCCCCCTCGGCGAGACGGTTCTCCAACCGGGTGCTGACGATGAGGTCGCGGGCCAGTGGCTCGGGGATGGCGCCGCGCCGCACCAGCGCCTCCAGCTCGTCGAGGGTCCGGTCGGCCTGCGCGAGGTCGCCGGCGAGGCGGTGCACGTTGGCGAGGCCGACCAGGATGTTGACCTCCATCCGGCGGTGGCCGCGCTCGCGGGCCCGGCGCTGCGCGGCCCTGATGTCGCGCAGCGCGCCGTCGATGTCCCCGCTGCGCCGGCGTTCCCGGGCCAGCCGCGCCCGGCTCAGGTACAGGTAGTCCTCGACGCCGAGCTCGGAGCTGAGCACGACGGCCCGCTCGAACGCGGCGATCGCCGGGCCGTGCTCGCGCCGCAGCGAGTGGTCGCGGCCCAGCGGCAGCAGGCTCAGCACGAGCCCCCACCGGTCGCCGACCGCCTCGAACCCTTCGAGGGCGGCCCGCCGGGACGCGGCGCCGGAGCGCAGGTCGCCCTCCTCGGTGAGCAGGAAGTCCTTCGCCCAGTGCGCGCTCGCCCGGATCCACGGGTCGGGCGAGTCCAGCGCCTCGAGCAGGTCGGACTCCTCGGTGGCGTGCGCCAGCTGCGTCATGCGCATCAGCGGCCGCGCGGGGTGGAACTCGCGGGCGCCGGCCGAGTCGACGTCCATGCTGGCCCGCACCACCCCGAACGCCGTCCGGGCCTGCTGCGGCAGCGCGCCGCCGTAGCGCAGGTACGTCTCGAACTGGGCCGTCATGCCGCTCATGCCCCAGTACCAGAACATCGCGCCGACGAACCGCTCGGCCGTCGCCGTGTCGCCGGCGTCCACGGCCAGCCGTAGCGCGTGCGCGAGGTTGTCGTGCTCGGCGTCGAAGACCGCGATCGCCGCGAGCTGGTCCCGGGTGCGCAGCAGCGGGTCGTGCTCCTCGGCGAGGTCCCGGTAGTAGCGGCAGAACCGCTCGCCGATGTCGTCGCCCTCCTGGCGGGTCAGCGCGTACGCGCGGACCGTCTCCAGCATCCGGTACCGGTCGCCGGACCGTCCGGCGATCGACTTCTCCACCAGCGCGTCGAGCACGTAGAAGATGTCGCGGGCGGGCAGCGTACCGTCGGCGCAGACCGCTTCCAGGGCCGCCGTGGTCGCGCCGCCAGGGAAGGTCGCCAGCCGGCGGGCGAGGACCCGCTCCGGCTCCTCGAGCAGGTCCCAGCTCCATTCGACGACGGCGAGGAGGGTGCGCTGGCGGGGGAGCGCGGACCGGCTGCCGGAGCTGAGCAGGCGGAACCGGTCGTCGAGCCGCCGGGCGATCTGGTCCACGCTCATCGACCGCAGCTTCGCGGCGGCGAGCTCCAGCGCGAGCGGCATCCCGTCCAGCCGCCAGCAGATCTCCACCACGTGGTCGACCGTCGACTCGTCGAGCGCGAACCCGGGCCGCACCGTCGCCGCGCGGTCCACGAAGAGCCGCACCGCCGCCGCCCGGGCGGCCTCCTCGGGCTCCACCGAGTCGCGGGGCACCTCGAGGGGCCCTAGGTGGCACAGCGCCTCACCGGTGATGGCGAGGGGCTCGCGGCTGGTGGCGAGGACCCGCAGCCGCGGCAGCCGGGTCAGGAGCTGGTTGGCGAGCTCGGCGGCGGCGTCGACGAGGTGCTCGCAGTTGTCCAGCAGCATGACGGCGTCGCCGACGTCGAGCAGCTCCACGACCCGGTCCAGGGTGGTGTGGCCGCCCTCGTAGAGCCGGCCGTCGGAGGCGTTGAGGGCGGCGACGACGGCGTCGGCGAGGTGGTCGGGGTCGCTGACCGCGGCGAGGGACACGAACCACACCCGCTGCCGGGCGACCCTCGCCGCCTCCAGCACCAGCCGCGTCTTGCCGGCGCCGCCGGGACCGACGACGGTGACGAGCCGGTTGGCGTCCAGGAGCGCGGCAAGCTGCGCCAGCTCCGCGTCCCGGCCGACGAAGCTGGTGAGCTGCGCCGGCAGCCGGTTCGGCGCGACCGTCTCGGCCCGCTTGGCGGGCTGCTCCATCTCGCCGCGCAGCAGCGCCAGGTGCAGCTCCTTCAGCGCGGCGCCCGGGTCGACGCCGAGCTCGTCGCCGAGCCGGCCCCGGATCTCCTCGTACACGGCGAGGGCGTCGCTCTGGCGGCCGGTCGCGGCCAACGCCTGCATCCGCAGCCCGGCGAGGCGCTCGCTCAGCGGGTGCTCGGCGGCCAGGGCGCCCAGCCGCGGCAGCACCTCGGCGGGCCGGCCCAGCTCCAGCTCCACCTGGAACAGGTCCGTGGCGACGTCCCGCCGGCGCTCGTGCAGCCCGGCGGCGACGGTCCGCGCGAACGGCGCGTCCTGCAGGTCCGTCAGCGCCGCGCCCCGCCACAGGCCGAGCGCCGCGTCGAGGGTGACGGCCGCCTGCGCGGGCGCTTCCCGCCGGCCCTGCGCGGCGAGGTCCTCGAACCGGTGCGCGTCGACGTCCTCCCGACGCACCGTCAGCCGGTATCCGCCGGCGACGAGCTCCACGCCGCCGGCGTCGCCCAGCGCGCGCCGCAGCCGGGACACGAGCCCCTGCAGCGCGGCCGCCGCCCCGGCCGGCGCGTCCTCGCCCCACAGGTCGTCGATCAGCAGCTCCGCCGACACCGGCCGGCCCGCCTCGAGCGCCAGCCGGGCGAGCAGCATCCGCAGCCGCACCCCGGCGATCTCCACCGGCGCCCCGGTCTGCGTATGGACCTCAAGTGGACCAAGGACGGCAATTCGCACGGCGCAAAGCTAACCAGACCGCGCCTCGTCGATGCCGTGAGGTGCGCACAGCACGCTCCGCAGCGCGGCGGACGCGGGGCGTTCGCCGGAGCCGTCGGGGGCGACGGTGACATACACGATCTTCGCGGCGCAGGTCTCGACGCCGTCGCGGCGGACGCCTTCCACGGCATGACGAACGCGTCCATGACTGACGATCCTGCCGCACGGCGCTCCGGTGGTGGGGTGCCGCCCGTCACGACGGGGCGGTCGGCGAGGTGGCGATGTGTTACAAAAGGCGTCCAACGGGGGGAGGGCACGGCATGCGCCGTCAGTTCGTGGTGCTCGCAGCGGTGGTGATCGGCCTGGCGGGCTGTGGTTCGGGCGGGGGCTCGAAGGCGTCGCAGGGCGCGTCGTCCTCGCCGTCGCCCCAGCCGCCGCCGAAGGTCGCGGGCAAGCTGCTCGTCACGACGACCGGCGGGCTGAAGCTGCTCACCCAGGAAGCCGACGGGCACCTGTCGATCGCGCCCTTCGACGTGCCGCGCTCCTCCGACTTCGAATACGAGGTCACCGCCGACCACAAGACGTTCGTCTACCGCAGCGGCAAGGTCGTGACCGCCCGAACCATCGCCGACGGCAGCGAGCGCAAGGTCGCCGGGGACGCGTCGACCAACAAGCTGTGCCTGCGCACCTCGCCGGACAGCAAGCGGGTCTCGTACCTGCGGGGCGAGGAGCTCGTCGTCGCCGACTTCGCCGGCAAGGTGACCGTCGTCGACAAGGTCAAGTCGGCGAAGTACACGCTGGGCGCGACGACGGTGACGGCCACGACCGAGCTGGACTGCGGCGAGTGGCTGGACGACACGCACCTGAAGTTCGACCGGCGCAAGGCCATCCCGGACAGCATCTCGGTCGACATCACCGCCACGGCGCCCGTCATCAAGGCCGACACCACGACCGTCGCGGTGCTCGGCGGCAAGACCCCGAAGCTGGTGGACTCGCCGGGCATGTGGCACCCCACCGCCGAGTGCGGCAAGCGGGTCGTGGCCACGGCCGGCTCCACCAAGGACGCGCTGCACCTGCGGGAGCGCACCGGCGACGCCGAGCTGAGCAAGGCCGGCACCTTCACCGGCTCCGACATCGCGCTCGCCGGCACCACCGGCGGCACCCACAGCGTGCTCTTCGTCCCCGGCAGCTGCCGTCCGCTGCTCTACACCATGGAGAAGCGCACGTTCCAGTCCATCGACCCCGCGACGCGGGCGATCGGCGCCGAGCCGACCGTCACCCTGCCCGACGGTGGCATCGACGTCCGCCTGTACGACGACCCGCAGACCTGGCAGCCGGTGAAGGACGCCGAGGTGCTCGCCGCGGTCGTCGACAAGCAGATCGTCATCGTCGACCTCGCCGCCCGCACCGCGAAGCTGGTCCCGGCGGACGGCCTGGACGCCTCCGCCCGGGTCATGGCCTGGCTGCCCTGACCGCAGCGGGGTTTTTCCGCTCCCGACCCGGCGACGAACCGGCCGTCGCGATCGTTGGCCGTTACGGGTGGGCGTTCGCGGGGTACCCCGTGCGGCATCCGGACGAGGCGGGAGCGAGCTCATGACCGACGCGGTGCATCTGCAGATGTCGCTGGATCTGCCGCGGGAGTCGGCACGGGTGGGGCAGACCCGCCGCATGCTGGACGGTGCCCTGGCCGGGGCGGGCGTCGAGCAGGCTTGCCGCGACGACATCCGGCTGGCGCTGACCGAGGCGTGCACCAACGTCATCGAGCACGCCGGCCTCGCCACGACGTACCACGTCGATGTCAGCGTGGACGGCGACCGCTGCGTGATCGAGGTGACGGACGACGGCGGCGGCTTCGACCCGGCCGGCGTGCGGCCCGGCGACCTGTGGTCGGACTCGGGGCGAGGGCTGCAGCTGGTCGCGGCCGTGGTGGACGGGCTCGACGTCGTGTCGGTCGACGGGACCGGGACGCTGCTGCGCTTCACCAAGCAGCTCACCTGGCGGTGACCGCCCAGCTGGGGACCGTAGGATGCCGGGCGTGACGACGGCGGCGCGGGCGGCGGTGGCGAGCCTGCCGAAGACGCCCGGTGTGTACCGGTTCCGCGACGAGAGCGGCAAGGTCCTGTACATCGGGCGCGCCACCGACCTGCGGCAGCGGGTCGGCTCGTACTGGTCGGACCTGCGCGGCAGGCGGCACCTCAAGCGGATGGTGACGCAGATCGTGCGGGTCGAGGCGGTCGTGTGCGACTCGGTGCACGAGGCGGCCTGGCTGGAGCGCAACCTGCTGGAGCGGTCGAAGCCGCGCTGGAACCGGATCCGCGGCGGCCTGGAGGTGCCGATCTACCTGCGCCTCGACCGCCGCGGCGGGGTGCCGCGGCTCGTTGTCGACTACGGACCCTTCACACCCGATGTGCAGGACGTGTTCGGCCCGTACCTGGGCGGGACGAAGGCGCGGCTGGCGCTCAATGGGCTGGGCCGGGTGCTGCCGCTCGGGTACACCGGCGACCGGCTCACCGGCTCGGAGCGCGACATGGCCCGCATTCGCGGGGTCGACGCCGCCGACCGCGACACCCTCGTCGCCACCACGGCCGGGGTGCTGCGGCGGGAGCGGGCCGCGATCGACGCGGTGCGGGAGCTGCTCACGCGGCAGCGGGACCGGGCGTCGGAGGGTCTCGCGTTCGAGGTCGCGCAGCGTGTACAGGAGGAGCTCGAGGCGATTGACTGGCTCGTCGCGGAGCAGAAGGTGACGGTCGACGGCGCCGCCGACTGTGAGGTGTACGGCTGGGCCGACGACCTCCTGGTCCGCTTCCACGTCAAGGGCGGCCGGCTGTGCACCTGGACGCAGCGCGACTGCCGGGAGGCCAACGCGCAGCGGTTCCTGGAGCGGACGCCGCAGGCCTGGGCGCCGTTCGCGGCCCGCAGCGCCGAGCTGGCGAGCCGGCTGGCCGTCGCGCACGCCCGCTGATGGACCGGCCGCGCTTCCAGGATCCGCAGGTCAGCCTGTACGAGCTGGCGGCGGACGACATCCTGGTGGTGTGCCCGCGCTGCGGCGGCCGCGCCGTGAACGCCGCTCGGCCCACCGGGAGCCGGTGGGTGGCGTCGTGGCCGCGCCGGCTGACGTGCGCCGCCTGCTGCCACGCCGCCGCGTGGGAGCCGGCCGGGGCGACCTCCGTGTGGGGCGGCCCGGTCGACCCGTTCTTCGGCGGGCCGCTGTGGTTGCGCGCCGAGTGCTGCGGCGGGCGGGTCCTGTGGGCGTTCAACCGTCGGCACCTGGACATCCTCGGCGGCTTCGTCGGCGCGAAGCTGCGCGAGCGCGGCCCCGGCCCGGGCGGGTTGACGCTGGTCGCGCGGCTGCCGGCCTGGATGACGGCGGCGAAGCACCGCGCGGAGATCCTGCGCGCCGTCGACCGGCTCCGGGCGACGCTGGAGAACTGACGTCGCACTGGGTGTGCGCCGTCTGTGAGCGCGACGTGACCCGGGGCTTTCGAGCGCGCAACATGTTGGTAACAGGCACTCCGCAGACTCGACCCGCACCGGAAACGTCCGAGCAATCAAGCCTGCGGCGCCCCCCTGATCCATTCCTGAGCCGCCCCGGAGGAGCAACGCTGTGTCGTATGTGACCCCACCTGAACTCGCCAAGAAGATGATCGACGCCGGTGAGGCGAAGGTCTTCATGTCCACCCGGGACACGCTGATCCGGGCGTACATGGCGGGTGCGATTCTCTGCCTCGCCGCCGCGTTCGCGGTCACGGTCACCGTGCAGACCGGCCAGCCGATCGTCGGGGCCCTGCTCTTCCCGGTCGGGTTCTGCCTGCTGTACCTGCTGGGCTTCGACCTGCTCACCGGCGTGTTCACGCTGGTGCCCCTCGCGCTGATCGACAAGCGGCCCGGGGTGCGCTTACGCGGTGTGCTGCGCAACTGGGGGCTGGTCTTCGTCGGCAACTTCGCCGGCGCGCTGACCGTCGCCGTGATGATGGCGGTGATCTTCACCTACGCGTTCACGGTCGAGCCGAACGCCGTCGGCCAGGCGCTCGGCAAGATCGGTGAGAGCCGGACGGTCGGCTACGCCGACCACGGTGCCGCGGGCATGCTCACCCTGTTCATCCGTGGTGTCCTGTGCAACTGGATGGTCTCGACCGGCGTCGTCGCCGCGATGATCTCCAGCAGCGTGTCCGGCAAGGTCATCGGCATGTGGATGCCGATCCTGGTCTTCTTCTACATGGGCTTCGAGCACTCCATCGTCAACATGTTCCTCTTCCCGTCCGGGCTGATGCTCGGCGGCGACTTCTCGATCGCGGACTACTTCATCTGGAACGAGATCCCGACCGTCATCGGCAACCTCGTCGGCGGCATCACGTTCGTCGGCCTCACCGTCTACTCGACGCACGCCCGCACCGGCGCCTCCCGCCGCGCGCCCGTCGCCGAGCAGGCGGCCGAGGAGGCACCGGTCCTCGTCAAGTAGCTACGGGTACCCGCCGAACGAGTGGCCGCCACCACCCATGCTGCTCGGCCAGGTGGTGACGTGCACACCCGACCGGTAGCGCTCCGGGGGCGGCTCGTAGGGCGGCCACGGATCGTCGCGCCCGTTGCGCTCGGCGACGGTCCGGAAGTGCTCGTGCTCGTACGGGTGGCGCCGCTCGGCCAGGGCGGCGCGCAGCTTCGTGCCGTCGGGGTCCTCCCGGTCGTACCGGTCGAACTGCTCGGTGAGGAACAGCAGCGGGAGCAGGGCACGCTCGTCGTCCTCGGGCAGGTAGCCCGCGTCGACGACGGCCGCGACCGCCTCCGGCTCCAGCTTCACCGCACGGGCCAGGACCCCCCGGCGCATCCACAGGCGGCGGAGGTCCTGCAGCGAGTCGCCGGTCCCGGCGCCGAGGTCGCGCAGGGACCGGCGGACCGCCGCGGCGACGTCCTCGGGCGGGTCGGTGTCCAGGAGCGCCAGCACCAGGCCGACGACGGTGTCCTCCCTGATCTCCGGCTTGTCGAGGGCGCACGCCAGCTGCAGGACCCGCCCGTCGGGGTCGTGCTCGCGGTACGCGTCGAACTGGCGGGTGAGCAGCAGCAGGCCGGACGTCCAGGCGGACCGGTAGCCGGCGTCGCGGGCCGCGGCGGCCGCCTCGGGGTTGCCGAGGACCGCCTGGTCGCACACCACCGCGACGGCCTTCGGCGACGTGAACCCACGCAGCGCGCGGCGGCACAGGTCGAGGGCGTCCTCGGGCAGGTCGGTCCCGGCGTACTCGACGAGGCGCCCGGCGAGCGCACCCTGGTCGAACGCGGGCAGCAGGTCCGGCCGCTGCTTCAGCACCGCGAGCAGCGCCAGGTCGACGTCGCCGGGGTCGGCGGGCGGGCGGGGCAGCTCGGGGTTGGCCAGGACGATGCGCAGCAGCGCCCCCTGCTCGCCGAGCCACATGTCCTGCCGCGCGTCCCGCCCGGCCGGCGCGGTGCCGATGAACCGGTGGCCCGGCCGCGCGTACGGCCGGACCGCGACCTCCACGGCGTCCAGCAGCCCGGGCTGGTCCGTGCCCGCCAGCAGGTCCGCCAGTCGTTGCCGCAGGCCCTCGTCCGGGAACCCGACGGCGGCCTCGACGATGCGCTGGACATACGGGTCGCCCAGGTACACGCCGCTCGGCGGGTCCGCGGCGGTCTGCGGCAGGCACGCGGTCAGCCGGACCTGCGGCCGGTAGGTCGAGGTGGGGTCCGGCTCGAGCAGGAACTCCAGCACCGGGGCGACCCGCGCCGGCTGCTCGTGGTTGCCGAAGCGGAACGACGCCGCGCTGAGCAGGAACCACGCCCCGCGCCACACCTTCTCGCGGTCGTCCCCGCCGGCCGCCCACCACCGCTCGACCCGCTCCCGGGCCCGGCGGTCGCCCTCGTACACCGCGGCGGCCAATGCGTGCTGGACCCGGTCCTGCCTGCTCGATCGACGGAACACCATCGTCCCATCATGCTATCCGCGCAGCCGCCGCGCCCCGCGGTCGTGCTTTACCGGGACGGCATTCATCGGCATGCTTGAATGATGGACGACGCCGTCAAATTGGGGGCACTGCGCAGGCGGCTGGCCGAGGAACTGATGGAAGCCCATCGGGAGGCCGGGGAACCTTCGTACAGTGTGATCGCGGGACAGGTCGGGATCTCGAAGTCGACCGTGTTCCGGGTGCTGAACGGGATCGGTGAGCGGTCGCCGAAGTGGCACCACGTCGACGACATGCTCGAGGTCTTCGGGCGCAGCGACCTGGAGGTCGAGCGGCTGCGCGCGCTGTGGGTCGAGATCCGCGCGCTGGAGAAGGCCGCCGGACCGTAGTGACGGGCCGGAAAGCGGCCGCGCCGCCGCAGCCCGGGACCGGCTGCGGCGGCGCGACGTTGGTCAGGCGAGACCGTTCAGGCGTCAGGCGAGACCGTTCTTGATGGCGGTGATGAGCTCGCCGTTGCTGGTGTCGCCGGAGAACTCCCAGAAGAAGGCTCCGCCGAGGCCCTGCTGCTTGGCGTAGGTCATCTTCCCCGCGATGGTGGCCGGGGTGTCGTAGCCCCACCAGTTGCTGCCGCACTTGGCGTAGGCGGTGCCGCCGGCGGTGCCGGTGGCCGGGCAGGAGTTCTTCAGGACCTTGTAGTCCTCGATGCCCTGCTCGTACGTGCCGGGCGCCGGGCCGGTCGCGGTGCCGCCCGGGCCGGCCTGGGTGACGCCGGTCCAGCCGCGGCCGTAGAAGCCGATGCCGAGGAGCATCTTGCTGGCCGGGACGCCCTTGGACTTGAGCTTCTGGATCGCCGCGTCGGACCAGAAGCCCTGCGTCGGGATGCCCGAGTAGGAGTTCAGCGGCGAGTGCGGGGCCGTCGGGCCCTGCGGGCTGAAGGCGCCGTAGTAGTCGTAGGTCATCGGGAAGACCAGGTTCAGCTTGGAGATGCCGGCGGCGTAGTCGGCGGCGTCGAGCTTGCCGCCGTTGGAGCCGTCGGCCGAGATCGCCGAGGTGACCAGGAAGTTCTGCCCGAACTTGTTGCGCAGCGCCGTGATGACGTTGTTGTAGCTGGCCGGGCCGCTGGAGTCGCAGCTGAGGCCACAGGCGTTCGGGTACTCCCAGTCGATGTCGATGCCGTCGAAGACGTCGGCCCAGCGGGAGTCCTTGACCAGGTTGTAGCAGGAGTTCGCGAAGCCGGTCGGGTTCGCCGCCGCCTGCGTGAAGCCGCCGGACCAGGTCCAGCCGCCGAACGACCAGATCACCTTGATGTTCGGGTACAGCCGCTTGAGTTTGCGCAGCTGGTTGAAGTTGCCGCGCAGCGCGCCGGTGTCCCAGGTGTCCGCGACGCCGTCGACCGAGTCGGCCGCGGTGTACGCCTTGTCGTAGTCGGCGTACGAGTCACCGATGGAGCACTGCCCGCCGCTGGTGTTGCCGAAGGCGTACAGGATGTGGGTCAGCTTCGCCGCCGAGCCACTGGTGACGATGTTCTTCACGTGGTAGTTGCGGGCGTAGACGCCCCACTCGGCGAAGTAGCCGACGACGTTCTTGCCGCCGGGCGGCGGCGGCGAGGTGGGCGGCTGCGACGTCGGCGGCTTCGAGGTCGGCGGCGGGGTGGTCGGGTCGGTCCCGCCACCGCAGACCCCGTTGTCGGCCCACACGCCCCACTGGCCGCTGGCGGTCGGCACCTCGTTCGTGGTCCACCACTTGGCGGTGTAGTTGTGGCTCTGGTACGAGACGACGTTGTCCTTGACGTAGACGGCCGACGCGCTCCATGCCGGAGCGCATGCGGCGGCGGCGTTTGCCTGGACCAGTGGCACGATAGCGGTCGCTCCGGCCACGGCGGCGACGACGGCCCCGACCAGGAGGACCTGGCGAAGGGATCGTTTCACGTTCACCTCACCAACAGTTAGGAAACTTTGTTAAAAGCGTGTTGAGACGGTAGACACATCAACAACCGTCAGTCAAGACGGCGATCGATTTCGGCACGCCGCGGCCCGGGGTCAGGGCAGGGACAGCACGATGCGGTCGACCGACGGCGCGTGCCCGTCGGGGTTGGCGACCGAGATGGTGTTGCCGCCCTTGCGCAGCTGGACCTTCAGCGTCGACGCGGTGCAGCACGTCGAGCCGCCGTCGAGCGTGACCCGCTGCGGGTCGCGGCCGTCGACCGTGACGACGGCGGTCCTGGTGCGCTCGTTGTCGATGTTCACGTGGTAGAGCTTCAGCGTGTACGCGCCGGCGACCGGGACGTCGACGTTGTTGAACGTCAGCACGCCGTCGCCGGCGCGGCTGCCCCAGTCGCCGAGATTGCGCACGATCGAGCCGCCCGAGGCGCCGGGGTAGCGGTCCACCCGCGCCGAGCCGCCGAGCGTGTTGCCGGGCGCCTCGGCCTCGAACGAGACCGGCCCGAATTTCGGCGGCGGGGACGTCGTCCGCGCGGCGGCCGGGGACGGCGACGCGGGCGCGGCCTCCGACGGCGTGGCCGGCGCGGGGTTTGGCGTCAGGGACGGCGCGTCGGTGGGTGACGGGGCCGGCGCGGGCAGGCCGACCGGCGGGGTGACGGGAGCGGGATCGTCGTCGCCGAAGTACGCCGCCACGGCCAGGATCACCAGCAGCGACACGGCCGCGGCGACGCCGGCCACGATCAGCCGCGACCGCCAGAACACCCACAGCCCGCGCAGTTCCGACGGTTCGTCGGCGACGTGCCAGCCGTCGCGGTCCGGCGCCGCGGCCCAGTCCGCCGCGTCGCCCGGCGTCTCATCTACAGGGACGGGCTCGTCCTGGATTATGGGAACAGGAGTGGCTGCGTCGGCCGGTTCGGGGCGGAAGGTCCCACCGGCCGCGGGACGGTCCGGATCGGCGCCGAGCCCGGCGAGCCACGGGGGCACGCGCAGCGGTTCGGCGTCTCCGTCGCCATCCGTCATGGACCACGAAGATAGTCACCCCGGTGCCCCTTCGCCAGCCGGGAGACGCGCCGTCATGCCCGCAGCACGGCCGCCGCCTCGGGGGTGCCGGCCAGGTCCGCGGGGTGCTGCCCGCGGTGGTTCACCGCCCGCGGGTCGGCGCCGGCCCGCAGCAGCGCCTCGACCAGGTCGGCGGCAGCGTCCGACGACGACCTCGCCGCCGCGTGCAGCGGTGTGTCGCCGGTGTTGGTCCGGGCGTGCACGTCCAGGCCGAGGGCGAGCAGGCGGGGCAGCATCCGCGCGTGGTCGAGCGAGCCCAGGGCGTGCAGGAGCGTGCCGCCGCCCCGGTCCGCGGCCGGCGGGAACCCGTCGCCGAGCAGCCGCAGGACGCCGTCGGTATCGCCGTACGCCACCCGCTGCCAGAGCTCGTCGTGCAGGTCCTGGACCGGCGGCGGCAGCAGCCCGGAGTCCGCCCGGCTGCCGGTCCGCCAGCCCAGCAGGACGCCGGCGCAGCCCTCCGCCGGTCCGCCGAGCGCGGCCAGGGCCTCCTCGCGGGCCAGGTCCCGCAGGTCGTGGTCCAGCGGGTGCCACTGGCCGTCGCGGGCGGCCAGCCGGTGGACCCGCCCGCCGCACTCCACCGGCACGACGGCGGGCACCAGCGGCCCGTGCCTCGGCGGCGACTGCGGACGGCCGGGCAGGAGCGCGTCGTGGACGAGCGGATGCAGGGCGTCGGGATCGATGAGGCCGTGGCGGACGAGCTCGGCGTCGAGCGGCTCCTGCCAGTCCGAGATCTGCAGCAGCGGCGCGTGTCGCGGCGGAGGCCCGGCGACGATCGTCGGCCGCTCCCTGAGGTCCAGCCAGCCCTCGCCCAGGTCGACCGTCCCGCCGGGGCTGCTGTGCCGGTGCAGCAGGGCGCGGGCGGCCGGCACCAGCCTCGACCAGACCAGCGGGTGGCTCGCCAGGCTGTCGTCCGACCCCTGCCCGGCCAGGCCGGTGGCGTCGATCCCGGCGGCCGCGGCGGCTTCCCGCTGCCGGCCGGTCGCGTGCGGGCAGGCCGCGTCGGTGCTGACCGGCTCCGGCCCGCACAGCCCGCGCAGCCCGGGCGCCTGCCGGACGTCCCACAGGTGACGGTCGACCAGCGGGGCGACGGGGGAGACGCCGCCGAAGCGCAGCCGGAACAGCCGCCGGCCGCCGCTCCTCGGCCCCGAGGCCAGCAGGATGCCGAGCCCGCCGGCGAGCCGGGTCATCGGGACGGGGCGGCTGGCGGCCGGCCACGAGTGGTGGCCGTGCAGCGGCTCGTGCCAGCGCAGCAGGTC
Organism: Dactylosporangium sp. NPDC006015; assembly: GCF_040614215.1. Classification (NCBI taxonomy): domain Bacteria; kingdom Bacillati; phylum Actinomycetota; class Actinomycetes; order Micromonosporales; family Micromonosporaceae; genus Dactylosporangium; species Dactylosporangium sp. NPDC006015. The sequence goes on from NZ_JBEXUD010000018.1 coordinate 43,528, forward strand.
CGGCGCCAGGTGCCGCAGGTCGTCCTCGACCGCGGCGGCGACCTCGCGGCCGTGCTCCCACTCGACGGCGCGCAGGTCGATGTCGGGCGTCACGTGCGCGGCGGCGCAGGCCCGGCGCCAGTCCCCGGCGAGCCGGCGCTCGGTCGCCGCGTCGATCATGGCGGGCGGCACCCCGTACCGCCGGTGCCGCAGCCACCTGCGCACGGTCTGCGCGCTGGGCGGCATGGCGGACATCGGCGCTCCCGGGGTGGTGGACGGCCGCCAACGCTATCGCGCCGGGTCCGGATCTTCGTCGTGTAGCTTCGGGTTGAGCACCACACCCGACGTGAGGACGACCGTGAGCACTGCACTGCCCACCGCGCGCACCGCGGACCCCCAGGACGCGCCGCCGATCAAGTGGGGCGTCATCGCGCCCGGCTGGATCGCGGACCAGTTCGCGGGCGCCGTCCACCGGCACTCGAGGTCGCGGGTGGTCGCCGCCGGCTCCAGCTCGCTCCAGCGCGCCGAGGAGTTCATGGCCCGGCACGGCGGCGGCCGCGCCTACGGCTCCTACGAGGCGCTCGTCGCCGACCCCGACATCGACGCCGTCTACGTCGCGTCGCCGCACAGCCACCACCACGAGCAGACCCTCCTCGCGCTGCGCGCCGGCAAGCCGGTCCTGGTCGAGAAGGCGTTCACGCAGAACGCGGCCCAGGCAGCGGAGCTCATCGAGCTGGCGCGCGGCTCGGGGCTGCTGCTGATGGAGGCGATGTGGAGCCGCTTCCTGCCGCACTACGACGTCGTGCGGCAGCTGCTCGCCGACGGCGCGCTCGGCGACGTGCAGACGGTGATCGGCGACCACGGCCAGCACTTCGACATCCCGCCGACGCACCGGCTGCTCAACCCGGCCCTCGCCGGCGGCGCCCTGCTCGACCTCGGCATCTACCCCGTCTCGTTCACCTCGTTCGTCCTCGGCGCCCCCGAGGAGATCCAGGCGACCGGCACCATGACCACGACCGGCGTCGACGCCCAGGTCTCCGCGGTCCTGCGGACCGGCAGCGCCCACGGCATCGTCTCCACCACCCAGACGGCCGCGTCACCGACCACCGCGAGCATCTCGGGCACCGCCGCCCGGATCGAGCTCGCCGGCCCGTTCTACCAGCCGCAGGCCGTCCGCCTCACCACCGTCGCGGGCGACGTCAGCGAGTCCGCCCCACCCGCGATCACCGGCCACGAGGGCCTCGTCCACCAGGCGGCCCACTTCGCCGACCTGCTCACCGCGGGCGCCACCGACTCGCCGCTGCTGCCCCTCGCCGAAACCCTGACGATCATGCAGACCCTCGACGAGATCCGCCGCCAGATCGGCCTGACCTACCCCAACGAGTAACACCGCCGCTCACCGTCCACGCATGGCCGTCGACCTGCTCATACGCGGGCGGCGGCCATCTGCGTGCGGTCCGGCGCCTTCCGGCGGGCAGGCCTGCCCACCGGAAGAGGCCGATGCTCCGCAGACTCCTCGTCGGAGGCCGCGCCAAGGGGTCTCCGACGCGGGAGGACACGAGAGGAGCAGCAATCATGCGATCGATCCCTCGGAGGTTGGGCGTCTCGCTGGGTGCGCTGGCGGTGGCGGCCGGGCTGGTCGTGACGGCGGGAGCGGGACCGGCGTCGGCGGCGGGTGAGCGGAAGTCGATGTGCTCGGCGTACACCAACTTCACCATCTGGCAGACGAGCAACGAGTGGGCCCGGGTCAGCGAACGGACCTGCATCGACTGGATCAACTACGGCAACCAGGTGCGGGCGCGCGGGGAGTTCCGCATCGACTGGCCCGTCGACTGCAGCGTGTCGCTGCCGCCGGGGGCGAGCTGCCCGTTGAGCCGGCTCACGAAGGCGAAGAACCTGGCGCTGCACGAGCTGCAGGTCAGCATCGGCTGGAACCTCGCCGGCCGGGTCAGCCAGGGCACCTGCACGTGGAAGAAGCAGTACCGCGCGCCGAGCGTGCTGACGACCACGGCGCCGACGTTCAACTGCCAGTCGAACTGGTACAGCCACCCGCGCGGCACGTACACCGCCTGGACCAGCGCCATGGGCGACGTGATGAGCGACGGGGACGGCTGGCGCACGCTGCCCCGCGACCAGTACGGCGTCAGCTTCGGCTAGCGCCACCCGGAGGGCAGGCCGCGCGGACGGAGTGGTCCGCGCGGTCAGCCCGTGTACTGGAAGGCCAGCTCACCGGCGCTTTCCGCCTGCATCTGCAGCTGCCACCGGCTGTCCGCCGGCACCGCCGTCGACAGCGTCACCCAGGCACCGCCGCCCGGCAGCGCCATCCACGCGCTGCAGCCGGTGACCGTGGCGCCGTCGGGGGTTTCGGTGCAGGACCGCGCGTAGGTACGGGCCGGCGCCGAGGTGAGCCTGATGTGGATGTCGCGGCACGCGGCGCTGGTGAAGTTCGGACCTCTGGCGACGACCTCGTTGGCGGCGACGTTGAAACCGCCGTCGACGGCCGTGGCGTAGCAGCCGTCACCGTCGTTCGACGAGACGGGCTTGCCGGTCGCGGGGCCCGGTCGCGGGGGACTCGGGACGGTGATCGTTCCCTGGATGGTGCTCGCCGAGATGAGCGTCGGCAGCGGCGACACGCCGACCGAGGGGGTCGGACTGGCGGTCGCCGACGGTGACGGTGCCGGCGACGCGGTGGCGGCCGACGATGCGACGACGACTCCTGACGCCGGATTCGTGGCGGCCGAGTCGGGCGCGGCGTCGCGGGTCGGTGAGTTCAACCACCAGGCCGCGGCGCCGGCGGCGAGCACCGCGACTCCCGCCGTCGCCAGCGTGGCGGTCCGGCGGCGCCTCGCCGGCGCCGGCCGGCGACCCGCGGCAGCCGGCACCGCCGTCCGCGGGCCCACGCCCTGCGCCGGCCGCTGCGGGTCCGCAGGCGGCACCGGCTGGCGCGAGCCGGCCAGCGCGGCCCGGAAGGCGGCGACGTCCACCGGACGGTCCACCGGCCGCGCGGACGATGCCCGGGTCAGCAGCGCGTTGACCCGTTCGAGGTCATGTGGCGCGAAGAGCGCGTCGATGACGAGCGCCGCGGCGTAGATGTCGCTGCGGACCGTCGGCTGCCCGGCCGCGAGCTCGGGCGCCAGGTAGGGGCCGGTGCCGGCGAGGTTGTGCTCCGTGTGCGCCGCCACCGCGGCCGTCACGCCGAGGTCGCAGAGCTTCGCCCGGCCGCCGTCCAGCAGCACGTTCTCGGGTTCGATGTCGCGGTGCAGGTGACCGCTGCCGTGGATCGCGCCGAGGCCGGCGAGCAGGTCGTCGGCGATCGCGAACGCCTCCTCGACCGGCACGTCGCCACGGCGCAGCCGGGCGGCGAGGGACTCCTCGCAGAGGTCGCTGGCCAGCCACATGGTCGCGGCTCCGGGCGCCGCGGCGGCCCGGAGCCGGATGATGTTCGGGTGGCCGGCGAGCGTCTCGAGCACCGCCACCTCCCGGCGAAATCGTTCCCTGGTCTGGTCAGCACGGCCAGCGGCGCCGGCACGCTGCACGCCGAGCCCCGGGCCTGCCCGTCGCGCCTGCGCCGCAGCGGCGGCTCCGGCGGGTTCCCCGGCGTCGCGATCTGCAGCTCGTGCGTGGTCGACAGGTTCCGCACCCAGAGTTCGTCGCCCCATCGCCAGATCTCCCCGGCGACCCGCGCGAGCGCTGTGCCGTTGTGCGCCGACCAGATCACGATGTCGCAGGCCCGGTCGTCGCGTCCGAACGTCCTGCGGTGACCTTCGGCGTCGAACTCGTGCAGCTCGTCCTGGCCGGGGTCGTCGGGATCAACGATGTTGGTGACGGTCAGCAGCGGCGTTCGCATGGTCGTGGCCCTTCAGATCCGAGGACACAGGTGTGGCACGACCTTGCACCCGGCGACGGCAGCGCGGTGGGCAGCCCTGCCCGTCGGCAGCTGGCTCTGGAGCGACACGGCGCAGGCAGTCATGACCTCCACGACTACCAGGCACCGGCCTTGTCCAGGGTCCGCCGAACCGGCACTCCGGCGGCGCCGTTCGCTGATCGCCGACCCCGCCCGAGCAACCTTCCGCGCCGTCTGGCAGGTTTCTGCTCCATGGGTTTCATGGCGGGGCTGGGCGGCTGGTGCTTCCGGAACCGGTGGTGGGTGCTCGGGGCGTGGCTGGTCGCGGTGATCGGCGGGATCCTGGCGGCGGGGCCGCTGCTGGACGCGATCTCCGAGACCAACAGTGTGCGCAAGAAGGTCGAGTCGATCGAGGCGTACGACCTGATCAGCACCGCCGAGGACTCGTCCGGGCAGGTCGTCGGGCTGGTGGACGCCGTCGACCCGAAGGCGGAGGACGTGCGGGCGGCCGTCGACGCGGCCGCCGGGCGGCTGCGCGGGGTCGAGCACGTGCGCAAGGTCGACGCGACGGCGGTGTCGGCCGACGGCCGGGCGCTGCTCGTGGTGGCCACGCTGGAGAAGGTCGACAAGCCGACCCGCAACGCCGCCGTCGACAAGGTCGAGGCCGAGCTCGACCGGCTCCGCGGCGAGCTGCCCGCGGGTGCCGCGGTCCGGGTCGGCGGGTCCGCGACGATCAGCCGGGACGCCGGGCGGACCCTCGACGGCGACCGGAGCCGCGCCGAGCTGCTGTCGCTGCCGTTGACGCTCGTCGTGCTCGTCATCGTGTTCGGCGGTCTCATCGCGGCCGGGGTGCCGGTGCTCGCCGCGGTCGTGTCCGTCGCCGCCGTCTTCCCCGTCCTGTACGTGTTCACCACGTTCACCGACGTGGACTCCAACGCGCTGACCGTGGCGTCGCTGCTCGGGCTGGGGCTGTCCGTCGACTACGGGCTGCTGCTCGTGGCCCGCTACCGCGAGGAACTGGCCGCCGGGTTCGACCCCGGCGACGCGATCGGCCGGGCCTGGGCGACCGCCGGGCGCACCATCCTGTTCAGCGCCCTCACCGTCGCCGCCGCGCTCGCCGGGCTCCTCGCCTTCTCGGTGCGGCAGCTGACCGCGCTCGGCGCCGCCGGTGTGTCGATCGCGCTGGTCGCGATGCTGGTGTCGCTGACGTTCACGGCGGCGCTCATCGGCCTGGCCCGCAAGCGGCTCAAACCGGCCCGCCGCGCCCGGCGGGACGAGGCCGGGCGCGGGTTCTTCGCCGCCCTCGCCGCGCTGGTGCAGCGCCGGGCGGCGCTCGTCGCCGTGGTCACCGCGGCGCTGCTGCTCGCCGCCGGCCTGCCGCTGCTGTCGGCGACCGTGAAGCTGCCGGGCCTCGAGGGTTTCCCACGCAGCATCGAGTCGGTGCGGGTCGCCGACGAGCTCAAGACCCGGTTCGGCCGGGCGTTCGCCCCGACGCTCACGGTCGTCGCCCGGACCGGCGCCGCGGAGCTCGACGCCTACGCCGCCCGCTGGTCCGGCGATCCGGCCGTCGGCAAGGTGCAGCCGGCGAAGCCCGTCGGTGACGGCCTCGCCGCCGTCGAGCTGAGCCTGCGCGGCGGGGCGCAGGACGACGCCGCCCAGGAGCTCGTGCTGCGGTTGCGCGCGGACCGGCCCGCCGGGGTGCAGTCCTGGGTGACCGGTGACGCCGCGGTGCTGGTGGACCTCGTCGACCTCATCGTCGACGACCTGCCGCTCGCGCTGGGCATCACCCTCACCGCCATGCTCGTGCTGCTGTTCGCCATGACGGGTTCGCTGGTCGTGCCGGTGAAGGCGATCCTCGCCAACGTCGTCTCCCTCGGCGCGACCCTCGGCGTCATGGTCGCCGTGTTCGAGCACGGCTGGCTCGCCGGCGTCCTCGGCACGCTCACCGTCGGCGGTCTCGACCCGTTCGTCGTGGTCATCCTCTTCGCGTTCGCGTTCGCCCTCTCCATGGACTACGAGGTGTTCCTCCTCGGCCGTGTCAAGGAGTACGTCGACGGCGGCGACGACACCGACACCGCCGTCCGCCGCGGCCTGCAGCACACCGGCCGCGTCATCACGTCCGCCGCGCTGCTCATGGTCATCGTGTTCGGCTGCTTCGCGGCGGCGCAGATGGGCAGCATCGAGCAGATCGGCCTCGGCCTGACCACCGCCGTGCTCATCGACGCGACCGTGGTGCGCTGCCTGCTCGTGCCGGCGACGATGACGCTGCTCGGGCGGTGGAACTGGTGGGCGCCGGGACCGCTGCGTCGCCTGCACCAGCGGGTCGGCCTGAAGGAGACGACGCTGCCGGAACGGGAACCGGTGACGATCGCCTGAGCCGGCGCCCGGACAGCTGCCCGTCGGGCCCGGAGCGCCTGCGTCAGCGGCCGAACAGCTGCTCGTCGAGCCCGGAGGGCCGGATCGTCTCCGGGCACGACGGGGAGTAGTAGTTCATCGTGAGCACGGCGCGCACGGCGTCGTCGCGTCGCAGCGGCTCGACGTAGTGGGCGTGCCGGCGGGCGTCGAAGAAGTACAGCTGGCCCGCCGACGGGTAGATCCGCATGGCGTCCGCGTCGACGCCGGCGACGTCCCGGGCGGCGCCGTCGCGGGCGACGACGAGGCCGCCGCCGGTCTCCTCGGTGCACGACGTCAGGTACAGCAGCCCCTGCATGGGGTTGCTGTCGACGTGGCACGGGTACCGCATCGTGATCCCCTGCTGGATGTTGAGGCTCAGCGCGCGGTTGTCGCTGCTGGTCTCCTCCAGCTTCTCCTCCGCGGTCCGCTCGCCGAGCTGCTTGAACCAGCCGCTGTACAGGTCGAAGGTCCACGGCGCGGCCCGGCGCAGCACCTCGCCGTCGACGCTGTGCATCGGGATCTCGGCGTCGGGGACCTCCCGGGCGGTGGACATGGTGGGCCGGAAGACGCGCCGGACGGCGTGCCCGCGGGCCACGTCGAGCAGCGCCGCGTCCCAGCCGTCGGGCAGCAGGTGCCCGACGTCGTACACGTGCCAGTGGAAGGGCAGGTCCTGCGGCGGCTGCCAGGCGGTGCCGGTCATCGGTGGGTCCCTCCGCATGCCTGTTGCTCGGCCATCGACTCGTGGTGGTCCTGCACGGCCTGCCACAGCCGGGGGAAGCGCATGTGCGCGACGAACCGGTCGAGCACGCCGACGGACCGCCCGGTCAGGCTGAGCGGAGCGGTGCCGTCGTCGAGGGTCGGGTGGCCGCCGAGGCGGGCCCACACCATCCGCTGGTGCTCCTGCTGCCAGCCGAGCATCGCGTCGTCGAGGTCCAGCATCTCCAGCGCGACCGCCCGCAGGTCCGGGTGGGCCTCGCCGGCGTCCAGCAGCTCCGCCTCCGACGCCACGCCGGCGGACTCCATCGCAGCGCAGAAGCAGCGCCACAGATGCCGGCACGCCTTGTGCAGGTTGCGCATACCGGGTGAGTCCAGGCCGCTGCCGCCGTCCGGGAGCGTCGCCCGGATCTGCAGGAACTCGGTCTGCGGAATGCCGGACCGGACCTGGCCGAGATGGGTGACCGTCAGCCGCTGCAACTCCGTCGCGCGGCGCACCAGGCGGTGCGCGGACCGGTGATTCCCGGCGCGCAGATCATCTGCGGCGCGGACGATGTCGAAATGCATGTTGTACCAGAGCAGTTCCGCGGTGAGATGCAGCGTCTGGAACAGCAGGAAATCGGGGTGCGGTATTTCCGGCAGCGGGCGTAATGCCCTGACCGCGTCGGTGAACCGCACCACTTCGTCATATGCGGTCGGCCCGCCGACGGCGAAGACCGGCCCGGACATTCCGTGCTCATGCTGGTTGTCGCCGGCCATATAAACGGTCCGCTCCGCTTCTACCGCATGAAGCAATACGCCGTTCACGCGTATTTAACAAGCATCACTTGATGCATTTCCGGGCGTCACGCTACCGAGTTTTAGTGACGGGTGTCAATGATCGGATACTGCGTCCGCATGACCTTGGACTCGGGGAACCGGTTCGGATTACGTAGCCGGCCGCCCGGATGCGCACGACGACACGGGACACCCCCGGACGGCATCGTCAAGGCTTCCAGAAGATCCGGATTGGAGACCTCGTGGCGGCGATGTTGGCTCGGCTCGGCCGTTGGTGCTTCAGACGCCGGGGACCGGTGGTCCTCGCCTGGCTGGCCGTCCTCGCGGGGGTGGTCGTCGCGGGGCTGACCGCGCCGCCGGCCCCCGACGACGACTTCTCCGTGCCCGGCGTCGAGTCGCAGCTGGCGTTCGACGTGCTGCGGGAGCGGTTCCCCGGGATCACGGCCGACGCCGGCGGCGCGACCGTGGTGTTCGTGGCGCCGGCGGGCCGGCAGGTGACGGACGAGCCCTACCGGGCGGCCGTCGAGGCGGCGGCCCGGCGGCTCGCCGGCGGCGGCCAGGTGGCGATGGCCGGCGACCCGTTCGAGGACGGCGCGGTCAGCGGCGACGGCTCGGCGGCGTACGTCAACGTCACCTACACCGTCACGGCCGCGCGGGTCAGCGCCGCCAGCCGCGCGGAGCTCGCCGCGGCGGCCCGCGAGGCCAGGGTCTCCGGGCTCACGGTCGAGGCCGGCGGCAGCGCACTGGAAGGGGAGGGCGGCGGCCCGGCGGGCACCGCGGAGCTCGTCGCCGTCGCCCTCGCGGCGGTCGTCCTGCTGATCACCCTGGGGTCCCTGGCGGCGGCGGGCCTGTCGCTGCTGACCGCGCTGCTCGGGGTCGCGGTGAGCATGCTGTCGATCCTCGCCCTCAGTCACGCGTTCGGGCTGTCCGCGACCACCGGCACGCTCGCCCTCATGCTCGGCCTCGCGGTCGGCATCGACTACGCGCTGTTCGTCATGACGCGGTACCGCGAGGAGCGCGCCCGCGGCCTGCCCGCCGAGGAGGCGGTGTTCCTCGCCGCCGGCACCGCCGGGTCCGCGGTCGCCTTCGCCGGCCTGACCGTCGTGATCGCCCTGGCGGGCCTGGCGGTGGTGGGCATCCCGATGCTGACCAAGATGGGCCTGACCGCCGTCGGTGCGGTGTCGGCGGCGGTACTGGTGGCGCTGACCCTCGTCCCCGCCGTCCTCGGGTTCGCCCCGGAGCGGGTCCTGTCCCGCGCCGCCCGCCGAGCCCCCGCGATGGCCTCAACCGGCCGCGGCGACCCCGCGATGGCCTCAACCGGCCACGGCGACCCCGCGACGGCCTCAACCGCCCACGGCGACCCCGCGACGGTCGAGGCCGGACGCGGCGGTGCGAGGTGGGCCCGGTTCGTGCTGCGCCGCCCGGTCGCCGTGCTGCTCGCCGGGGTGGCGCTGCTCGGCGCCCTCGCCGTGCCCGCCGCGGGGCTGCGGCTCGGCATGCCGGGCGACGAGGCCCGGCCGGCGACGACCACGCAGCGCCGCGCGTACGACGCCCTCGCGACCGCGTTCGGGCCGGGGTTCAACGGCCCGCTGATGTTCGTCGTGGACGCCAAGGGCGCGCCCGACCCGCAGGCCGCGGTCGCCGCGATCGCCGGCCGGGTCGCCGCGACGGCCGGGATCGTGTCCGTGTCGCCGCCGCACTTCAACGACGCCGGCGACACCGCGATCCTCGACGCCGTGCCGTCCACCGCCCCGACCGACGCCGCGACCAAGGACCTCGTCCGCGACCTGCGCGCCGCCCGGACCCGGCTGGCCGCCGGCACCGGCGCGACGTTCCAGGTCACCGGCACGACCGCGGTCAACATCGACCTGGCCGGCAAGATCCAGGGCGCGCTGCTGCCGTACCTGGCCACCGTCGTCGGGCTCGCCGTGCTGGTGCTGCTCGTCGTGTTCCGGTCGATCCTGGTCCCCGTCAAGGCGGCGCTCGGGTTCCTGCTCTCCGTGCTGGCCGCGCTCGGCGTCCTGGTGCTGGTGTTCCAGCGGGGCTTCGCCGCCGACCTGCTCGGTGTCGCGCAGACCGGTCCCGTCATGAGCGCGGTGCCGATCTTCCTGATCGGGATCGTGTTCGGGCTGGCCATGGACTACGAGGTGTTCCTCGTGTCGCGGATGCGGGAGGCGTACGTCCACGGCGAGACGCCGCACCAGGCGATCGGGACCGGGTTCCGGCACAGCGCCCGCGTCGTCGTCGCCGCCGCGCTGATCATGATGGCGGTCTTCGGCGGGTTCATCAGCGAACAGGACCAGTTCATCAAGATGATCGGGCTCAGCCTGGCCAGCGCCGTGCTCTTCGACGCGTTCGTCGTCCGGATGGCGATCGTCCCCGCGGCCCTGGCGCTGCTCGGTCACCGCGCCTGGTGGCTGCCGCGCCGCCTGGACCGGATCCTGCCGAAGGTCGACGTCGAGGGCGAGCGCCTCACCCGCGACCCGGTCACGCCGGAGCTGGTGTCCAGTCACGAACGGTGAACCCGGACCGGGCCCGTCCCGGCCCGGGAGATACTCGACGTCGGCGGCACGATGAGGAGCGCGGATGGTCAGCCTGGAGTACGCGGAGCGGCATCCGCGGCTGACCGACGGCGTCATCGCGGTCGCGCTGCTGGCCGGCGCGGTCCTCGGCGCGCACCTCGTCGGCCCGGGCGAGGGCCGCGCCGAGCACGTCTGGGTCGCCGACGTGCTGGCCGGGCTCGCCTGCCTGGCGCTGCTCAGGGCGCGGGAGCACCCGCGGGCCACGGTCGCCGTCACCGCCGCCTGCGCCGTCGTGCTGGGTGGCCTCGGCTACCTGCTGACCCCGCTGCTGCTGGCGCCGGTGATGGTCGCGCTGTACTGGCTGGCCGCCTCGACCTCGTCGCGGACGGCGTGGACCTACGGCGGCGTGACGACCGCGCTGGTCGTGTGCGCCGCCGTAGGCGTCGACCACCTCGACGGGACGGTGCTGCTGCGGGTCATCGGGCCCGCGCTGTGGCTGCTGCTGCCCCTGTCGATGGGCAGCCGGTCCCGGCTGCGCCGCGCCTACCTCGACGCGGTCCACGCCCGCGCCGAGCACGCCGAGCGGACCCGCGAGGAGGAGGCGCGGCTGCGGGTCACCGAGGAGCGCATGCGCATCGCCCGCGACCTGCACGACGTCGTCGCCCACCACATGGCCGTCGCCAACGCGCAGGCCGGCACGGCGGCGCACCTCCTCGACGGCGACCCGGCCCTCACCCGGAAGCTCCTCGCCGACCTGCAGGTCACCACCTCGTCGGTCATGCTCGACCTGCGGCACACCGTCGGCGTCCTGCGCCAGGCCGGCGACGCCGACCCCCTCGAGCCCACGCCCGGGCTCGCCCGGCTGCCGGAGCTGCTGGAGGTGTGCGGGTCGGCCGGGCTCACCGTCGACCTCGCGGTCGAGGGCGAGCCGCGCCCCCTGCCGCCCGGCGCCGACCTGACCGCCTACCGGATCATCCAGGAGGCCCTGACCAACGCCACGAAGTACGCAGCACCGGCGACCGCCCGCGTGCGCCTGCGGTACACCGGCGGCACCCTCACCATCACGGTCGCCAACGCCACCCGTACCGGCGGGAAGGCAGCGGACGGCGCGGGCTTCGGCATCGTCGGGATGCGCGAGCGGGCCCACGCCATCGGCGGTGACCTGCGGGTCAGCGACGGCGGCGGCGGGTTCGAGGTCGTGACCACCCTTCCGCTGCGGGCCCGGGAGGCGCCGTGACCATCCGCGTCCTGCTCGCCGACGACCAGGCGCTCCTGCGCGGCACGTTCCGGCTGCTGATCGACTCCTGCCCGGACCTGTCGGTGGTGGCCGAGGCCGCCGACGGTGCCGCCGCCGTCGAGCTCACCCGCCGGCACCACCCCGACGTGGTCGTGATGGACGTGCGGATGCCCGGCACCGACGGCCTGGCCGCCACCGAGGCCATCTGCGCCGACCCGGCCCTCGCCGGCACCCGGGTGCTGATCCTCACCACCTTCGAGAACGACGAGCACGTCGCCCGGGCCCTGCGCGCCGGCGCCAGCGGGTTCCTCGGCAAGTACGTCACCACCGACACGCTGCTGGAGGCGATCCGCGCCGTCGCGGCGGGCGACAGCCTGCTGTCCCCGGGAGCGACCAAGGCCCTGATCGCGCAGTTCCTCGCCGCCCCGCGGCCGGTGCCCGTCGTCACGCCCGAGCTGCGGGACCTGACGAACCGTGAGCTGGAGGTCATGAAGCTGGCCGCCGACGGCCGGTCCAACGACGAGATCGCCGCCGAGCTGCGCCTCAGCGTCCTCACCGTCCGCACGCACGTGCAGCGGGCCATGACCAAGCTCGGCGCCCGCGACCGGGCCCAGCTGGTCGTCCTGGCGTACAAGAACGGCCTCGTCCCACCGTCCGCGCCGGGTTAGCGCCCCATCGCGTCCGCGACGGTCGTCAGCAGCTCGTCGCACCACGCGGCGAACGGCTCGCGGGGTGTGCGGACCGGGTGGATGCGGTTGCTCAGCACCACCACGCCGTAGCCGCGGGCGGGCTCGAGCCAGATCCGGTTGCCGACGAACCCCGACATGCCGTAGCCGTCCGCGCCCGCGCGGGGCCCGCCCAGCCCCCGGGTGGGCGCGAGCCACCAGCCGAGGCCGAAGCGCTCCCCGCCGCCCTCCGCCCAGCACTCGCGCACCGACCGGTGCAGCGCCGGGGTGCTCACCCGCTCGCACAGCCAGTCCTGCCCGATCCTGGCCACCTGCCCGATCGTCCCGAACGCGCCCGCGTGCCCGGCGACGCCACCCATCGCCGCGGCGTTCTCGTCGTGGACCTCGCCGCAGATCAGCCGGCCCCGCCAGGCGCACCGCTCGGTGGCGACCGCGGGTCCGGGCAGCGGCGCGTACCGCAGACCGTGCCGCCCGGCCGCCTCGGTCAGCGGCCGGCCGGTGAGCGCCTCGACCATCGCGCCGAGGACGATGAAGTTCACGTCGCTGTACGCGGCCCCGGCGCCGACGGTCCGCGTCCGCAGCGCCGCCGCCACGACGTCGGCGCCCTCCCTGAAGAACGGGACGGTGGCGGGCAGCCCGGCGTCGTAGCTGAGCAGCTGTGCGATGGTCGCGCCGGCGAACGGCGCGTGCCGCGCGCCCGGCCACGCGGCGCCCAGCGGCTCGTCCAGCCCGATCCGCCGGCCGGCCACCAGGTCCAGGACTGCGGGGACCGTCACGAGGACCTTGGTGAGGCTCGCCAGGTCCCACCAGTCGTGCCGGGTGGCGGGCCGGCCGGTCTCCAGGTCGGCGACCCCGTGCACGACCTCTTCCAGCTGCGCGTCCCGGGTGAACACGGCCACCGCGACGGCCGGCATCGGCGCCTGCCGCACGAGCGCGTCAATGGTCATCGTTCGAGTCTGCCTCGCCTCGGACGCGACGGGCGTCGTGCCCGCCCGGCCGCCCGGCCGCGTCACTGCAGTGCGTCGGCATGGACGACACTGCCGGGCCCGACGTCTGCGGTGCCGCGGGCCGGATGTGGCTGCCGTCAGCGCAGGACGTCGTCGAGGAAGTCGGCGCCGGCCTCGGTGAGGGTGCCGACCTCGACGGTGGCGCCGGTGAAGACGTGGCCGGCGCCGTCGACGGGGAGGACGTCGCAGCGGACACCCTGGGCGCGCAGCGCCTCGGCGAAGCCGGTGGCCTCCTCGAACGGGACGGTCTCGTCGTCGGTGCCGTGGACGAGCAGGAACGGCGGCGCGGCGGGGTGGACGTTGTGCAGCGGGCTGGCGTGCCGGGCGAACGCCTGCCGCTCCGCCAGGGGGCCGCCGAGGAGGATCGCCGGGAACATGAACGGGTCGTCCTGGCGCGGGACCGTGGAGAGGTCGGCCGGGGCGTACCAGAGGATGACGGCCTGGATCGCGGTGTCGCCGGTGCCGGTGAGGGCCGCGACCGCCGCGATCTGGCCGCCGGCGGACTCGCCGAGCACGGCGAAGCGGGCCGGGTCGAGGCGCAGCGCGGCGGCGTGGTGGCGCAGCCAGCGGACGGCGGCCTCGACGTCGGCCTGCTGCGCCGGGTAGGTGGCCTCGAGGGCGAGGCGGTAGTCGACGTCGGCGACGGCGTAGCCGCGGGCCACCATCCGCTCGTGGAACCGCTGGTCGACCGTCCACACGCGGCTGCCGGTCATCCAGCCGCCGCCGTGGATCCACAGCACCACGGGAAACGGGCCGTCGCCGGGCGGCACGTGCAGGTCCAGGTGCAGCGGCCGGTACCCGAGCGGCGTGGAGACCACGCAGTTGGCGTGGGTGAGCGTCTTGCGGGGTTCGGGCACGGGATGGAAGGTCACGGCGCCTACCCTACGAGAACGCGTCGCGGCGGCGCTGACCCTACGAGAACACACCGAGGGCCGCGGCGATGCCGACGGCGACGACCGCGCCACCGGCGAGCTCGCGGCGCCAGGTCTGCTCGCGCTCCTCGCCCTCGCGGCCGAACAGCTCGACGAGCGAGAACACCAGGCCCGGCAGGGACAGCAGGACGAAGCCGTTGACGATCCGTGCCGCCGGGTCGTCCAGCAGCCAGGCGAGGGCGAGGCCGGAGACGGTGCCGACGAGCATCATGAAGACCGTCTTGACGACGCGCTTCGGCAGGACGCGGAAGAGCCGCGGCTTGTTCGGGAACGCGTCCTCGTACACGCCGAGGACCTGCGGCACGAGGAACAGCGCGGCACCCGCCCACAGCTGCCACGGCATGCCCAGGAACGGGACGGCGACGAAGACGAAGAGCGCGGTGCGCAGCCCGATCGCGGCGAGCCGCTGCACCTTGCCGGGCTTGGGCAGCTTCTCCGGCCGGACGGCGCCGAGCCGCGCCGGGTACGCCCAGCCGGCGACGCCCTCCAGCACGATCCGCACGGCGATGGCGGCGAGCGCCGCGAGCGCGATCCGGTCCGCGGACCCGGCGATCGGCAGCTCGTGGCCGGCGAGGCCGTCCAGCGCGCCGATGCTCTTCTGCACGGCCCAGCCGCCGGTGAGCGACGCGATGAGCACGTCGCCGCCGCGGGTCCACCAGTCCAGCCCGCGCCGCGGCGGCGGGCGCCGGAACGGGCGCACGACGCCGGCGAGCAGCGCGATCGCGAACCACAGCGCACTCACACCGAGCAGCAGGCGCAGCGTGCCGGTCGAGGTGACCCCGCCGCCGGCGGCGACGACCGCGCCGAACGCGACGGCCGCGGCGAGGCCGGCGAACGCGTCGAAGATGCCGAGCACGACGAGCGCCAGCATGAGTCCGGCGGGCGGCAGCGGCGAGCCGTGGCCCTGCACGCCGGCGACGGCGCCGAGGACCGCGCCGGCGGCCGGCACCGCCCACCAGGCGCCGCCGAGCATCGCCCGCAGGTAGGAGCCGTCGGTGAGGAGCCTGGCCAGCAGCGGCGACTTCGGCGCGACCCGCTGCGGCAGGTCCAGGCTGCGCCGGTCGAGCCAGCCGGTCGGCAGCAGCCGCCAGCTGGACGACTTGTCGCCGCGGCCGCTGCCGTCCCACTGCTCCTTGAAGTGCTTGGACGAGCCGGAAGCGATCTTGCCCGCCTTGCGGGATTCGGCCTTCGTACGGACGGTGCCGCCGCCCGCGACGGCCACGCCGCCCGCGCCGGCGGTGATGGCGAGGAGCGTGAAGCCGGCGACGGCGGTGTCGACGACCGCGTCCGCGTGCGCGGCGGGCAGGTACGCGGGGAACTGGGCGAGCACGTCGACGGCGGCCGGGAGGGCCGGCGCCGCGACGGCGGGCCGGTCGACGCCGGGCGGTGCGACGGCGACGGGCGACACCGCGGGCGCGGAGGGGATGTCGGCGAGCAGCAGCCCGACGCTCAGCGACCGCTGCGCGCCACCGGCGGTGACGCCGTTGACCTGCAGCGCGTGCCGGCCCGTGGGCAGCGTCGCCGGCACCGGCAGCTCCGCCGTGACGGTGCCGCGCTCGTCGGTGGTCACCTGCCCGATCAGCACCGGGTCGGAGAACAGCCACACGTCCGTGCGGGTCTTCGCGGCGAACCCCGTCATCGTCACCGACACGCGGTGCCCGCGGTCCACGACGAGGTTCCCGCCGGCGTCGAGCGGCTGCCGGGTGGAGTCCGCGCCGACCGCGGCGACGGAGGCGGTGAAGCCGCTGCCGGTGAGCGTGACGCCGCCCCCGGTCGCGGGCGCGAGCGTGACGGCCGCCGGTACACCATCCACAGTGGACATCGTGGCGTTGGGCGCGAGCGAGGGCCGGGCCCCCGTCGCCGGGTCGGCCACCGGCACCGCCGCCGCCTGGGCGACGGTCAGTGTCGCGACGACGGGGGCCGCGACCCAGTCGGGGTTGTCGAGCGTGGCCACGATCCGGTACGTGCCCGGCGCCGACGGGACCCGGGCGCGGGCGTCGTAGGTGACGGCGGTCCCGGTCAGCCCGGCCGGCGTCGTGCTCACCCGCACGGCCCGCGGGCCGCCGTCGGACACCTGCGAGAGCCCACCCACATGCAGCGTGGCGGTGCCGGGGGAGACCGGGACGGTGGCGGTCGCGGCGGTCGCCGGCAGGTGCGACTCGTCGCCCGGCTGGGCGGCGGTCACGGTGCAGGTGCCGGTGTGCACGGGCGCCAGCGCGGTGCCCAGCGCGCAGGGGCCCCCGACGGTGACCTGGACGGGCAGCCCGGCGCTGGACGTGGCGGTGACGGCGCCGGCCGGGCCGCCGACGGTGAGCCGCCGCGGCGCGGTCAGGGTCACGGCCTGCACGGCGCGGGCCACCTCGACGGAGCGGACCACGGCGGGCGCCGCGAGCCGGTTCGCGTCGCCGTCCTGGTGCGCGGTGACGGCGCACTCGCCGCCCCGCACGAACGCGAGCTCGCCCGCGCGCACCTCGCACCCGCCGGTGGCGGTGAACCGGACCGGCAGCGCCGACGAGGCGGTGGCCCGCAGCGGGCGCGGCGCGTCGCCGAACGTCGCGGCGTCCAGGCCGGCGAAGTCGACGGTCTGCGCGGCCTTCGCGACCGTCAGCGTCGCGGTGAGCGTCCCCTGGTGGTGGGCGCCGTCGACGGTGGCGACGACCCGGTAGGTGCCGGCGGCGGTCGGCGGCGTCCTGGACCCGTCATAGGTGATGTCGACGGCACCGGCGGTGGACGGCTCGACGGTGACGGTCGCCGGCCGGGGCGCGCCGCTGTACACCTGCGACAACCCGCCGAGCGTGATCGTGGCGGCGCCCTTGGCCACGGCGAACGACCGCGTGACCGGCGCGGCGGCGAGACGGTCGGCGTCGCCGGGCTGCGTCGCGGTCACCGTGCACTGGCCGACGCCGGTGACCGACAGGGTCACGCCGTCCACGGTGCAGGGGCCGCCGGCGTCGAACCGGACTGGCAGCCCGGCCCCGGTGGACGCGGCGAGGCGGACGGGTCCGGCGCCGTACCTGCGGCCGGTGAGCTCCGGGAACGTGATGGTCTGCGGCGCCCTGGCGACCACGAGGGTGCCCGAGGCGGTGCCCGTGTGCGTCGCCGACGTGTACGTCGCCCGCACCGCGTAGCTGCCGGCGTGCGCCGGGGCGGTGGCGGCGCCGTCGTAGGTGACGGACATCGTTCCCGTGCCAGGATCCGGGTCGGCGGACGCGGTGACGGCGCGCCCGGTGCCGTCGTACGTCTGCGTGAGCCCGGCGAGGGCCACCGACACCGGCGCCTTGGCCACCTGGAAGACCCGGGTCACGGGCGGCGCCGCGGTGTACGTGCCGTCGCCGGCCTGGCTCGCGGTCAGCGTGCAGGCGCCGACGGCGGTGACGGTCACGGTGTCGCCGGACACGGTGCACGCGCCGGCGGCGGTGAGGGTGACCGGCAGCCCGGACGACGCGGCCGCGCCGGCTGGGAACGGCGCGACCCCGTAGACGACGTCGCCGGGCGCCGGGAAGTCGATGGTCTGCGCGCCGGGCGCGCTCGGCTGCCCGCCGCGGACCCGGTGCACGTACCGCCCGCCGGACCTGTGCACCAACCCGGTGCCGGTGTTGGCGTCGACCAGGGCGCCGGCGACCCCCGAGCCCGGGTACACGTAGGTGAAGGTGCCGTTGGAGTAGCCGACGGTCAGCCCGCCGACCGGCTCGTATGCCAGCCGGTCGTAGTTCATGACGATGTCGAAGTTCCCGGCGCCGGTGTCCGACCGGTCGACGAGGACCAGCTGCGAGCTGTTGAGCCGGTCCGAGCCGTTGTTGTAGTAGCCGACGTCGACCCAGTTCACGCAGTAGGCGGGCCGCCCGGCGTACGTGATCGGGCCGAACGACACGGGCTTCGTCCCGGCCGCCCGGGTGTCGACGTCGAAGAACGCGACCGCGATGATCGGGCTGCCGAACGCGGCCAGGTCCAGCCCCGAGAACCCCGTGTACGGGCCGCCGAACGTGACGTCGCCGTTGTTGTTGACGTACATGCTGTCGTACGTCGTGCCGAAGAAGTTGACCGGGAACCCGAGCGGCACCGGCCCCGACGACCCGTCGTCCGTGCGCGCCGCGACGGTCGTGAGGCAGCCGGGATCGGTGACGACCGCGCCCGGTCCGGCCGCCGCGGCCGGCCCCACCCCGGTCCCGAGGCCGATGCCGAGGAGCGCCGCCTGCGTCGCGAGCAGGACCAGCGCCAGGAAACGGTCTCGACGGGTCATAGGCGCCGTATCGGCACCCTGCCCCGCCCGCTTGATCGTCCAGCGGTTGCGTGCTCGGTGCCGGGCGGTTGCCACCGCCGGGCGTCGATCCTCCGGACCCGCTCACCCGCGCGGGGTGATGATCATCGGCGGCCCGCATCCGACGCTGGCGCAGTGAGTCTGAGCGATTTCGAGCGGGAGCGCCTGTTGACGGATGCACTCATGTACGAGGGGCAACAGCACTGGCTGCACTACCGGCACATCGAGCAGGAGCGCAACCAGTTCCTGGGGTACTTCTTCACGCTGCTCGTCGCGATCGTCGGGTTCTTCGTGGCGATCAGCGCGCAGATGGCGAACTGGGAGGACGTCGCGGTCGGGGTTTCCTCCATGGCCTGGGCGCTGGGCCTGGTCAGCCTGCTGATCCTCGCCAGCGTGCGGAAGTTCGGCGCGGCGCTGCGGGCGTACGACCGGGACATCGCCCGCATCCGGGCGTCCCTGTTCGCCGACGCCGACGGGAAGCGGACCCATCTGGCGACGGACCGGGTCACCGTAGGGGGCGGGGTACGGCCCACGACGCTGCACCGGATGTTCGATCCCCAGTTCACGGCGGAGGCGATCGTCGGCACGACCATCGCGGTGGCGTTCGGTGTGCAGGTCGTCGTGGCGGCCGGCACCCTGCTGTCCGACTCCTTCACGGTCACGCAGCGGGCGTTCGCGTGCGGCCTCGTGCTCGCCAGCGTCGCCGGCGCCGTGGCCGCGGTCCGGATGTGGCTGCGGCCCGGGGAGACCCACCTGGCAGGTCAGGGGTGTGACGGCGGAAACATGTTCGAAACGCGGACGTACAACGGGTGAAACGCATTGCCGCGACGCTGCATGCCACGCGATCAACGGCGATCACGGACCACACCCGAAGAGAGAGGGTCCCGTCGATGCCGGAGGGGTTCAGCTCGGGCGACACCGCCTGGTTGCTGGTGAGCGCGGCGCTGGTGCTGCTGATGGTGCCGGGGCTGGCGCTGTTCTACGGCGGCATGGTGCGCATCAAGAGCGCCCTCAACATGCTCATGATGTCGTTCGCCTGCCTCGCCGTCGTCACCGTCGTGTGGGTCGTCGCCGGCTACTCGCTCGCGTTCGGCAAGGACACCACCGGCGGCCTCATCGGGTCCCTGGAGCACGTGGGCATGGCCGGGATCGGCCCCACCGACCTCACCGGCTCGGTGCCGACCATGGCGTTCGCGGGTTTCCAGCTAATGTTCGCCATCATCACCGCGGCACTGCTGAGCGGGGCGATCGCCGACCGTGCCAAGTTCGGCGCCTGGGTGGGGTTCGTCGCGCTGTGGGTGCTGCTGGTGTACGTCCCGATCGCGCACTGGGTGTTCGGCGGCGGCTGGATCGCCACCCACCTGCGCATCCTGGACCTGGCCGGCGGCACCGTCGTGGAGGTCAACTCCGGTGCGTCCGCGCTCGCCCTCGCCCTGGTGCTCGGGCCGCGGCTGGGCTTCCGCACCGAGGCCATGCGGCCGCACAGCCTCCCGCTGGTGATCCTCGGGGCCGGACTGCTGTGGTTCGGCTGGTTCGGGTTCAACGCCGGGTCCGCGCTGACCACCGGCGGCGTCGCCTCGACCGCGTTCCTCAACACGCAGGTCGCCGGCGCCGCCGCGGTCGGCGGCTGGCTGATCGTCGAACGCTGGCGCGACGGGCACCCGACGACCCTCGGCGCGGCCTCGGGCGCGGTCGCCGGCCTGGTCGGGATCACGCCGTCGTGCGGCTCCGTCAACCCGCTCGGCGCCCTCGTCATCGGCGCCGTCGCGGGTGTGGCCTGCTGCTACGCCGTCGGTCTCAAGTACAGGCTGGGCTACGACGACTCGCTCGACGTCGTCGGGGTGCACGGCGTCGGCGGCCTCATCGGCACGGTGCTCATCGGGGTCCTCGCGACCGCGGTGGTCACCGGCGGCGAGGACGGCCTCGTGTTCGGCGGCGGCGCCGGTCTGCTCGGCCGGCAGGCGCTCGCGGTGCTGGTCGTCGCCGTCTACGCGTTCGGCGCCACCTGGCTCGTCGCGAAGGCCGTCGACCGCACCGTCGGCTTCCGGGTCGCCCCGGAGCACGAGCGTGGCGGCCTCGACCTGGTCATCCACGCCGAGAGCGCCTACGAGCAGCACCCCACCACCGGCGGGCGGATCAGCCACCTCGCGTAGCCGTCCCATCGCGCCGCGCGGCGCCCGCAGGTGCCGCGCGGCGGCGGCCGTCCACTGTGGATGGCCGCGGGCTCCGCCGGCCGGCGGTTCAGTGCCGGCGGCTGTCGATGAGCAGGCCGACGCCGTCGAGGATGCGGGCGAGGCCGAAGTCGAGCGCCTGATCCTGCCCTCCGGTCGTCCGGATCGAGGCGAGGGCGGCGGTCACCGCCGGGAACCGGTCCTCGCGCCCGGCGAGCACGGCCTGCATCGGCCCGCCCAGCTCGCTCTCCAGCCCGTCCGGCGCGGACGCCGCCGACATCTGCTGGGCCAGGTTGCGGACGTGGCCGCTGAGCGTGGCCGCCACGTCGAGCATCTCGCCGCCGTGCAGCCCGGTGCCGGTCAGGGCGGCGACCGCGCGCTCCAGCCAGGTCAGCTCGCAGGGGCCGAGCACGCGCGCGCCCACGGCGGCCTCCAGCGTCCACGGGTGCTCGCGGAACCGCGTGAACAGCGCCTTCGCCCAGGCGTCGAGGGTCTCCCGCCAGTCCGCGCCCGGCACCGGGTCCGGCGGCGCGCCGACGGCGGTGTCGAGCATCAGGGCCACCAGCTCGGTCTTGCCGGGGACGTACCGGTACAGCGCCATCTTCGTCACGCCCAGGCTCTCGGCGACGCGCTGCATCGTGGTCGCCGCCAGCCCGTCGGCGTCGGCCGCGGCGATCCCCGCACCGGCGATGGCCGCCAGCGTCAGCGTCGGCCGCGGCCCCCGCCGCGGCGGCTCCGCCGGCTCCCACAGCAACGTCACCAGATCTCGCATGGTTGCCTTCCTCTCGAAACTGTGTCTAGCATACTCTGTATCCGACGGACACAGTTTGGAGAATGCCATGTCCACCACCGCGCTTCGTTCCCTCCGTGTGCTCGTCAGCGGTGCCGGGGTCGCCGGGCCTGCCCTGGCGCTCCGCCTCGCCGAGCACGGCGCCCAGGTCACCGTCGTGGAGGTCGCACCCCGGCTGCGCAGCAGCGGCTTCGCCGTCGACTTCCGCGGCCCGACCCACATGGCCGTCCTGGAGCGGCTCGGCGTCCTGGCCGAGCTGCGCGCACGCCAGACCCACGGCGGCGCCATGACCTGCGTCGGCGAGGACGACCGGGAGATCTTCACGCTGCCCGCCGCGTTCGCCGGGGGTGACCTGGAGGTGTTCCGGCGGGACCTGTCGCGCGTCCTGTTCGACCGCGGCGCGGACCGGGTCGAGTACCTGTTCGGCGACACCGTCACCGGTCTGCACGACACCGGATCCGAGGTGCGGGTCCAGTTCCGCGCGGCCGGCCCCCGGACCTTCGACCTCGTCGTCGGGGCCGACGGCATGCACTCGGCCGTCCGCCGGCTCGCGTTCGGTCCCGAGCAGGACTTCGTCCACCGGCTCGGCTACCACATCGCCGGATGGGAGCTGCCGAACACGTTCGGGGCGCCGGCCGGCGCGAGCCGCTACTTCACCGTGCCCGGCCGGACGGCGAGCATCTCGGCCGACCCGCACGACCCCTCCCGCGCCACCGCGCTGGCGGTCTTCCGCACCGGCGACGCAGACGGCGGCGGGGACGTCGACTGGCACGACCAGGACGCGCAGAAGAAGCTCGTCGCGCACGTGTTCGCCGGCCTGCCCTGGCACGTGCCGGCCCTGCTCGACGCGCTGCCGGACGCCCCCGACCTGTACTTCGACGCGATCGCCCGGGTCAGCGCCCCGAGCTGGACGCGCGGGCGGATCGCGCTGCTCGGCGACGCGGCCTGGGGTGTCACCCTCGGCGGCATGGGCGTGGGGACGGGCCTCGTCGGCGCCCACGTCCTCGCCGGTGAGCTCGCCGCCGCCCGGGGCGAGCACCGGACCGCGCTCGCCGCCTACGAGCAGCGCATGCGCGCATACGCGGGACGGTGGCAGAAGGGTGCCAACCCCGGTCGGTTCCTGGCACCCGCCACCGGCTGGGGGCTCGCCCTGCGCAACCGGCTCTTCGCCACCAGACTGGTGCAGCGGTCCATGGTCGCCGGCACGAAACGCCTGGCCACCGATGCCGCCCTCCCCACCTACCCGTGACGTTACGGGTCGCCGCGGGCGGGTAGTGCGGCGCCGGAACCCACGCAGCCCTGGAGGCAGGACATGGTGGATGCCGAGCCGGCGTTCCGGCCGGTGCGCCCGCGGGACGGATTTCCGGCACTGGAGGATCTCGGGCTGATCGGGGACGGCGCGACCGCCGCGCTCGTCGGGCTCGACGGCGGCGTCGTCTGGCTGTGCGTGCCCGGGTTCGACGCGGAGCCGCTGTTCTGCGGGCTGCTGGACCGCACCGGCGGCGGGCGCTTCGAGGTGGCGCCGGACGGTGTGGTCGAGGCGCGGCAGCGGTACCTGGGAGACACCGGCGTCCTCGTGACCGAGCTGCGGACCGCGACCGGGCTGGTGCGGCTGACCGACGCCCTCGCCCTGCGCTCCGGGGCGGACCTCGCCGACGACACCCCCGCCGACCGGGGTGAGCTGGTGCGGCTCGTCGAGGTGCTGGACGGCACCGCCGCGCTGCGGGTCGACCTGGAGCCGCACGGCGGCGCCATCGCCCGGGCCGCGCTCGGCGGGCTGGAGATCCAGGCGGCGCTGCTGCCCGGCGTGCGGCTGCACCTGCGGTCCAGCCACCCGCTCAACGGCGGGCTGCGCAACCGGTACACCTTGCGCGGCGGCGACCGGATGGAGCTGGTGCTGTCGTGGGGGCGGGTCCACCGCCACCACCGCCTCGACGCAGGCGAGAGCCTCGATCAGACGGCGGCGGCGTGGCGGCGCTGGATGACCGGCTTCGACTACGCCGGGCCGCAGGAGGCGCTGGTCCGCCGGGCCGCCGTCACGCTCAAACTCTGCGACCACTGGGTCAACGGCTCGATCGTGGCGGCGCCGACGTCCTCGCTGCCGGCGCCGGTCGGCGGCGTGCGCAACTGGGACTACCGGTACACCTGGATCCGCGACGCCGCGTTCGCCGTCTTCGCGATGCGCCGCATCGGCTTCGGCGGGGAGGCCGACGCGTTCCTCGGCTGGGTCCTGGACGCGTTCGAGCAGAGCCGTCGGCCGAGGATCATGTACACGCCGGCCGGCGGGCCCGTGCCCGACGAACGGGTCGACCCGGGACTGCGCGGCTACCGCGACTCCGCGCCGGTCCGCTGGGGCAACGGCGCCGCCGACCAGCGCCAGCACGACGTCTACGGCGAGATCCTCGACTGCGCCGACCAGTGGTCCCGGGCCGGCGGCAGGGTCGAGCCCGGGCTCTGGGACGGCCTCGCCGGCCTCGCCGACGCCGCCGCCCGCACGTGGCGGCAGCCCGACCAGGGCATCTGGGAGGTCCGCAACGAGGGGCACGTCTACACGTACTCCGCGGCCATGTGCCAGGTGGCGCTCGAACGGGCGGCCGGCATGGCCGAGCGGCTCGACCTGCCCGGACCGGCGCCGCGGTGGCGGGCGACCGCCGACAGGATCCGCCGGGCGATCGTCGAGGACGGGTGGGACGACCGCGCGCAGACCATCACCGAGCACCTCGGCAATGGCGGCGGGGTCGACGCGAGCCTGCTCGCCCTGCCGCTGCGACGGGTGATCCCGGCCGACCACCCGCGGATGGTGGCGACCACCAGGGCCGTCACAGAACGGCTCGGCGCCGGCGGCGGGCTGCTGCACCGGTACCGCCACGACGAGTCCCCCGACGGGATCCCCGGCGACGAGGGCGCGTTCCTGCTGTGCAGCTTCTGGCTCGTCGACAACCTCACCGGCCAGGGCCGCCTGGAGGAGGCCGCCGCGCTCTACACGTCGCTGTGCGACCGGGCCAGCCCGCTCGGGCTGCTGCCCGAACAGATCGACCCGGCGACCGGCGAGTTCGCCGGCAACTTCCCGCAGGCGTTCAGCCACATCGGCGTGATCGCCAGCGGGGTCAACCTGTCCCGAGCCATGGCGGGAGTCTCGTGATGCTTGGTGAGCTCGTGATCCTCGGCGCGACCGGGGACCTGACCGCCCGGTTCCTGCTGCCGGCCCTCGGCGCGCTGCGCTCCGGCGGGCACCTCGGCGACGGGTTCCGGGTCACCGGCGTCGGCCGGGAGGACTGGACCGACGACGCCTTCCACGCGTGGGCGGCGCAGCAGCTCGACCGGCACGCCCCCGACATCCCGCCGGCCCGCAGGCGCGAGGTGGTGGCCGCCTCCCGGTACCACCGGGCCGACGTCACCGACGCCCACGCCCTCGCCCCGGTGATCCCGCACGACCGGCCGGTCGCCGCGTACCTCGCGCTGCCGCCGTCCATCTTCGCGGCGACGGTGTCGGCGCTGCACGCGGCCGGGACCGCGAGCGGCAGCACCGTCGTGCTGGAGAAGCCGTTCGGCGAGAGCCTCGACGACGCCATCGAGCTCAACCGTCTGTTGTCGCGGCTGTACCCGGAGCGCAGCATCTTCCGCGTCGACCACTTCCTGGCGATGGGCACGGTCCTCAACCTGCTCGGGGTCCGGCTCGCCAACCGGGTCCTCGAACCGCTCTGGAGCAGCGCCCACATCGAACGCGTCGACATCGTCTGGGACGAGTCCCTCGCCCTGGAAGGCCGGGCCGGCTACTACGACGGCGTCGGCGCGCTCAAGGACATGCTGCAGAACCACCTGCTGCAGCTGCTGTGCCTGGTCGCGATGGAGCCGCCGATCAGCCTCGGCGACCGGGACCTGCGCGACCGCAAGATGGACGTCCTGCGCTCGATCCGCCCGCTGACCCTGCACGACGCCGCCGAACGGTCGCGGCGGGCCAGGTACACCGCCGGCGGGGGAGTGCCCGCCTACGTCGACGAGCCGGGCGTCGACCCGATGCACCGCACCGAGACGTTCGCGGAGCTGCGGCTGGAGATCGACAACTGGCGGTGGCGCGACACGACCTTCCGGCTGCGGACCGGCAAGGCGCTGCGCACCGCCCGGCAGGAGGTCGCGATCCACTTCCGGGAGGTGCCGCACCTGCCGTTCGCCGGCGACGTCCAGGCGGTGCCCAACGTGCTGCGCTTCGGCCTCGAGCCGGAGTCGGTGTCGCTGCACCTGACCGGCACCACGACCAGCGGCGACGTGCTCACCCCGCTGACCCTCGCCGCCACGCCCGCGCCCGCGCACCTGCCGCCGTACGGGCGGCTGCTGCTCGACGTGCTCAACCGCGACCCGGCGCTGTCGATCCGCGCCGACGAGGCCGAGCAGTCGTGGCGGGTGGTCACGCCCGTGCTGGAGGCCTGGGCCAAGGACCTCGTGCCGCTGTCGGAGTACCCGGCCTTCGCCTGGGAGGTGTGACCGTGGACCTGCGCAGCCGGCAGTGGTGGGACAACCCCGCCAACCCCGACATGACCGCGCTGTACCTGGAGCGGTACCTGAACTTCGGCCTCACCCGCGCCGAGCTCCAGTCCGGCCGGCCGGTCATCGGCATCGCGCAGACCGGCAGCGACCTGGTGCCCTGCAACCGGCACCACGTCGAGCTGGCCGACCGGGTCCGCGACGGGATCCGCGACGCCGGCGGCATCCCCCTGGAGTTTCCGGTGCACCCGCTGCAGGAGACCGGCAAACGCCCCACCGCCGCCCTCGACCGCAACCTCGCCTACCTGGGTCTGGTCGAGGTCCTGTACGGGTACCCGCTCGACGGGGTCGTGCTCACCACCGGCTGCGACAAGACGACCGGGGCCTGCCTCATGGCGGCCGCGACCGTCAACCTGCCCGCGATCGTGCTCTCGGGCGGGCCGATGCTCAACGGGTACATCGGCGGCGAACGCGCGGGGTCGGGCCTCGTCATCTGGCAGTCGCGCCGGCTCCTCGCCACCGGGAAGATCGACTACGCCGAGTTCATGGACCGGGTGGCGTGCTCCGCGCCGAGCGTCGGGCACTGCAACACGATGGGCACCGCCCTGTCGATGAACAGCATCGCCGAGGCGCTCGGCATGTCGCTGCCCGGCTGCGCGGCGATCCCGGCACCCCACCGGGAGCGGGGACAGATCGCGTACGACACCGGGCGCCGCGCGGTGGACCTCGTCAGGGACGACGTCACGCCGCGCTCCATCATGACCCGGGAGGCGTTCGAGAACGCGATCGCCGTCACCGCCGCCATCGCGGGCTCCACGAACTGCCCCATCCACCTCAACGCGATCGCCCGCCACGCCGGGGTCGCCCTGACGAACGACGACTGGGAGGCCGTCGGCGGCGGCGTGCCGGTCCTCGTCAACTGCGCCCCGGCCGGGACGTACCTCGGCGAGGACTTCCACCGCGCCGGCGGCATCCCGGCCGTGCTCCACACCCTGCTCGCCGCCGGGCGCCTGCACCCCGACGCTCTCTGTGTGAACGGCCGGACGATCGCCGAGAACGCCGCCCCCTCCTCGGACCCGTCGGTGATCGCCACCTCGGTCGACGACGCGTTCTCGCCGCGCGGCGGCTTCCTCGTGCTGCACGGCAACCTCTTCCGCTCGGCGATGATGAAGATGTCGGTGGCCACGTCGGCCTTCCTGCCCGCACCCACGGTGACGTGGCGCGCGGTCGTCTTCGAAGGGCCCGAGGACTACCACCGGCGCATCGACGACCCGTCGCTGGACATCGACGAGGGCTGCCTGCTCGTCGTGCGCAACACCGGGCCGATCGGCTACCCCGGCTCCGCCGAGGTGGTGAACATGCAACCGCCCGCCGCCCTCATCATGCGGGGCGTCCAGGCGCTCGCGACGCTCGGCGACGGCCGGCAGAGCGGCACGTCCGACGCCCCGTCGATCCTCAACGCCAGCCCGGAGGCCGCGATCGGCGGCAACCTGGCGATCCTGCGCACCGGCGACCGGGTCACCCTCGACATGCCCACCCGCCGGCTGGACGCCGAGCTCACCGACGACGAGATCGAAGAGCGGTGGAGCGCCTACGTGCCGCCGCCGCGCGTCGACCAGACGCCCTGGCAGGAGCTCTTTCGGGCACACACCGGCCAGATGGACACCGGCAGCTGCCTGGACTTCGCCGTCGAGTATCAGGACATCGTGCACACGAAAGGACTGCCCCGTGACTCCCACTGACTTCGCCCCCGGCGCCTCGGGTGCATCGGGCACGATCATGATCGCGGACTCCGACTTCGGCGACGTCTCGATCGAGCGCGACATCGCCTCCTCGGCCGGCTTCCGCCTGGAATCGCGCCAGTGCAAGACCGAGGAGGACGTCATCCGTTACGGTCGATCCGCCGACGGCATCCTCACCCAGTACGCCCACATCGGCGCGACCGCCATGGCGCACCTGCCCAACTGCCGCGTCATCGCCCGCTACGGCACCGGCGTCGACATCGTGGACGTCGACGCCGCGACCCGCCTCGGCATCCAGGTCACCAACGCCCCCAACGACTGGTGCGCCGACGAGGTCGCCGACCACGCCATCGCCCTCTGGCTGTCCGCTGTGCGCAACATCGTCTCGTACTCGGAAGCGACCCGCGCCGGCACCTGGCAGTGGCAGTCCGGCGCCCCGATCTGGCGCCTGCGCGGCCGCGTCTTCGGCATCCTGGGCTTCGGCGCCATCGCCCAGCTGATCGCCGACCGTGCCCGCCCGTTCGGCGTCGAGCTCATCAGCCACGACCCGTTCGTGGAAGCCGAGGTCCTGCGCGCCGCCGGGGTCCGCCCGGTCGCATTCGACGAGCTCGTCGCCGACTCCGACTACCTCGTCATCCAGGCCCCGCTGACCCCCCACACCCACCACCTCTTCGACGAGGCGACCCTCGCCCGCATGAAGCCGACCGCCGTCCTCGTCAACACCGCCCGCGGCCCCATCGTTTCCGACACGGCCCTGGCCCACGCCCTCACCAACCACACCATCGCCGCGGCCGCCCTCGACGACCTGGAGGAGG
Organism: Dactylosporangium sp. NPDC006015; assembly: GCF_040614215.1. Lineage (NCBI taxonomy): Bacteria > Bacillati > Actinomycetota > Actinomycetes > Micromonosporales > Micromonosporaceae > Dactylosporangium > Dactylosporangium sp. NPDC006015. Next base: position 71,878 of record NZ_JBEXUD010000018.1, read on the forward strand.
AGCCGGCCAAGCAGCGCGACTGGCAACCGGACAACCCCCTCCTGCACCTGCCGAACGCCATCGTCACCCCGCACGCCGCCTACTACTCCGAACAGTCCATGCGCGCCGTCCGCACCCTCGCCACCGAGGAGGCCGTCCGCGTTCTGACCGGCCGGCCCCCGCACTCTCCGGTCAACACCCTGGGCCCCAACGAACTGTGAACCCGGCTCCGGCGGCGGTGAGACTGCGTGGAGAACCGGACCCGGGATCTCAGCGCTGGGGCGCGACCAGCCCGGCGTCGTACGCGGCGATCACCAGCTGCAATCGGTCCCGGGCACCGAGCTTGGTCAGCAAACGCGCCACGTGCGCCTTCGCGGTGGCGACGCTGACCACCAGCTCGGCGGCGATCTCGCCGTTGGACAGGCCGCGGCCGACCAGTGTCAGCACCTCCCGCTCCCGCTCGGTCACACCGGTGAGCACCGGGCGCGGGCGGGCCGGTGTGGGCCGACCGGCGAACTCGGCGATCAGCCGGCGCGTGACGCTCGGCGCGAGCAGCGCGTCGCCGGCAGCCACCACCCGGACCGCCCCGAGGATCTCCTCCAGTGCCATGTCCTTGACCAGGAAACCGCTCGCCCCGGCCCGCAACGCGCCATAGACGTACTCGTCATCGTCGAACGTGGTCAGCACCAGCACCCGGGTCGCCCCGCCGGCCGCGGTGATCCTCCGGGTGGCATCGATGCCGTCCATGCCCGGCATTCGGATGTCCATGAGCACCACGTCCGGCCGGAACTGACGAACCAGTCCCACCGCCTCCGCGCCGTCCGACGCCTCGCCCACCACCGCCATGCCGGGCGTGTCGTCGATGAGCACCCGCAGGCCCGCGCGGATCAGCGGCTGGTCGTCGGCGAGCACGACCCTTACGTGTACGGCGCCGCCCGGCGCGTTCACGCGACACCCGCCGGCGTCGGGAGCCGAGCGAATACCCGGAAGCCTCCGCCCGGGCACGGACCCGCGCTGAGCTCTCCACCGAGCATCGCGGCCCGCTCCCGCAAGCCGGCGAGCCCGAAGCCCGGGGCCGCCACCGCGTCGCCGTGTCCCGGGCCGTCGTCGGCCACCTCGACCGCCAGGTCCCGCTCGCCATAGTCCACGGTCACCCGGCAACGGGCGGCGCCGGCGTGGCGTACCACGTTCGTCAGCGCTTCCTGCACGATCCGGTACGCCGACAGTTCGATCTCCGGTGGCAGCAACCGCTGCTCGCCGCGCCGGGAGAGCTCCACCCGCACCCCGGCATCCGCAGTGGACTCCGCGAGCCGGTCGAGGTCCGCCAGACCCGGCGCCGGGTCCCGAGGCGGCACGTCCCCCGTGGCGTCCGGACCGGCCCCGCCAGCCGGGCGGCGCAGCGACACGAGCGTGCGGCGCAGCCCGGCGAGGGTCTCCCGGCTGGTCGCCTCGATCGTGCGAAGCGCCAGGCGGGCCTCGTCCGGCCGGGTATCGATGACCCGGGCACCCATGCCGGCCTGGATGGCGATGATCCCGACGCTGTGCGCGACCATGTCGTGCAGTTCGCGGGCGATGTGCAACCGCTCAGCTGTCACCGCCCGCTCGGTCGCCTGCGCCGCGATCGCGGCCGCGTGCTCGCGGCGCTGCCGCGCCGAGTTGCCGATCGCCCACGCGGCCACCCCGGTCAGCGCGACGATCGCCACGGTGCTGCGGTAGAGCTGGTCACCGGTGGCGTAGAAGCTCACCGCGGCGACCTGAACGGCGACGACCATCGCGGCCGCGGCCAGCGACACCCGTCGCGGCCGGGCCGCCGCCGTCACCGCCAGCGCCACGTCCACCGCGAGGACCTGACTGTATGCGACCCCCCATACATGCGCGGTCACCGTGACCAGCCACGAACCGGCCAGCATCAGCGCCAGCACCGGTAACGGGTACCGCCGCAGCAAGCCGGTCGGCAGCAGCAGTGCCAGCATCGGCAGCAGCGTCCCCCGGTACTCCGGCACCATGGTCAGCAGCACGACCGGGTACGCCGCCGCGCCGCACCAGGCCAGCACCGTCCAGGCGAGCGAGGCGGGCGGGCGCGTCGGCGATCCGGGGTCGGGCATGCGGCGATGCTATGCGAGGCGGCGGCGCCCGGCATCGGCCTGCGGGCGTACGCCCACGGGCTACCCCTGCGCCGGCCGTTGTGTGCCGCGGCCCGATGCCCGGAGCAGGATCACCCGGCACGGTGAACAGCGTGATCGAACTACGCCACCTCACCAAGCGGTACGGCCGCACCACCGCGGTCGACGACCTCACCTGTACCATCGGGCCCGGCCACGTCACCGGCTTCCTCGGCCCCAACGGCGCCGGCAAATCCACCACGCTCCGGCTGATCCTCGGCCTGCACGAGCCGAGCGGCGGGACCGTCACCGTGAACCGGGTCCGCTTCCGGGACCACGCGCGAGGGCTACGCCACGTCGGCGCGCTGCTCGACGCCGGCGACGTGCACGGCGGACGCAGCGCCACCGCGCACCTCACCGCGCTCGCCGTCAGCAACCGCATTCCCCGCCGCCGGGTGGCCGAGGTGCTCGCCGAGGTCGGCTTGAGCGCTGCGGCCCGGCGCCGGGTCGGCGGGTACTCCCTGGGCATGAAGCAGCGGCTCGGCATCGCGGCCGCGCTGCTCGGCGACCCGCCCGTGCTGCTGTTCGACGAGCCGTTCAACGGCCTGGACCCTGAAGGGGTGCGCTGGGTGCGGGAGCTGTTCGGCCGGCTCGCCGCGCAGGGGCGGACCGTGTTCGTCTCCAGTCACCTGATGAGCGAAATGGAGCACACCGCCGACCGGCTGGTCGTCATCGGCCGGGGACGCCTGATCGCCGAAGAGCGCTTGGCTGACTTCGCCGCCCGCAGCGCCAACCCTAGCGTCACCGTACGTACGTCCGCCCCGGCCGCGCTCGGGGCGGCGCTGGCGGGGGCCGGCGGCGCGGTCGACACCGACGGCACCGGCACCCTAACGGTGACCGGCCTGGCCGCGGAGCGAATCGGCGAGCTCGCCGCCGCCCGGGGCATCGCCGTGCACGAGCTGTACACCCGCACGTCATCATTGGAGGAGGCGTTCATGCGGCTCACCGCCGACAGCGTGGAGTACCAGGCCGGGGAGGAGCGATGACCGCCGAGCGCACCCGGACGGCCTCGCCCACCGCCCGGCCGGCGGAGACGGAACCGCGCGCCCGCTTCGCCGACCTGCTCGCCGCGGAGTGGATCAAATTCTGGTCACTGCGCTCCACGGCCGGCGGCCTGGCGCTGATCGCGGTGCTGATCGTCGGCTCGGCCGTGCAGCAAGCGATGTACGACCGGGACAACTGGGGCCGGTGGAGTCCCGAGGAACGGGCCGCGTTCTACCCGCTGCGCGACGCGTTCGTCCACAACTCGTACCTGGTAGCCATGCTGGCCGCCGGCGCGATCGGGGCGGTGACCCTGGTCAGCGAATACGGCAGCGGCCTCATCCGCACCACATTCGCCGCGGTGCCCGCCCGGCGTTCCCTGCTCGCGGCCAAAGCTTGCGTCCTGGCCGGCGTCATGTCCGCCGTCGGCGCGTTCATCGCGGTCTCGGCGTTCCTCGCCAGCCAGGCCATCCTGGCCGACCACCGCGCCGGGCTGTCGATCCGCCATCCCGGCGTACCCCGGGCGATCACAGGCTGCGCGCTGCTGCTGCCGGTCTGCGCGCTGGTCGGCATGGGCATCGCCGCACTGCTGCGCCACCCCGCCAGCACCATCGTCACCACCACCGGGGTCCTGCTGTTCCTGCCCCTGTTCTTCAGCCCGGAACATCGGTGGAGCCGGGAAGCACGAAACACCATGCCACTCGTGGCCTACGACCGGCTGACGGATATCAACCCGCACCCATGGGGCCTGTACCCGCCAAGCCTGGCCGAGGCGTGGGCCGTGTTCGCCGCCTGGCCGCTCATCGCGCTGCTGATCGGGCTGGCCGTCGTGCACCGCCGGGACGTCTGACGCCGGCCGGCGAGTGCGGGGACGCACCGGTGGAAGCCGGCGAAGAACCGGGGCCGGACCTGGTGCCACCCCGTGATGCGGCACCAGGCGCAATCAGGGGTCAGAGGCGGGCGGCCACGGCGGAGCGGAGCTCCGGGAGGCGGGCGTGGAGCAGGCCTGGGCACTGGGTGTTGTTGAAGTCCTTGTGGCCGTAGATCTCGGTGGCGGGGATGCCGTACTGGTGGCAGGTGAACGCGCAGAAGGCGATCAGGCTCGACCACAGCGCGGCCGGGGGCTGTTCGGTGAGGTAGGTGCCCTCGTTCTCGATGCCGATGGCCTGGTCGTTCTGGCCGACGCAGTGGGCGCCCTGGACCATGGTCTGGCTGTGCAGCAGCGCGTACAGGCTGCCGTGGCGGCCCTCGGTGAGCCAGCCGCCGCGGCTGTTGGTGAAGTGCTGGCCGCTGTCGATCCAGCCGTTGCCGTCCATGTGCAGGTCCTGGATCTCGCGGGAGGCGGCGAAGGCGTGCGCGCGGGACGTGTCGGTCGAGTTGGCCAGCGCCGTGTGGTGCACGATGATCTTGTTCGGGCGGTGCTGGACGATGGTGAGCGGGCCGGCCGGTGGGCGGGCTCCCCAGGCCCCGCAGCTGTCGATCGACGGCTGGTCGGGTGCGGCCAGCGCCGCGCCGGCGGAAGGGTCGGCGACGGTCAGCAGCGCCGCGGCGCCGCCGAGGAGGACGGCGCCGCGCAGGGCGTCGCGACGGGTGAGACGGGCCATGGCGCGAGCCTCCCGGGAACGTCGGTGCTAACTTACCGGATCCATTGAAGTTCGTAAACTTCCTGCACCGCGGCACATTACACCTGCTCAGCGCGCTGTGTCCATCGAAGTCTGTCACGACAAATTTAGATGGATGCCTATTGAAAGTTTCCCACCACCGTGAGCTAATCGGCGAAGCTATCTGCCACCCCCCGGAGCAAGGAGGCGCATCGTGTCCAAGAGAGCCCTGGCGGCACTGTCCCTGGCGGCCGCCCTCGTCACCACGGTCCTCACCGGCAGCCCGGCCTCTGCCGCCACCGTCACCTACGGCCAGGACGTCTCGGGCCATCAGGGCAACGTCAACTGGGCGGCGCAGTGGAACGCCGGCTCGCGGTTCGCGTACGTCAAGGCGACCGAGGGCACCTACTACACGAACCCGTACTTCGCCCAGCAGTACAACGGCTCGTACAACATCGGCATGATCCGGGGCGCCTACCACTTCGCGATCCCGAACGGCGGCGGCGGGGCCGCGCAGGCCGACTACTTCGTCGCGCACGGCGGGGGCTGGTCCAAGGACGGCAAGACGCTGCCCGGCGCGCTGGACATCGAGTACAACCCTTACGGCGCAACGTGTTACGGGCTGTCGCAGGCGAGCATGGTGAGCTGGATCCGCGCGTTCCTCAACCAGTACCACACCAGGACCGGCCGCTGGGCGACCATCTACACGACGACCGACTGGTGGGTCACCTGCACCGGCAACTACAGCGGCTTCTGGGCCAACTCGCCGCTGTGGCTCGCCCGGTACAGCAGCAGCCCCGGCACCCTGCCCGCCGGCGCGCCGACGTGGTCGTTCTGGCAGTACTCGAGCACCGGCCCGTTCGCCGGCGACTCGAACCAGTGGAACGGCGCCCTCGACCGGCTCAAGGTCCTGGCCTGCAACGGCCCCTGCTGAGCCCAGCGCCCGCGCACGGCACGAACGCCGGCGCCTGACAGCACCGCACCTGCGCCGAGCCACCGCGTCACAGCGGCAGAGGGATCCCCTCGCCGCAGCGGGGCTCGGCGCAGGCCCGCATCAGCCCGAGGACGCGCACCGACGTCCCGTCCAGCGGGTCCGCGGACGGTGCGGCCGGCGTGGACGGCGCGACCGGTCCCCGCCCGCGGGACCTGCGGGCGGGGACCGGCCTGGAGGGGGAGTAATGCCTCAGCCGGGGCGGACGCCCGTGCCGTCCCTGTGGTGACGGCCCGGCGTTCGCCGGCATGCCGGGCGCCGTTACAACGGAACGGTCCTCCTCACGGATGGGTCGCCTTCAGGACACCCTTGTAATAGACCTCGACACCGCCGGACTTGTACGACGTGCCCAGCGTGCAGCGCGCGTAGGAGCCCCGGGTGTCGCCGGCCCAGCGGAACTGGCCGTAGTACGGCTTGCTGCCGCTGGACTGGGCGGCGCACTTCACGAAGCCGCGGTACTGCCAGTCCGGTCCGTTGCCATCACACCAGCCCCCGTATTGCTGCGGATGACACTCACCGATCCAGCCCTGATCGGCGTGCGCGGTGGCACCCCCTGCCACCGTGAGCGCGGCGGCCGCGGCCACCGCGACGCACGCCCCTGCGATCCGTCGAATCATCGACACCTTCCTTCCCGGTGGACGGCAATGCCCTGGTCGGCGGATTGCCTTGCCTCGTCCACCATGGACGGTGCGGGAATTGACCGACAGTGCACCGGGCGCCGGACAAACAACGCCGGACAACCCGCGGTATCGTGCTGACCCCAGATCGCGGAGGTGCAATGGTGGGCCGACCCGAGAAGCCGGTGGATCCTCAGGCCGGTCCGGTGCAGCGACTCGCGTGGCAGCTGCGGCAGCTGCGCGAGCAGGCCGGCAGCCCGAGCTACCGGACCCTGGCCCGCCGGGCCCACTACTCGGCCAGCACGCTCGCCGAGGCGGCGAAGGGCGACCGGCTGCCGTCGCGGGAGGTCACCGTCGCCTACGCCGAGGCGTGCGGCGGCGACCCCACCGAGTGGAACGCCCGCTGGGAGGCCGCCGCGGCGGACCGGCCGGCGCGGACCGCGCAGGTCGAGGAGCACTGCCCGTACCGGGGCCTCGCCGCCTTCCAGCCGGAGCAGGCCGAGTGGTTCTTCGGCCGGGCCGAGCTTATCGACCGGCTCCGGGCGAAGATCGACCGGCTGCCGGTCGTCGGCGTGTTCGGGGCGTCCGGCAGCGGCAAGTCCTCCCTGCTGCGGGCCGGCCTGATCGGCACCCTGCCGAAGACGTGGCGCACGATGCTGATGACCCCGACCGAACACCCCCTCGACGCGTTGTCCGACCTGGTCACGAAGTTGTCCGGCGCCGACCGGCACCGCGTCCGGGAGGAGCTCGGCAGCGACCGGGCCGCCCTGGATGTCGCCGTGCGCGGCGCGCTCGCGGCCGCGCCGCCGGACACCCGGGCACTGCTCGTCGTCGACCAGTTCGAGGAGGTGTTCACGCTGTGCGCCGACCCGGACGAGCGCCGCACGTTCATCGCCGCGCTGCTGGACGCCGCCCGCGGCGAGGACCGCCGCACCACGGTCGTGCTGGGCGTGCGCGCGGACTTCCTCGCGCACCTGAGCCGGCACGCGGACCTCGTCGACGCGCTGCGCGACGAGGCGCAGCTGCTCGTCGGGCCGGTGACCGGCGGCGAGCTGCGGGAGATCATCACCCGGCCGGCCGCGCTGGCCGGGCTGAGCGTCGAGCCGGACCTGGTCACCACGGTCCTCGCGGACGCGGCCGACGAGCCCGGCGCGCTGCCGCTCGTCTCGCACGCGCTGCTGGAGACCTGGCAGCGCCGCGACGGCGCCACCCTCACCCTCGCCGCGTACCACGCCGGGGGCGGGGTCCGCGGCGCGATCGCACAGACCGCGGAGCGGGTCCACGCCGGCCTCGACCCGGCCGAGCAGGCGGCGACCCGCCGGATCTTCCAGCGGCTCACCGCCCTCGGCGACGGCACCGAGGACACCCGCCGGCCGATCGCCCGAGCCGAGCTCGACGGCGTCGCCGACCCGGGCGTCACCGCCGTGGTCCTGCACGAGCTCACCGACGCCCGCCTGGTCGTCCTCGGCGACGGCACCGTCGAGGTCGGGCACGAGGCCCTGATCCGGGCCTGGCCGCGGCTGCACCGCTGGCTCACCGACGACCGCGCCGCGCTCGTCGCGCACCGGCGGCTCACCGACGCTGCCCACACGTGGCGGACGCTGCACCGTGACAGCGGCGCCCTGTACCGGGGGGCGCAGCTCGCCGCCGCGCAGGGCCTGACCGGGCTCAACCAGCTGGAGTCGGCGTTCCTTAAGGAGAGCAACGACCTGGCCGAGGCCGAGCAGGCCGGGGTCCGGCGGCAGGCGCGCCGGCTCAAGCGGCTCGTCGCCGGCATGGCCGTGCTCCTGGTGCTCGCCGTGCTCGGCGGCGCCGTCGCCACCCGGCAGCGCCAGGACGCGCGCCGGCAGCAGGTGGCGACGCTGGCCGAGGAGGTGTCCCTGCGCTCCCGGTCGCTGCTGGCCACCGACCCCGAGCTCGCCGGGCTGCTCGCGGTCGAGGCGGAGCGCCTGCACTCGACCACCGAGTCCCGCGGCGCCGTGCTCAGCGCCGCCGTGGCACCGCGCCGGCGCGAGCTCAACGTCGGCGGGCCGTCGATCTACGCCGTCGCCTTCGACCCCGGCCGCACGCTGCTCGCCTCCGCCGCCGGCGACGGCGCGATCGGCCTGTGGGACCCCGTCCGCGGCACCCGCACCGGCACGCTGACCGGGCACACGGGGCGGGCGGCGAGCGTCGCGTTCAGCGGCGACGGCACCCGCCTCGCGTCGGTCGGGATCGACGGCGCCAAGGGCTCCGTCATCGTCTGGGACACCGCCACCCGGCGGCAGCTGCACCGCTTCGACGCCGACGGCCTCGGCTCGGCGATGGCGTTCAGCCCCGACGGCATGACCGTCGCCGTAGCCAAGGGCGCAACCATCGCGCTGTTCCACGTCGGTACCGGCGGCACCACCGTACTCACCGGACTGGGGCACGCCGTGGCGTCGGTGACCTTCAGCCACGACGGGTCGCTGCTCGCCGCCGCCGGCGGTCAGGCACCCAAGGTGTGGGACGTCGCCGCGGGCACGGTCGTGGCCGAGCTGCCCACGCAGCACGTGTTCTCCGTCGCGTTCGCCGAGGAGGGGTTCACTCTGGCCGCCTCCTCGGAGGACCGGGGCGTCACCATGTGGGACGTCACCGGCGGGCGGGCCACGGCCCTGCCGGCGCTGCCGGGCAACGGCGGATACTCGTGGGCCATCTCCGCACCGGCCGGCGGCCGGCTCGCCGTCGCCGACGAGAACGGCGCCATCACCGTCTGGGACCTGCGTCGCCGCGAACCCCTCGAGACGCTGCAGGACCGCGGCCGCACCGAGACGGTCACCGTCGTGCTGAGCCGGGACGGCACCTACCTGGCCTCCGCCGGCTTCAACGGCACGATCGTGGTGCACGACCTCGCCGCCCGGCCGTTCGGCGCGTTCACCGCCCGGGTGCACGACGTCAAGGTCAGCCCCGACGGCACCACCGTCGCGTCCGCCGGCAGCGACGGGACGGTCCGGCTGTGGGACACCGCCGGGAAGGCGTCGACCGTCCTGAGTGGACACGGCGACGAGGTCCAGGCCGTCGCGTTCCACCCGGGCGGACAGATCCTCGCCGCCGTCACCCGAACCAACACCGTCACCATCTGGGACGTCCGGCTGGGCAAACCCGTGACGGCGCCGCTGCGCACCAACGGGTCGGGGGTCACCACCGACCTCGCCTTCGACCCCACCGGCGGGTTCCTCGCCGCGGCGACCCTCGGCCCCTCGATGTGGGACGTGCGCGACGTCGGCGCGCCGGTCGACCGCACCGCGTCGCTCGACCCGCGGATCGTCACGTCGCTGGTGTTCACCCCCGACGGCCGCCGCCTGGTCGGCGCGAGCGCCGGCGGCTACGTCAACACGTGGGACACCGCGACCGGACGCCTGCTGAGCCGGGTCAACACCGGGCAGAGCGCGGTGCAGGACATCGCCGTCAGCCCCGACGGCGGCCTGCTCGCGACGGCGGGCGACACCCGGACCGTCAAGCTGTGGGACACCGCGACCGGCCGGGAGCTCGCCGTCCTCAGTGGACACACCGCGCCGGTGCAGGTGCTCGCCTTCGACCGGGACGGCCGCCGGCTCGCGTCCGCGGGCGACGACCACTCCGTCATCGTGTGGGACGTCGCCGGCCGGCGGTCCGTCGCCACCCTGACCGGCCACACCGCACGGGTCCGCGGGCTCGCGTTCACCGCGGCCGGCGCGCTCGTCTCCGGCGCCGAGGACGGCCGGATCGTCAGCTGGTCGTTCGACGTCGTCGCCGCGCGGGACCGCATCTGCGCCGGCCGCGCGCTGACCCGGCAGGAGTGGGCCTCGCACCTGCCGTCGGCCCCGTTCCGCCCGACCTGCGGCCGGTGAGCACTCGGAGGGCAGGCCGGGACGCCGAGCTGGATCCGTCGATCGTCGCGGCGGTCCTGGCCCTCGCACGGCCCGCGCTGGAGCTGGCGGTGCTCGAGGACTGGGAGCACGAGGACGACGAGATCGCCGACGGCGGCCGGTACGCCGGCAGCTACGGCGGACTGCCGCGCCTTCCGCCCGGCGTCGACTGGCCGGCCGTCGGCGGCGAGCCGCTCACCCTCCTCGCCCAGCTGCGCTGCGACGCCCTCGCCGGCCTGCTGGGCGCGGAGTGGACGCTGCCCCGTGACGGCCTGCTGCTGTTCTTCGCCGCGGTCTGGCGCGACGAGCCCGACGCCGGCAGGGTGCTCCACGTGCCCGACGCCGCGCCGGTACAGCAGGCGCCAGAACACGCGGAGGTCGTCCCGGCGCAGCCGCTCGGCGCGTGGCCGGTCCGGTCCGTGCCGGAGCTCGACGACCCGGCGCTGCGCACCCTGCTGCACGCGACGGGCCCGGCGCTCATCGACGTGCTCCGGGCGCTCGCACCGGAACACACCCCGCACCAGGTCCTGGGCCGGCTCGGCGACGGCTACCACCCGCCGCGGCCCGGCACCAGGCCGCTGCTCCAGCTGGAGGGCGAGGAAGGCACCGCGTGGGGCGAGCTGGTCCGGCTGGCGTTCGTGGTCCCCGACGACGACCTGCGGCAAGGCCGGCTCGACCGGGTCCGGATGACCTACGAGGTCGCCTGACCGCTCGCCGGCCTCGCATCGCCGGGGTTGCCGTCGCGGCGCAAGTCGGGTGCGCGCATTCAGGTGCCGGCCGGACCGCCGATCGTGCCCGGCGTGACCGCCGACCATCGCGCCCCGCTGCGCCACGTCGCCGCCACCTTCGGCGTCACGGCCGCGGGGCGCGCTCTGGTACGTGCTGTGGACGGTCACCGGCATCGGCCCGGCCACCGTGTCCTACCTGCCGCTGCCCCTCGCCGCGGCCGGCGCCGCCGCGGCGGTGCTCGACCTGCTGCGCCGCGCCCCGCTCACCCCGCCGGCCGTCCGGTTCTGGCGGCTGATGCTGGTCGCGTTCGGCCTCGTCGGCGCCGGGTACACGGTCCTCGCCGTCGCCGGGTTCCGCGACACGTCGATCCTGCCGCCGATGCCGCTGCCGGCGGCAGCCCTCGCCGGCGCCGGCTTCCTCACCGCGATGTGGGCGATGGTGCGGGTCCCGCTCGGCATCGCCAGCGCCGGCGAACGCTGGCGGCAATGGCTGGACCGCGCGATCGCCTTCCTCGGCTGCGGCACCGTCCTGTTCCACTTCGGCCTGGCCCCGGTGATGACCGCGGCCACGGCGTCGCCACCGCACCCGCCGGCACCCCGCTGGATCGAGCTCGACCCTCCCGGCTCCCCGGAAGCCGACGCCAGGCAGGCCGTCGCCCGCGCGGTCGTGCAGCTCTCCCTGGCCCTCGGCCTGGACACCGTCGCCGAGGGCATCGAGAACGCCGCGCAGGCGGACCGCCTCATCGAGCTGGGCTACTCGCTGGGCCAGGGCTACCACCTGGCCCGCCCCATGCCCGCCGCCGAGATGACCCAGCTCCTGTCCACCCAGCGCGACCTCGTCTCCCCGTCCTGACCCTCCTCGGCGACGAGTGCTCGCCGTTGCGCGATCAGCGAATCCTGAGAGGCAGCGGCCAACGTGTCAGGACGAGTCACGTCAGGCCGTTGCTCGCGCGGGCTGGTATCGCAGGGCGACCACCCCCGACCGGAACTCATGGCGATCCACGAGCTCGAGCTGGATGCGTTCGCGCAGGCCGGTGAGCAATGTCGGTCCGTGTCCGGCGAGGACAGGCTGTACAACGAACACGTACTCGTCGATCAGTCCCAGGTCTGCCAACGCCAGGGGGAGTGTCACGCCACCCACGAACAGGCCTTCGCCTGGCTCCTGCTTGAGCCGCTGGACCGCTTGCCCCAGGTCGCCTCGCACCAGCTCGGCGTTCCAGTCGGCCCCGTTCAGCGTGCTCGACACGACGTACTTCTTCGCCTGGTCGATGGTCTCGGCGAACGGGATCTGCCACTCGCCCATCCAGTCAGGCCAGGTGCCCGTGGCCGGCTGCCGCCACGCCGACTCCATCATCTCGTAGGTCACCCGGCCGAACAGCAGGGCATCGGCTCGTGCCATCTCGGCGGTCCAGTAGCGCATCGACTCCTCGTCCGGGGCGATCCCTGCCTCGTGATGACAGCAGCCGTCGAGTGTGACGTTGATCGAGTATCGAAGTGGTCTCATCTCGTTGCTCTCCCTTGATCCGCGCAGCGCGTTTTCACCGGTCCGTACTCAGACGGCTGCCGGCGCCATTTCTCATCGGTGCCCGATCCCACCTCCTCAACGCCGTCGTGGTGCGAACCAGACCGCAGACCGAGCGCGCGACCGATTCGGCGATCTGCTCAAGCCGCGGTCAGCCGGCGGCTGTCCCAGAACGCGCGGACGAAGCGGCTCCATCACATCGCCGACCGCCGGCGCCCTGGCTGGGACGCGTCGCGGCTCTCGATAGAGCAACCTGACCTGATCACCGTAGTTGTAGGCTCCCAGAGCCACACACCGTCGACGCGTACTTCGACGTGCCGTTCGCCCCCGAGACGGTGGACCCGGTTCTGGGTGGGCGTTGATTCTTGGTCGGTGCGTCGATGCCGCCGGGGGCGGTCGGGGCAGCGGTGTCTCCGCAGGCGGAATTCGTTTCCGTGACTCGTGTCAGGCCTGGGATCTTGGTTTGGTGAGTCAGTACTTCCAGGTCGGCGATCTCGTGCTGTGGAATCCGGCCAGCACGGTCGCGAAGCTGTTCGCGCGCATGACCGAGGCGATGGTGCCGGTCGCCGGGTGCCCTTCGGGCGTCGGACCGGACTTGGGACGGGATGAGTATGAGGTCGACCCAGACGCGTTCGCGGCGTTCGTGGACGCGTTGACCGCACGGTACCTGGCGACGAACCATCCCATCCTCACCGCGATGCTGGAGGGCTACCTGCCGGCCGCACTCGTGATGGTGCGGCGAAGCGGCCGTGACGTGCCGGCGCTCGCGCGGCCGGTCGCGCGGGACAACCGGGACATATCACTCAACCGCGACGCGTTCGACCCGGGCGGGGAGCGGCAGCGCCTCTTGACGCTCGCCGAGCATCACGAGCAGGCGATGCCGCGCTGAGACGGTGCCGCGCTGCGACGATGCCGCGCTGCGACGATGCCGCGCTGCGACGATGCCGCGCTGAGACGGTGCCACGGCGGCAGCAGGGAGTCCCGCCGGGAGCGCCGGGCGTCCACGGTGGTCGGGCGGTGGGTGGGATATCGCTGACCGCGAACGTCTCGGGCGGGCGGCGTACGGGGTGCATGGGGCAGCATGGGAGGGATGGAGGTCGGGGGGTCCGCGGGGTTTCTGGTCCGGCTCGGGTGGCAGATCAGGGGCAGGGTCGCGCTCGGGGCGATGTTCGGGTCGCTGTGGTTCATGGGGCTGGCGTTCATGCCGTTCCTGATCTCGCAGGCGATCGACAGGGGGTTGCAGTCGCGGCGGCCGGTGGCGCTGGCGGGGTGGGCCGGGGCGGTGCTGGTGGTGGGGGTGGCGAGCGCGGGGCTGGGGATCATGCGGCACCGGAGCATGACGAAGTTGCGGATGACGGCGGCGCTGCGGACGGCGGATCTGATCATGACGCATGCGACGCGACTGGGGGCGGCGTTGCCGCGCGGGGTCACGGCGGGGGAGGTCGTCACGATCGGCATCTCCGACGTGTGGACGATCGGGCGGGCGATGAACGTCGGTGGGGTCGGGGTGGCGTCGACGCTGGCGTACACGGTGGTGGCGGTGCTGCTGGCCCGGACGTCGGGGACGCTTGCCGTGGTGGTGCTCGCCGGGGTGCCGGTGCTCGTGCTGCTCGTCGGGCCGTTGCTGCGGCGCACGCAGCGGGCCGGGCTGCGGTACCGGGACCGGCAGGGTGAGCTCAACGCGCGGCTGGTCGACGTGCTGGGCGGGCTGCGGATCCTCAACGGCCTCGGCGGCAAGGACGTCTACCACGGGCGCTACCAGGTCGGGTCCGCGCTGCTGCGGGACCAGGGCTACCGGGTCGGCGGCCCGTCCAGCTGGATCGGGGCGCTCGGCGGCGGGCTGCCGGTGGTGTTCCTCGGGCTCGTCGTGTGGCTCGCCGCGCGGCAGGCCGCGGCGGGGGAGCTCACGGCCGGTGAGTTGGTCGCGGTCTACGGGTACACCGCCATGCTCGTGATTCCCGTCGATGTGATGATCTTCTGTGCGTTCGATGCGACGCGGGGGCTCGTCGCGGCGCGGCGGGTGGTGGACTTCCTGAAGCTGCCCGTCGACGACCCGGGCGGGAAGGCCGCGCCGGACGGGCCGGCCACGCTGCGGGACCCGGAGTCCGGGGTGGTCGTGGAGCCGGACCGGCTGACCGCGCTGGCCGGGGCGCGACCCGAGGAGTCGGCGGCGGTGATCGACCGGCTCGGGCGGTACGGGCCGACCGACGTCACCTGGGGGGACCGGCGGCTCGCCGAGATCGCGCAGGCCGAGGTGCGGGCCCGGATCCTGGTCGCCGAGCACGACGCGGACCTGTTCGCGGGGCCGCTGCGGGAGGTGGTCGCCGGCCGCGACGAGCCCGACGACGACCTGGTCAGCGCGGCGATCCGGACCGCGGTCGCGCACGACGTCGCCGCCGAGCTGGACCGCAGGGTCGAGTGGGGCGGGCGGAACCTGTCCGGCGGGCAGCGGCAGCGGGTGCGGCTCGCCCGCGCCGTCCACGCCGACCCGGAGCTGCTGCTGGTCGTCGAGCCGACGTCCGCGGTCGACGCGCACACCGAGGCGGCGATCGCGGAGCGGTTCACGGCCGCGCGGGCCGGGCGTGGCACCGTCGTGGCCACCACGTCGCCGGTGCTGCTGGACCACGCCGACGTGGTGCACTACCTCGTCGACGGCAGGGTCGCCGCATCCGGTACGCACCGCGCGCTCCTCGCCGCCCAACCGGGCTACCGGGCCCTGGTGACCCGCGCGTTCGGCGACGACGCATGACGACGACCCTGCCGATCGCCGGCCAGCGGGTGGTCGGGCGGGCGGCGCTGCGGCTGATCGCGGCCGACAAGCCGTCCGTCGTCGCGATCCTCGTGCTCAACTCCCTGGCGGCGGTCGCCGGGCTCGGCGCGCCATGGCTGCTCGGCCGGATCGTCGACACGGTGACCGGCAAGGGCGGCGCCGTCGACCGGCTCGCGCTCGCGGTGCTGGCGTGTGCCGTCGCGCAGCTGCTGCTCACCCGGTTCGCGCTCGCGATCGCGTACCGGTTCGGCGAGCGTACGGCGTTTCGCATCCGGGAGGACTTCCTCCGGCGCGCTCTCGCCCTGCCGGCGGCCGTCGTCGAGCGGGTGCCGGCCGGTGACCTCGCCGCGCGGGGCACCACCGACATCGACGCGGTCGCGTCGACGCTGCGCGACGTGCTGCCGGGCATGACGGTCGGCGCCGTGCAGATCGTGTTCATCTGCTCGGCGCTGCTGGTGATCAACCCGCTGCTCGGTGTGGTCGGCGTGCTCGGGCTGTCGGGGATCTGGTTCGTCACGAGGTGGTACCTGCGCCGGGCCCGCACCGCGTACCTCGCGGAAGGGGCGGCCAACTCGGTGCTCGCCGACGAGCTGAGCGCCACCACGGCCGGTGCCCGCACGATCGAGGCGTTCGCGCTGCGGGAGCGCCGCCTCGCCGCCGGGCACGCCGCGATCGCCGAGACCCACCGCACCCGCCTGGCGACGCTCGGGCTGCGCACGGTGTTCTTCCCGCTCGTGGAGACGTCGTATGCGGTGCCGGTGGTCCTCGTGCTGCTGGTCGGCGGCATGCTGTCGATCGGGGGCCGGGTCAGCCTCGGCACGGTCGTCGCCGCCGTCCTCTACCTGCGGCAGCTCGTCGGCCCGCTGGACAGCATCCTCATCTGGATCGAGCAGCTGCAGAGCAGCAGCGCGTCGTTCGCCCGCGTCGAAGGCCTCGCCGCGATCCCGGCGGCGGCCCCGGCCGCGACGGAGGCGCCCCGCGACGACCGGATCGAGGTGCGCGGCGTGCGGTACGCGTACGAGCCCGGACACGACGTCCTGCACGGCGTCGACCTCACCATCCGCCCCGGTGAACGGCTCGCGATCGTGGGCCTGTCCGGCGCCGGGAAGTCGACGCTGGGCATGCTCGTCGCGGGCGTGGACCGCCCCACCGCCGGCACCGTCACCGTCGGCGGCGTCCCGATCGCCGACCTGCCACCGGACGAGCTGCGCCGGCAGGTCGTGCTCGTGACGCAGGAGCACCACGTGTTCCGCGAGTCGCTGCGCGACAACCTCATCGTGGCCGCCCCCGACGAGGAGCTTCACGAGGCGCTGAAGACCGTCGGCGCCGACTGGGCCGACGACCTCGACCGCGACCTGGCGCTGCACCCGCTGGACGGCGCCCAGGCCCAGCAGGTCGCGCTGGCGCGGGTGGTGCTGTCGGACCCGCACACCGTGATCCTTGACGAGGCCACCGCGCTGCTGGATCCGACGGCCGCCCGGACGGCGGAGCGGGCCCTCGCCGCGGTGCTGCACGAGCGGACCGTCATCGCGATCGCGCACCGTCTGCAGACGGCGCACGACGCCGACCGGGTCGCGGTGATGGAGGACGGCCGGATCATCGAGCTCGGCACCCACGACGAGCTCGTCGCCGCCGGCGGCCCGTACGCCGCCCTCTGGCACTCCTGGCACGACGGCGTGTGAGGCACGCCAGCGTGTGAGGCACGACGGCGTGTGAGGCACGACGGCGTCTGATGTTGGGCGGCATGACCGTCAGCGACGACGCGGACCGCCGGTTCGTCGCGGCCGGCCAGCAGACCCTGATCCGGATCGCCGCGGCACCCAGCGAGCCGGCTCAGCGTTCTACGCCGACGGGATACGGGCCGAGCGGACCGGCGGCTGGAGCGGCCGGCCGGTGCGGAACACGGCGAGGGGTGCCTCGTCGGGCGCCAGGCCGAGGCGCTCGGCGAGCCGGGTGCCGGTGGCCGTGCAGTCCAGGAGCTGGCTCAGCGGGTGGACGGCGAGGCCGCGCTCCGACAGTGCCAGCCACACCCGCACGAGGGCGCGCCCGTGCTCGATCACCTCCTCCGGGGTGACGGCGCTGCCGACGAGGACGAGGACGCTGCCGTCGTACCGCAGCAGACCCTTCGACGCGGCGGCCAGCAGCGCTGGGCCGCCGAGCCGGCGGGTGACCCGGTAGGCGCGCGGCCCGATCATCGCGGCCAGCCCGGACGCCTCGACGCGGGACATTGCCATCGCGCGGTCCGTGAGGCCGTCGAGCCGGTACCGCGGATGCTTCGGCGACAGGCGCATCCACTCCCGCAGCTCGGCGACGACGGCGGGGGTGCCGAACATCCACCGGTCCGCCGCCGCGAGCGGCTTGACGAGCGAACGGCTGGGCAGCTGCCGCAGGTCGGCGCCGAGCCCGGCCAGCGCGGCGAGCGTCGCGGTGTCCAGGGTTCCGGGCGCATACCCGCCCCGCGCGCAGCCGCGCTGCCGCACCGACGCGAGGGTGAAGGGCGTCTCGTACACGGCGGAATCCGGCACCAGACGGGCGGCCCGTAGCGAGGCGCGGTCGACGGACACCGACGCCCGCACCGGCAGGCCCGCGTCCGCCGCGACGATCAGGCAGGTCTCGACGAACGCGCCGAGGGAGAGGAACAGGTCCCGCCGCGTCGGGTCCGAGTCCGGCAGCGCCCGCGAAGGGTCCCAGTGCACGTCGACCGAGTCGTCGCCGTACCGCAGGACCCACGGCTGCGTGTTGTGCGCGCTCGGCGCCCGCCGGCAGTCGTCCTCAAGCGCTTTCAAGTCCGAGACCCAGGTCATGCCGTCACCTCCGCTGCGCTCCGGCGCCGGCCTGACCGAAAGACTGCGCCCATGATTCGCAGCCCTCCGCTGCGCTCCGGCCCGCTCATGCCACCGCCCGTTCGTAGAAGGTGTAGCCGTGCAGCGGGCGGCCGCCCATCCGCCGGTACTGCGCCGCGGACGCCGGGTTGTCGCGCTCCACGTACGTGCTGCGCAGCGTGCGGTAGCCGCCGGCGCGCAGCCCCCGGTACAGCTCGCGGGACAGCAGCGTCAGGTAGCCGCGGCCCTGCTCGTCGGGGACGGTGCCCTTGATGATGAGGACGGCGTCGCGGCGGTAGCGGTTGCGGGTGGCGAGCAGGCGCAGCTGGTTGAGCACGCCGAGCCGGCCGCCGACCTTCATGAAGAACTCCGACACGTCGGGCACGGTGACGATGAACGCGACGGGCCGGCCGGCCTTCTCCAGCCACAGCAGCAGCGCCTCGTCGAGCAGGAACGACAGCCCGTCGGTCTGCTTCGCCAGCTCGTCGGCGTCGATCTCGGTGTAGTAGCCGAGCTGCGCGAACGACGCGTTGAGCATCTCCCGGAGGATCGGCAGCTGCGCCTTGAACCGGCGGCGGGAGCCGTGCCGCACTACGAGGTCCTCGGCGGCGATCCGCGCGTCGTCGAAGGCGAACTCGCCGCCCGCGCCGACGTCGCACAGCCACGTGTCGGCCTCGAAGCGGCGGGTGAAGCCGTGCCGCTCGTACGAGACGGGGTAGTGCGGCGGGTTCCAGGCGGAGTCGATGAACCCGCGCTCGTCGAAGCCCGACGTGATGACGCCGCCGGTCTGGTTGGGCAGCAGCCCGACCGGGCCGAACAGCGCCTCCGTGTCGCGGCCGCGCTCCGCGACCAGCTCGAACAGCGCCGAGGCCGCGGCATCGTCGGCGAACTCGGTGAGGCCGAAGAGCTGGTGCCGCCGGCCGAGCTTCGCGTCGAACTTCGCGTTGCGGTGGACGCAGGTGCGGCCGACCACGGCGCCCGAGTCGTCGCGGGCGAGGAACAGCTCGGCACCGTCGCCGGTGAAGCCCGCGATGCCCGAGTCGGCGAGGGGCACGTACCGGTCCCGCGGGTGCAGCCGCAGCGGCAGGTCGCAGAACGCGCGGAGCCCGGCCCGGCCGGTCACGGGCTCGATGTGGACGGTCACGACGCCGGCCGGTGCACGGCTGGGCCGTCCGTCTCGCGGGACAGCGGCGTGTAGGTCTCGATGTGCGCCATCGTATTGCCCTCGGCGCGCCAGACGCCGTTGGTGTAGCCGCTCTCCTCGGCGTTGTAGAGCCGGATGTAGCCGCCGGTGGCGTTGCGGGTGCCGTTGTCGGTGATCCAGCACATGAGGTCGCGGTGGTGTTTGGTGCGCGCGAACTGCAGCAGCGCGTCCCGGTCGCGGAAGAACGCGATGGTGCCGAGCGTGAACGGCCACTGCCAGTAGACGGTGTGCCAGCAGTATCCGGGCAGCCGCTTCATCTGGCGCACCATCTTGAACCAGGTGAACGTGAGGATGAAGATCGAGTGCGGGCCGCGGTAGCGGGTGGCGCCGACGAACATCGCGGTCGCCTGCCCGACCGGTGGCACCTTCGAGAAGTCGGTGGTCCTCATGCGGCGCTCCTGGCCAGGTAGACGTTTTTGATCTTACCGTTGCTGGCGGCGAACGGTCCGGCGCCGTGCTCGTGGACGCGCACGCGCAGGTCCGCCGCGCTGGGGTCCTCGGCCAGTGACTCGGCGAAGTCGCGGCTGACCTCGGCGAGGTAGCGCACCACGCCGCGCCGGCACACGTCGGCCAGCTCCTCCTGTTGCTGCTGCGTCAGGTGTACGGCCTCGCGCAGCTGGATGTGGATCACCGGGCGGCTCTCGAGGTCGGTGTGCTCCTCGAGCGTGAGGCAGAAGCTCTGGATCTGGTGGGCGAGGGGGTTGTCCTGGTACAGGCCGTTCTCCACGTCCTGCGGGTAGATGTTCGCGCCCATGTACGAGATCGTGCTGTCCTTCCGCCCGAACAGGAACAGCAGCGGCAGCTTCATCCGGTCGCCCTCGAACGCGCGCTGCATCTCGGCGTCCTTGCCCACGATGCTGGTCAGCTCCGCGTAGGACATCAGCTTGCCCTCGTCGCCGATGTTGTAGCGCACCTTCGGGTTGAGCACCGCGGTCGTGTTGATGGTGCAGAGGATCTCGCCGTCGGCGGTGGTCTCCAGGTACGTCTCGAGCGGGTTGTACTGGAAGATCATCGGCAGCCGGTGCTCGTCGGCGCCGAGCAGCGCCTCCCGCAGCGCCTGGTCGGTGCGCAGGCGGCGGCGCAGCCACACCGTCAGGTCGGTCTCGCCGCCCATGCCGATCGTCAGGTCGCTGGCGCCGTAGCCGGAGCGCACCTTCGTGAAGCGCTGCTCCAGGTAGTCGCGCAGCGCCTCGGTCATGCCCTCGCCGCCGACCAGCGCGGACAGCTTGTAGGGCGCCCAGTCGAAGCCGACCGCGTCCATCTTGTCCAGCAGGTGCTTCAGGAACGGCGGGTAGGCGGTGATGACGTAGTCGAAGCCGGGCCCGAAGTGCCGCAGCGTGTCGATGATCTTGTCGAGGTCGGGCCCGGTGTTCTTCACCATCGCGACGCGGGCCATCGCGATGCCGGTGTTGGTGCCGGTCGCCCACGCGCCCATCGAGTAGGCGTTGATGACGAACCGCCGCTTCGACGGGAACACCAGCGTGGTGTAGCCGGCGAGGTTCTTGTGCACCGTCCCGAGCTCTTTCTTGCTGCGGATCCAGTTGTACGGCTGGCCCGACGACCCCGACGACTCGTCGACGACGCTGCCGGCGATCTCGATCCGGCCGTGCCAGCAGCGCTGCTCCTCCGGGTACGCCTTCACGTAGGTCAGCTTCGCGGTCGGCGGGTAGGAGGTCAGGTCGAACCAGCGGAACCGCCAGTCGTTGCGGCGCAGGAAGTCGCCGTACGCGGGCACGTCGATCGCCGCGAACTGGCACGTCATCCACGCGTGCAGGCGGGCGAACCGGGCCATCCACGGCCGGTAGTTGCGGGCCATCAGCCGCCACACCGCCGGGTGCACCCGGTAGATCGCGTACAGCCAGGTCAGCCCGAAGCTGCTGATCCGAAGCACCCATTGGCGCACGAACGTCACGACCGTTCCCTTCCTCCCTGACCATCCACACGGACCGTCTACATCCTCGGCTGCCGGCCGTCGTGGCGCCTGAGCCGTCCTACTCGCATCCGGGTAAGTATTGTTGCCGCATGGCCGGGACACTCATGACCGGAGCGACGATCTGGGCCGGCCCGACCTGCACCCCGCAGCCTGGCTGGCTGCTGGTCACCGGCGACAGGATCACCGCCACCGGCGCGCACGACACACCGCCCCCGCCGGCGGACACCATGATCGACGTCGCAGGGTGTCACATTCTGCCCGGGTTCGTCGACACACACCTGCACGCCACCGTTGTCGGGTGGCAGACGCTCGGCGTCGACGGCTCCGCCTGGACCTCGCTGCCCGCGGCGCTCGCCGCGATCGGGGCGGCGGCCGCGGCCGACCCGCACGCGCCCTGGCTGCTGGTTTGGAACGCCCGGCCGTTCCGGTGGCCGCAGCGGCGCCTGCCGACCGCCGCCGAGCTCGACACCGTCGCGCCCGGCCGTCAGATATTGGTCAGCGGCGTCGACGTCCACCGCGGCACCGTCTCCTCCCAGGCGATGCGGGCGCTCGGCATTACCACGCGGAGGGCCCAGGACGGCGACGTGAGCCTCGACCGCCGGGGCCGGCCGACCGGCGAGATCTGGGAGCAGGCCTACGGCGAGGCCCTCGCCCGCGCGCTCGCCTCCGCCCCCGGCGACCCGGTCGCGCTGACCCGCCAGGCCCTCGACCGGTGCGTGTCGCTGGGCATCACGCACGCGCACGAGGCGTACGTCCCGCCGCAGCACCACGAGCGGATGCTCGGCCTCGCGGCGCCCGCATCGCCGCGGCTGTCGTGGGCGGTCGGTGCCGGCGAAGGGCTGCTCAGCCCCCTGGAAGGGCCGTCGGTCGCGCCGGACGGCGACTACGGAGCGAGCGGGCGCGAGGCGAAGCTGTTCCTCGACGGCGGCGACCGGTGCGCCGTCTGCATGCCGGCCCGCGCGCTCGGCCGGCTCACCTGGCAGGCCGTCAAGGAGACCGTCGCCGCCCGGCACCCGGGCCCGCTGCGCGACGCGATGCGCCGGCGCACCACCGTACAAGGGCGGACACTGCGACTGGAGTACCTGCGGTACTCGGACCGGGAGCTCGCCGACCTGCTGTCCGCGTACCTGTCGGCGGGGCTGCGCCCGCGGATGCACGCGCTCGGCAACCTCGCCGTGCGGCAGGCCGCGACCGCCCTGCGCGCCGTGGGAGCCCCCGCCGGCGCCGCCGTCATCGACCACCTGGTGCTCCTCGACCCGGCGGCCGTCGACCTGGTCGCGGCGAGCGGGGCGTGGGCGACGGTGCAGCCCGGCTTCCTCACCACGTTCGGCACGCAGATCGTCGACGGCGGCACCGACCGCTTCCTGACGGTCGTCGGCGGGCGGTCGCTGCTGGACGCGGGCGTGCCGCTGACCCTCGCCTCCGACCACCCGGCGGGGCCGCTCGACCCGCTCGGCAACCTCAGGCTCGCGGTGCGGCGGCCGATCCAGCCGGCCCAGGCGCTGACCCCGGCGGAGGCGGTGCGGGCGCTGACCGTGACGGCGGCCGCGTCCCTCGGCGCGCCGGGCGCCGGCGGCCTCGCCGCGGGGGAGACCGCCGACCTGGCGATCTGCGACGGCGACCCGTTCGACCCCGCGACCCGCGTCACCCAGACCTGGATCTCCGGCCGCCGCGTTTGGCCCGCGGCCGCCACCGGGTAAGTTGCTCCGATCGACGGGTTCGCACTGGGAGACCACGGATTGACCGAGGCGCTGACGCCGCGCTGGCAGGAGGCCGACGAGGCGGTGCATTCGCTGGTCGCCGTCCTGGTGGCGGAGGCCGCCCGGACCGCGGACCGCAGCGCCCGCAAACGCCCCCGCGGCCGGACGCGGTCGAAGAGCACGCGCCGGCACATCGCCGAGGTCGTCCGCGCCCACAAGCTCGCGCCGGGGCTGCGGGTGGACCGGAACATGGTCGCGGCGCTGATGCTGGGCCACCGCGACCTCATCAGCAACCCGGTCCTCGTCGTGGCGGTCGCCCAGGCCTGCGGCATCATCACCGGCCGGAAGCTGGCGCCGAAGCGGGCCGCCCGGCTGCGGGCGGCCAGCGTCCGGGTCGGGAAGCTCATCGCCCGCGCGAACGCCGAGACGATCCGCGTGCCCGCACCCCGGCCCGCTCCGGTGCCGCCCGCTCCGGTGCCGCCCGCGCCTTCGGTTCCGTCCGTGCCTTCGGTTGAAGTTGCGCCTGCCCTCGACGTTTCGCCTGTACCTGACGCCGCCGTGCCCGTGCTGGGGGCCGCATCCGTCCCCGAGTCCGCGCCCGTACCACACGACACGCCCGTGCCGGAGGCTGTGCCCGTGCCCATGCCCGTGCCCGTGCCCGTGCCCGGGGCCGCGCCGGTCAAGGTCGAGGCGCGGCCGTCCGCGAGGAGGGCGTCGCGAGCCGCGGCGAGGGTGGCGGCACGGAGGCGTCGGCGCCGCCGCCAGCGGGCCCGGCGGAGGTGGCTCCTCGTGGTCGGCGCGCTGCTGGTGCTGGTCGCGGCCGTCCTCGTCGGCCTGGCGTCATGAGGTTCACCCCGCTGCCGTGGCCCGGGCTGCGCAACGCCCGCGACCTCGGCGGCCTGCCGACCGCGGACGGCGGTCAGGTCCGGCACGGCGCCGTGGTGCGCGCCGACTCGCCGCACCGGCTCACCCCCGACGGCGTGGCCGCGCTGCGGGCGCACGGCGTCACCCGCGTCATCGACCTGCGCAGCGCCGACGAGGCGGAACTGCGGCCGAACGTCCTGGCCGCCGACCCGATGTACCGGCTGGTCCCGTTCACCGACCCCGACGACGACCCCGCCGACGAGCTGTCGGACCTGGCCGGCATCGACGAGCTGTACCGCTGCCGCATCGCCGGCGACGCCCGGCGCATCACCACCGCGGTCGCCGCCGTCGCCGTCGCCCCGCCCGGCGCGGTCCTCGTGCACTGCCAGGCGGGCCAGGACCGCACCGGCATGCTCGTCGCCCTGCTGCTCCGCGTCGCCGCCGTGCCCGACGACGTCATCGTCGCCGACTACACGTTCTCGTCGGTGTGCTGGGAGTCGCCGGGCGAGTGCGAGCCCGAGTCGATCCAGGCGGTGCTGGACCTCGTCGACGAGCGGTGGGGCGGCGCCGAGGGCTACCTGCTCGCCCACGGCCTGTCACCCGACCGTCTCGCCGCCCTCCGGAGCAGGCTGCGCGACTGACCCGCCCGCCGACCGGCGGCGGCGTGGGGGAGTGGGCGGCGTCGCGTCGGTGAGGTGGGCGAGGACCTTGTCGGCGATGCGGCCCAGCGCGGCGACGTCGGACTCGTCGAGGACGTCGATGAAGTGGCGGCGGACCGAGGCGACGTGGTGGACGGCGGCGTCCTGGACCGTGGCCCAGCCGTGGTCGGTCAGGATGACCGTGGCGCTGCGCCCGTCGGCGGTGGAGGGGCCGCGGGCGACCAGGCCGCGCTGCTCCATGCGGCTGACCTGGTGGGACAGGCGGCTTGTCGACCAGCGGATCGAGGCGGCCAGCTCGCCGAGGGGGAGGCGCCGGCCGGGGGCCTCGGAGACCGCGGTCAGCACGTCGTAGTCGGCGTCGGACAGGCCCGAGTCGGCGCCGAGGTCGCGGGTGAGCTGGAGGTCGAGGAGGCCGCGCATGCGCCGGTACCCGCGCCAGGTGTGCATCTCGGCGGTGGTGAGCCAGCGCGGTTCCGTCATGCCGCCAAGCCTAGGCGATCTGCTTGACGTGTCAAACTCAAGCGAGCTAGCGTGCATGACATGTCAAGCATCAGGGTTGGGGTCGACGTGCCCGCGTCGACGGCGGTGGACCCGGTCGCGGCGGCCCGCGCCGCCGAGGCGCTCGGGTATGACTTCGTGTCCACGTCCGACCATCCGAGCGGCACCGATCCGAGCCACGAGAGCTGGACGATGCTCGCGTGGATGGCGGCGCACACCGAGCGGATCGGGGTCATGCCCAGGGTGCTCGGGGTGCCGTACCGGCGGCCCGCCATGGTCGCCAAGATGGCCGAGACCCTCGACCGGCTCAGCGGCGGCCGGCTGATCCTGGGGCTCGGCGGCGGCTCGTCCGACGAGGAGTTCCGCGCGTTCGGCATTGACGTGCCGTCGCCACGCGACAAGGTCGACGGCCTCGCCGAGGCGATCGAGATCATCCGCGGCCTCTGGACCGGCCCCGCCACCACGTACACCGGCCGCATCCATCACGTCGCCGCCGCGCCGATGGAGCCGAAGCCGGACCACCGGATCCCGATCTGGCTCGGGACGTTCGGGCCCCGCGCCCTCGACGTGACGGGGCGGCTGGCCGACGGGTGGATGCCGTCGCTGGGGTACGCGTCCCTCGAGGCGCTCCCCGCGATGCGTGACCGGGTCCTGGCCGCGGCGGAGCGGGCGGGGCGCTCGCCCGAGGACATCACCTGCGCCCTCAACGTCGAGGTGCGGGCCGGCGACGACACGGCGGACCGGCTGCGGGCGCTCGTCGCGATGGGCTTCACGGTGCTCAACCTGAAGGTGCCCGGCCCGGGCCGGGACGAGCAGGTGGAGCGCCTCGCCCTCGAGGTGCTGCCGCAGCTGCGCTAACGGCGCAGGTCGTGGCGGCGGTGGGTGGCCTTCGACACGAGCGAGGACGGCATGAGGCGGCGCAGCGGGAAGACGACCGGCGCGTTGCTGCCGACGGCGTAGAACGCCTTCGGCCGTGGCGCCTCGACGGCCTTGACGATGGTGGCGGCGACCCGCGCGGCCGGCACGCCCTTGTGCTCGTTGCGGTCGAGGGCGGCCAGCATCCGCTCGAAGTCCGCACGGTGCGGGGAGTCGTCGGCGACGTACTTCGTGCGGCGCTCGCTGATGCCGGTGCTGATCGAGCCGGGCTCGACGGTCGTCAGCCAGACGTCGAACGGTGAGTACTCGTGCCGCGCCCCCTCCGCGAAGCCTTTCAGGGCGGCCTTCGACGCGACGTACGACGAGCGGTACGCCAGCGGGAAGGACGCGAGCATCGACCCGACCATCACGACCCGGCCGTGCCGGCGCGCCCGCATGCCGGGCAGGAGCAGCTGGGCGAGCCGGACGGGCCCGAGGACGTTGACCTGGAACAGCCGGCGCAGCGCGTCGGCGGGGAGGTCCTCGAACGGGCCGGACTGGCTCTCCCCGGCGTTGTTGACCAGCACGTCGACCTGGCCGGAGGCCGCGGCGAGGGCCTCGATGGACGCGTCGTCCTCGAGATCGAGCGGCAGGAGCTCGACCCCCTCGGGCGGGTCCTGCACGGACGCGGGGTGGCGGCTGGTGCCGACGACGCGGTAGCCGCGCGCGGCGAGGGCGGCGGCGGTCGCCTTGCCGATGCCCGACGATGCCCCGGTGACCAGCGCGGTGCGATGCATCGCTGCACCATATCGCCGTCAGGCGGCGAGGGCGATCTCGGCCGCGACCCGGTCCGGCTCGTCTCGCTGTCAGGCGTCGAGGGCGATCTCCGCCGCGACCCGGTCCGGCTCGTCGAGGGGCAGGAACGTGCGACCGCCCGCGACCTCGACGAGGTCGGCGTCGGGGAACGCGTCGCGCAGCCGCCGGGCGAGGCTCAGCTTGAAGAACAGGTCGGCGTCGCCCCAGACGAGGCGGACCGGCTTCGTGAAGGTGTGCAGCCGGGTCGAGACGTCGAGCAGCTCCGCGGGCGAGATCCCGCGCAGGAACGCGGCGGTGTCGCGACGGATCGCCGCGTCGGCGCGCAGCGGCGCGACCCAGCGGGCGGTCAGGGCGGCGTCGAGGGGGTCCCGGGCCAGCCCGCCGTAGCCGGCGATGGAGTGGCGCAGGGCCTTCGCCCGTACCGACGCCGCCAACATGCGCAGCCGAGCGGGCCGCCGACCGGCCTTGACGAGCAGGCCGATGGGCGCCGGAGGGAACTGGTCGAACGCGTCGCAGTTGGTCAGGACCAGCCGCCCGATGCGCTCGTGCCCGGCGTCGATGAGGAACTGGCAGATCGCGCCGCCGGTGTCGTTGCCGACGAGCGTGACGCCGGTCAGGTCGAGCGCGGCGATGAAGTCGCCGAGGAGCGCCGCGATGCCCCGCGGGGTGAGGTCGGTCCCGGGCGGCCACGGCACGCGGTGCGACCCGAGCGGCAGGTCCGGCGCGTAGCTGCGGATGCCGCGGGCGGCGAGCGCGTCGGCGGTGCGGGTCCACAGCTCGGCGTTGACGAGCAGGCCGTGGACGAGCACGACCGGCGGCAGCGCGCTGTCCTCCGGGCCGGTCACGCGGTATTCGATGCGCCCCTGCGGGATGTCGACGGCGGGCATGGCGCCTCCTCGCGATATGTTCAGTGCATGGCACAAGAAACATACGTACTGTCTGTATGAAAAGCAACCGCCGAACCCAGGAGCAGCGTTCGGAGGCGACCCGGGCCGCCCTCATCCAGGCGGCCAGGCCGCTCTTCGCCGCGTCCGGCTTCGCCGCCGTGGGCACCGAGGCGATCGTCCGCGCCGCCGGCGTCACGCGTGGCGCGATGTACCACCAGTTCGCCGACAAGACCGACCTCTTCGCCGCGGTGTTCGAGGCGGTCGAGGCGGACCTGACCCGCCGCATCGACGACGCGGTGGGCGGCAGCGGGCTGACCGACCCGATCGCCCTCATGCGCCTCGGCGCGGCGACCTGGCTGGACGCGTGCGCCGAGCCGGAGGTGCAGCGCATCGTGCTGATCGAGGCGCCGTCGGTCCTCGGCTGGGCCCGCTGGCGGGAGATCAGCCTCCGGTACGGGATGGGCCTCGTGCAGAGTCTGGTCAGCTACGCGATCTCGGTCGGCCGGATCGCCGAGCAGCCACCGGAGCCGCTGTCGCACGTGCTCATCGGCGCCCTCGACGAGGCGGCGCTCTACCTGTCGCAGGCCGCGGACCCGGTGCGGGCCCGCGCGGACATCGGCGCGGTCCTCGACCGCGTCATCGACTCCCTGGCGGTGTGACGTGACCTCCTATCAGGAGCTCGGCGAGGCCGCCTGGGCGTGGACGCTCGCCCAGGTCGGCACCGACGACGACGGCCCGGTGCTGCCCGGGCCGGACCGCGACCGCGAGACGGTGTACGCGGGCGTGCCCGGCCTGGCGCCCGTCCTCGCCGAGCTGCGCCTGCACCGGCCGCTGACCGGCGCCGAGGCGGCGCTCGTGGACGGGATCGTCGCGCGTGTGACGGCCGGCGTCCCGGACCGGGTCGAGCCGTCGCTGTACGACGGCCTCGCCGGCGACGTCACGGTGCTGCGCCTGCTCGCGCCCGGCTCGGAGCGGATCGCGCTGGAGCGGCTCGCGCACCTGCGCACCCCGGACGGCTGGGAGACGACGTTCGACATCAGGCCCGGCAGCCGCGCGCCGCTGACCGACGTCGTCATGGGCACCGCCGGGATCGTGCACGCCGCCACGTGGGCCGGCGGCGACCTCGCCGACGCCATCATGACCACGGGCGGCGAGGCCCTGCTGCGGGCCGCTGAGCCGACGGTCCACGGGCTCGACTGGCGGATGTGGCCGGGGCACCGCTCCAGCAACCCCAACTTCTCGCACGGCACAGCCGGCGTCGCCGCCGCCCTTGCGGTGGCCGGCCGGGCGCTGGACCGGGCCGACTTCGTCGACGCGGCGCGGCGCGGCGGCGAGCACCTGGCCGCGATCGCGGACCTGTCCGGCGACGGGTTCGCCGTCGAGCACACGATCCCGCGGTCGCAACGGGAGGTGGAGCCCGTCACGTACAACTGGTGCCACGGCCCGGCGGGCACCTCACAGCTCTTCCCGGCCCTCGCCGTCGCCGGCATTCCCGAGGTCGGCGGCTTCCCGGTCGACGACCTGCGCCGCCGCTGCCTGCACTCCGTCCTCACCTCCGGCGTCCCGGCCCGCCTGCGCCCCGGCTTCTGGGACAACGACGGCCGCTGCTGCGGCACCGCCGGCGTCGGCGACATCCTCCTCGACGCCGCCCAGTCCACTTCGGACGTTTCGCTGCTCGCGGCCGCCCGCACGATGGCCGACGCGTTGGCGGAGCGCGCGCTGTTCGACGAGGCGGGCGCCCACTGGCGGTTCGTCGAGCACCGCCAGGACCCGCCGCTGCTGCCGCCGAACCCCACCTGGATGCAGGGCTCGGCCGGCATCGCCGCATTCCTGCTCCGCCTCGCCCGCGTCGACCGCGACGGCCTCACCGCCCCCGCCGTCGACCGCCCCGACCAGTGGTGGACCGTCCCGCCGGCGGTGCGGGCCGCCTCGTGAACCCGCCGCGCCGGGCAGTGCCACGCTCGCCGGGGTCCGGACTCCGTCAGGCAGGGGCTCCAGCAACCGTGGTTGCGGCACTGGCTGCTGTCGCACCAGCCGGACACGGACCCGCCGCCCGACCTGGGCCACCTCGCGGCACTGGCCGGCGCCGCCGCGGTCCGTGCCGGCACGGACGCGTGGCTGTGGGTGCCGGTCCGCGACGGCGTGGTCCACCTGCCGGGGCTCGGCAGCGCCGTGACCGGTCCCGCGCCTGGCGGTGCCACGCTGTCGGTCACCCCGGTCGGCTTCACCGTGGTGGCGTCCGGGCAGGCACCGGTCGCCGTGTCGTGGCTGGAGGACCGGCCCGCCGCGGGGCCGGGCTGGTTGCCGGCACGGCACGCCGGACCCGCCGGCTGGCGCGTGCTGCTGGACGACCTTGACCCCGGCCGGGACTGCCACGGCTGGGCTGTCACCGGCCGCCTCGGCGACGCCGACGTCACCGCATGGGACGGGCGGCTCAGCGAGGCGTGGACGGTGCTCGCCGAGCAGGCACCCGAGTACCTTCCCGCGTTGCGCGCCGGGGTGCGCACCGTCGTGCCGCTGCGGGCCGACCCCGGCGGCGCCCTGCGCGGCGCCACCCACCGCGACGCGTTCGCGGCGGTCGGGTTGGCCGAAGCGGGCGGGGCGCAGACGGCCGTGCGGTCCAGCAGTTCTTCGACGACCTGTCCCGGGAGCTGCGCCGGCTGCTGGGCATCGACGGTGAGCGCAGCGTCGGCTTCCTGGACTGGCCGAGTTCGTGTCCCACATGCCGCAACTCATCAGTGAGGCGGTCCGTCAGTACCTGAAGAACGCACCGTCGAGATCCTCGCGCCAGATCCCGTCGCGGCGGTTGCGCCTGACCACCGGCGAGCAGTCGTCCGACCCCACCTTCTGAGAGCGAGTCGATGATGGATCGCAACGGTCAGGTGATCACCTTCTACTCGTTCAAAGGCGGCACCGGCCGGACCATGGCGCTGGCCAATGTCGCGTGGATCCTCGCCGAGCGGGGCAAGCGTGTGCTGGTGGCGGACTGGGACCTGGAGTCGCCTGGCCTGCACCGGTTCTTCAACCCGTTCCTGGACGAGGCCGCGGTCCGGCAGCGTGCCGGTGTGATCGACATGATCCGCGAGGTCGAGAACAGGGCCATCAACGCCCAGCAGCCACGGGCGTTGCCGGCGGGCTGGGAGGCGCACTTCGCCAACACCCAGAGGTTCGCGTTCTCGATCGAGTACGACTTCGCCGAGGGCGGCAGCATCGACTTCCTGTCCGCCGGCCGGCAGAACCAGGACTACAAGCCGACCGTCGGCGCGCTGGACTGGGACGCCTTCTACGACAACCTCGACGGCGGCAAGTTCTTCGACGCGCTGCGCGCGGACATGAAGCGCAACTACGACTACACGCTGATCGACGGCCGCACCGGCCTGAGCGACGTCGCCGACATCTGCACCATCCACCTGCCCGACATCCTCGTCGACTGCTTCACGCTCAGCGAGCAGGGCATCGACGGTGCCGCGTCGGTCGCCCAGGCGGTCAGCCAGCAGTACCACAACCGCAAGATCCGGGTGCTGCCGGTGCCGATGCGGGTCGACCTCGCCGAGAAGGACAAGGCCGAAACCGGGCGCTCGCACGCGAGGCTGCGCTTCGCCGGCCTCCCCAGCGGGCTCAGCGACGCGGACCGCGACCGCTACTGGTTCGACGTCGAGGTGCCCTACCTGGCCTGGTACGCCTACGAGGAGACACTCGCCACCTTCGGCGACCAGCGCGGGGCGAAGACGTCGCTGCTCACCGCCTACGAGAACATCACCGCCGAGGTGACCGACGGCGAGGTCACCTCCATGCCGCGGCTCGACGAGACACTGCGGACGCAGTGGCGGGACCGGTTCCAGCGCAAGCGGGCCGTGTGGACCGCCGAGATCGTGCTGCGGCACGCCCCGCGGGATCAGGTGTGGCACGAGTGGATCGAGCGGCTGCTCGCCGCGAGCGGCGTCACCGTGCTCGACCCCGCGCAGGCGCAGCGGTCGACCCGGCCGCCGCGGTCCATGGTGATCGTGTCGTCGTCCTATCTCGAGGCGGGCCTGCCGCTGCCGGAGGGCTCGCTGGCGGTCTACGTCGACGAGACCACGCCGCTGCCGGAGCTCGCCGCGGACACCTCGGTGTTCCTCAGCGGGCTGTCGGCCAGGGACGCGGTCGAGAAGGTCACCGGCCTGCTCGGCCGGCCCGCGCCGGACGCCGACGCCGGGCGCTATCCCGGCAGGGGTCCGGACGTCACCAATGCGCCGGTCGCCAACGTGCAGTTCACCGGCCGGGACCTGACGCTCAGCGGCCTGCGCGCGGCGCTGCGTCAGGCCCGCCCCGGCAACCCGGCCGTCGCCGTGCTGTACGGGCTCGGCGGCGTCGGCAAGACCCAGGTGGCGCTGGAGTACGTGCACCGCTTCGGCGCCGCCTATGACCTCGTCTACTGGATCAACGCCGAGCCGAAGATCCTCATCGACAGCGCCTTCGCCGACCTCGGCGAGCGCATGGGCCTGCCCCGCCTGCAGAACGTGCCGCTGAGCATCCGCGCCGTCCTGCAGGCGCTGAGCCGCACCACCGACTACGCCCGCTGGCTGATCGTGTTCGACAACGTCGACGAGCTCGCCGACATCGAGAGCTTCCTGCCGTCCGGCGGCCACGGCCACGTCATTGCCACCACCCGCAACCAGACGTGGGGCGACAGCGCCGAGACCCTCCCGGTCGAGGTGTTCACCCGCCAGGAGAGCGTCGCGCACCTGCGCCGCCGGGTGAAGGACATCTCCGTCGACGAGGCGGGCCAGATCGCGGAGCTGCTCGGCGATCTGCCCATCGCCGTCGCTGTCGGTGGCGCGCTGCTCGCCACCAGCGGCACGACGCCGGCGCAGTACCGGGAGCAGATCGCCGCCGGTGAGACCGACGCCGCCGTCAACGCGCTGTGGGAGCTGTCGCTCAACCAGCTCCAGACCGAGTCGCCGGGCGCCTACCGGCTACTGGAGGTCTGCTCGCTGCTCGCCCCGGACATCGCACTGGACCTGCTGAACAACAACTCGATGCTGGACCTGCTGCGGCGCACGGACGCGACCCTGCTCGGGCGCCCCAGCGCCGCCAAACTCATCCAGCAGCTCAACCGGCTGGCACTGCTCAAACTCGACAACAGCGCCCGCCGCATCCAGGTGCACCGGATCCTGCAGAACGTCGTGCGTGCCCGGATGCCGCGGGAGGAGATCGAGTCGACCCAGCGCGACATCCTGCAGGTGTTCGCCAAGGTGCGCCCCGAGGACGACGTGGACAACGCCAGCACCTGGGACCGGTACCGGATGCTCTGGCCGCACCTGGAGGTCGAGGCCGGGCCCGAGTCCGCGGTCAGATCGCTGTTCGACATGGCCCTCGTGTCCGACGACCCGGCCGTGCTGGAGTTGATCGTCGACCGCATCCGCTACGTGTGGGTCCGCGGCTCGTTCATGCAGAGCCACGACCTCGCCGTGCGGATCGAGCAGGCCTGGCGGGAGCGGCTTGCGTCGCTGACCGACGCGGCGGAGCGGGAGCGGCTGCTCGTGCCGCTGCTGCGCGCGCAGTTCAACCACGCCAACGCGCTGCGCGACCTCGGCCGGGTGCTGGAAGCCCGCGACTTGGACACCGAGACGCTGCGGCAGCAGACCGAGCTGCTCGGCGACACGGCGTCCGACACGCTCATGACGGCCGGTGGTCTCGGTGCCGATCTGCGCGCGCTGGGCTACTACGGGCAGGCGCTGGAGCGCGACCGCACCACGTACGCGACCTGGTCCCAGGAGTACGGTGAGTACTACCCCAAGACGCTCGCGGCGCAGCACAACCTCGCCTCGTCGCTGCGCCTGGCCGGCCACTTCGCCCTGGCCCGCGAGCAGGACGAGCAGGTCGTGCAGCTCGGCGAGGTCGTCCTCGGCCGCCGGACGTTCTTCCACCTCTTCTCGCAGGGCTCGCTCGCCCGGGACCTGCGCGAGCTCGGCGACTACGACCGGTCGATCGGCATGCTGCTGGAGGTCGTCGCCGGATTCGGGGAGCTCCGGGGCGACGAGGCGGTCTGGACGCTCAGCGCCCGGGTCAACCTCGCGGTGTCCATCCGCAGCGCCGGCCGTGCCCACGAGGCCCAGCCGATCCTGGACGACTGTTACCGGACCCTGGACCGCCAGTTCGGCGCCGACAACCCCGACACCCTCGCCTGCCGGCTGAGCCGCGCCACGAACCTGCTGTCGCTGCAGAAGACTGCCGAGGCGCGGCGGGAGACCGACGCGGTCCGCGCGGCGTACACCAGCGCGCTCGGCCCGAAGCACCCGCACACGCTCGTGTGCGAGAACAACCTCTCGGCGATCGAACGGGTGCTCGGCAACCTCGACGCCGCGCTGGTCGCCGCCGAGGCGGCCTGCGAAGGGCTCACCGCCGCGCTGCACGACCGGCACCCGTTCCTGCTCGCCGCCCAGATGAACCTGGCGGTGATCCTGTATGAGACCGGCCGCGTCGAGGAGGCGGTTGCCCTCGCGCTTCGGGTTGCCGACCTGACCGCCGACGGGATCGGCGTCAGGCACCCCGACGCCCTGCGGGCCCGCGCCAACGCCTCCCTCATGGACTCACCCACGGGCGTCGACCCGCAGGTCCTCGCCGACCTCGATGCGGCTCTCGGCGACCGGCACCCAGTAGTGAAGGCGGTGCAGGAGGGCAGGCTCCTGCACCGCCTTCTGGACCCGCACCCGTTCTAGGCCGGACGGGCGCCGGGCTCGTACGCTGAGCGCCGTGAAGGCGGTGGCAGTGGTGGCGGCGGTGCTCGCGGGGTCGGCCTTGCTCGCCGGGTGCGGTGCGGAACCGCCGCCGGCGCCAATGTCGCCGTCGGCCGGTCCGTCGACCGGTCCGTCGGTGGGGCCCGCGTCGCCGTCGGGGCCCGCGTCGCCGTCGGTGCCGGTGGAGCTGACGCTCGCGTTCGGCGGGGATGTGCACTTCACCGAGCGGACCGCCGGGCTGTTGAAGGACCCGGCGACCGCGGTCGGGCCGATGGCCGAGGTGCTGTCGGCGGCCGACCTCGCCGTGGTCAACCTGGAGACGGCGGTCACCACGCGGGGGA
Source organism: Dactylosporangium sp. NPDC006015 (assembly GCF_040614215.1). Taxonomy (NCBI): domain Bacteria; kingdom Bacillati; phylum Actinomycetota; class Actinomycetes; order Micromonosporales; family Micromonosporaceae; genus Dactylosporangium; species Dactylosporangium sp. NPDC006015. Next base: position 106,393 of record NZ_JBEXUD010000018.1, read on the forward strand.
CGCCGGAGCCGAAGGAGTTCCACTTCAGGGCGCCCGTCACGGCGTACGACGCGGTCAAGGCAGCCGGGATCGACGCCGTCTCGATCGCGAACAACCACGCGCTCGACTACGGCAGGGTCGGGTTCGCCGACACGCTGGACGGTGCGGCCGCGAAGGGCATGCCGGTGTTCGGGGGCGGGCGGACGATCGACGAGGCCTACGCGCCGCTCATCCTGACCGCGCGCGGGGTGCGGGTGGCGATCGTCGGCTTCAGCCAGATCCACACCCTCGCGGAGAGCTGGAAGGCCGGGCCCGCGACGCCCGGGATCGCCGTCGCGTGGGACGTGCCGCGGGCCGTCGCCGCGGTGAAGGCCGCGCGCGAGCGGGCCGACGTCGTGGTCGTGTTCAACCACTGGGGCACGGAGCGCGAGTCGTGCCCGAACGACAACCAGAAGACCTTCGCAGCCGCGCTCGCCGAGGCCGGCGCCGACATGATCATCGGGGCGCACGCGCACGTGCTGCAGGGCGACGGGTGGCTCGGGCGGACCTACGTCGCCTACGGGCTCGGCAACTTCGTCTGGTACGTGGGGTCCGCCGACACCGGGGTGCTGAAGGTGCGGGTGCGCGGCCGGGACGTGGTCGGGGCGGAGCTGGTCCCGGCGGTCGTGTCCGGCACCGGCCAGCCGAAGGTGCTCACCGGTACATCGGCCGCCGCCGCGACCAAGCGCTTCGCCGACCTGCGGCGCTGCACCGGGCTGGCGCCCGCCCCGCCCGCGGCCTGAACGACGGCCGGGGCGGGCACCAGGGTTTCAGACCGCCGCGTTCGCGCTGACGAGGAAGCCGGTGTTCACCCGGGCGCCGCCGCTGTCGTAGCAGGCGACGTCGCGCACGATCGTGTCCGTGGCGCTGTGCACCCACGGCGCGAGCAGGTTGCAGAACTCCGACGTGCCGCCGGACGCGGTCACCTGGACGGTGTCGGGCAGCCCGACCAGCCGCGGGAACGTGACGAGCGACAGCCCGACGCCGGCGCCCATGAGCGTGTTGACGCCGAAGCCGGCCTGCGAGTTGAAGTTCGTCGACGGCGGGCCGACCGGCGGGCGGAACCACAGGTACCCGAAGTAGCGCGGCGGCCAGCCCGCACCCCACAGCGACTGGTTGTACTGGTAGGACAGCGTGAACCGGGTCTTGAACGGCGCGCCGGTCGACGTGAAGCAGGCGACGTACGCGACCTGGCCGGCGGGGCTCGACGTCCAGTTGCGCACCTTGCACCGCGCCGGGGTGCTGTTGACGGCCGTCACCTGGAGGCTGCCGTCGATCGGGCCGGCGGTGCTGAGGCCGGGCAGCTTGACCTCGTAGACGCCGCCGCCGAGCGGGGTGACGCCGTTGACGGCGCCGGAGGAGTTGAACTGGTCGACCATGGTCCCGGTCGCGTCGTTCCAGTCCACGTAGCCGAACCGGCCGTTGATCGCACTGCTGATGGGGGCGGAGCTGCTGTCGAACAGGGCGGTGAAGGCCGTCGCCACGAGCGCGCCGCCGGGCTGGGAGCACTGCACGACGACGATCTCGTCGGTGCCGGACGGGCCCCACTTGACCGCCTGGCAGAAGCGCGGCCCGGAGTTGATCGCGGTGACGTGCACGACGCCGCCCTTGGCGGCCTGACCGGGGAACTTGATCGTGTAGATGCCGACCGGACCGGGGGAGACGCTGGTCGCCGCCGGCCACGTGCCCGACGGGACCGTGGCGGCGCCGTTCCACAGCACGAACCCGACCGCGTCGGGCAGCGCCGCGGCAGCGGGCGAGACGGCGCCGAAGACGGCGGCGAGCGTGGTGACCAGGGCGATGAGCGGGGCGGGAAGCTTCCTGCGCATGTTGACCCTCCTCCTGGCGGAAAGGAGTGGACAGGACACCGCGAACGCAATCACATCTATCAATATCTTGGGAGTGATCAGACGCTATACCGACAGTGCCGTTCCGGCGGCTCCGGCCCGACCCGAGGAGCCGGGTCGCGGCCCGTGGAGGCACGATGGTGGCCATGGACCTTGGGGGCGTGGCGTCGGCGCATGAGACGACGGACCAGCTGGCGGTGCGCCGCGCCAACCTGAGCCGGACGCTGCGCCACATCCGCGCCAACGGGCCGAGGTCGCGCGCGGCGATCGCCGCGGCCACCGGGCTGCACAAGACGACCGTGTCGAGCCTCGTGGAGGAGCTGCTCAGCCGGCGGCTGGTGCGCGAGACCGGGCTCGAACGCTCCGGCAACGCCGGCCGTCCGGGCCGGGTGGTGGCGCTGTCACCGGAGCTGGGCGCGGTCGGCATCGAGATCAACGTCGACTACCTGGCGGTCCACGCCTGCGACCTCACCGGCCGGACCGTCGTCGAGCGGCGGGTCGGGTTCGACGCGCGGCGCCGCGACGTCGAGGGGTGCCTGGACGACCTGGCGGCGGCCGCCGACCGTACCCTCGCCGAGCTCGCCGACCACGGCGTGACCCCGGTCGGCCTGACCGTCGCGGTCCCCGGCCTGGTCGACGTCGCGCGCGGCGTGGTGGTCGTGGCGCCGAACCTCGGCTGGCACGACGTGCCCGTCGTGTCCCGTCTCGCCGCCGGCCTCGACCCCGCGCTGCAGGTGGGGGTGGACAACGACGCGAACCTGGCGGCCCTGGCCGAGTACACGTGGGGTGTCGCCGCAGGCACCGCCGATCTCGTCTACCTGACCGGCTCGGTCGGCGTCGGCGGCGGGGCGATCGTCGACGGCCGGCTGCTGCGCGGCGCCGACGGGTTCTCCGGCGAGATCGGCCACCTGCCCGTCGAGCCCGTCGGCGACCCGTGCGGCTGCGGCCGGACCGGCTGCTGGGAGACCAAGGTCGGCCTCGCCGAGCTGGTCCGCCGGATCACGCCCGAGTTCGCGTACGGCCTCGGCGACGGCCCCGTCCCCGACCCCCGCGAACGCATCGCCGAGGTGCGCCGCCGGCTCGACGCCCGCGACCCGGCGGCCCTGGAGGCGGTCGCCGGGATCGGCCGCTGGCTCGGCCACGGCGGCGCGATCCTGGTCAACCTGTTCAACCCGCGGGTGGTCGTGCTCGGCGGCTACTTCGCCGACCTGGCCGACCACCTGATCCCCGCCGCGCAGGCGCAGCTCACCCGCCTCGCCATGGCCTCCCCGGCCGCCCGCTGCCACTTCGTCGCGTCCAACCTCGGCTTCACCGCCGCCGCCCGCGGCGGTGCCGGCGCCGTCATCGAGCGGATGATCGAAGTCCCCACTTGAGCAGAACGCCGGTCGATCGCGGCATCGCCGGCTGTCACAATGTCCGGATGACGGGCCTCCCCGGTGCTCAGGGCGTCCAGAACGGCGACCACGATGTCCAGTGGGACTTCTGGTGGCACGACCGGCACATCGACGCGGCGACGCCGGCGCTGTCCGCCGAACGCGTCCGCGAGCAGCACGCCGCCGGCGCCGCGATCGGGGCGTTGTACGAGCGGATGCACGGCACGACGGGCTGGCTGGGCCTCCCGACGTCCGGCGAGGTCGACGCCCGGGCGGAGCCGGTCGAGGAGTGGTGCTGCTACGCCACGTTCGAGGGCGGGGCGATCTACTGGAAGAGCGCCCACGGCGCCGTCGCGGTGTCGAGGGTCGTGGCGGACCTGCTGGCAGGCGATGCCGAACTGGCCCGGAAGCTCGGCTTCCCGGTCGCCGCCGAGCGGCCGATGCTGCACGACGTCGACGACGGGGTGCAGCACTTCGAGCACGGGGTGGTGACGATCCGCGGCGGTGTGGCCGAGGCGTGGGTCCGGCCTTAGGGGGTGTCTCACTTGGTGAGGTCCTTGCCTCGGGCATGATCTTCTGTTTGTGGCGGATGTTGTCGAGGATATGATCCAGACCTGGGCGCCGGACGACCTGTGGCAGGTCGCGCAACCGTTGATTCCGGTTGCTGCGAAACGACCTCAGGGCGGCGGGAAGCGCCGCGCGGACGACCGGGCGGTGCTCGCCGCGATCGCGTACATGGTCCAGGCCGGGTGTTCGTGGCGGAAACTCCCTGCGGTGTTCTTCGGAGTGTCCCGGCCGACGGTGCACCGCCGGTTCACCGAGTGGACCCGGCACGGACTGTGGGAACAGATCCACCACGAGCTGCTGCACCGGCTGCAGGTCGCCGGTGGGATCGACTGGACCCGGGCGATCGTCGACTCGATCAGTGTCCGGGCTGTGAAAAGGGGGACCTGACCGGGCCAAACCCGGTCGACCGTGGCAAACCGGGCTCGAAGATCCACGTCTTGTGCGACCGGCGCGGGATACCGCTGCAGGTGCTGATCTCCGCTGCGAACACCCCGGACGCGCAACTGCTGTTCCCGCTGCTGGACGCGTTCACGCCCGTACGCGGACGGCGTGGCCGGCCCCGTCACCGTCCGGAGAAGCTGCACGCGGACAAGGCCTACGACCAGAAAGCGATCCGGGCCGAGGTCGAACGCCGCGGCATCCGGGTTCGCATCGCCCGCAAGGGCGTGGAGTCCTCCGAGCGGCTGGGCCGGCACCGGTGGATCGTCGAGTCGTGCCTGTCCTGGTTCACCAACAACCGGCGCCTTGTGCGCCGCTATGAACGCAAAGCCGAGCACTTCCAAGCCTTCACCGACCTCGCAGCCATCCTCATCTGCCACCGACGACTCACCAAACTCACCAAGTGAGACACCCCCTTAGGGAGTCGGGTCGAGGCCGAGGTTGCGGTACCAGACGCCACCCGCGGGCGGGGTCGTGAAGGCGGTCGCGGCGACGGTGTTGCCCTCGAGGTCGTTGTCGTGGACGCGGGGTGACATGCAGGTGCCGTGGGTGGTGGTGCGCAGGCCGTGCGTCTGGGTCCGGTGCCCGCCGCGGTCCCACACCCGGTTGTCCCGGATCGTCGGCGTGTCGGTGCGGGCCCCGAGGGTGATGCCGGCGCGCACCGGTGGCGCGTCCGGCAGCCGGTACGCGGTGCCTTGCCGCGGCGTGGCCTCCGGCCAGGCGGTGGCCGCGCCGGGGCGGACCGGCGCGAGGACGAGCTCGGTCGCGGTGTTGGCCACGACCACGGCCCGCTGCGAGCCCGCGGCGACCATCTTGCCGGCCTGCCCGTCCGGCACCCAGCCGGCCGACGCGTCGCGCACCGACAGCCGCTCGTACACGACGGACGCACCGCCACCGGTGGACGCGGGCGACACCTGGCGGCCGTTGCCGCGGACCCGGTTCCCGGCGATGCAGGCGTCCACGACGGGGGAGTCGACGAACACGCCGTCGAGGGCGTTGCCCCAGATGTCGTTGCCGGTGACGGTGATGTCCGCGCACGAGTGGTCGGCGTCGCCGGGCAGGGGCGGGACGCCGCGGACCGACGGTCCGAGGTTGTGCTGCCAGTACCCGTAGCGGCCGTTGCGACTGATGCGGTTGCCTTCCACGGTGTACGGGCCGGGCGTGTTGCCGATCGCGACGCCGTCCCACACGTTGCCGTCGATGACGCAGCCGGTGGCGATGCCGCCGCGGCCGGCGACGGACGACGTGCCGAGCGCCGACACGTCGAAGCCCGCCTGATGGTTGGCGGTCATCGTGCACGCCGACACGACGAGCCCGTCGGCGCCCCAGTCGGAGATGCCGAAGCGGTTGCCTTCCGCGTGGCAGCCGACGACGCGGATGCCACGCGGCGGGGTCCAGTGCCACTTCTGCAGCTCGAAGAAGATGCCGCTGGTGCCGTTGCCGACGGTCGTGCACGCGGTGACGGCGAGCCGCTCGGTGTCGCCCCAGCCGCCGATCCCGATGCCGATGCCGGCGCCGCCCTCCTCCTCGCCGTTGTTCAGCCGGCCGCAGCGCACGGCGCGGACGGCGTCCACGACGGTGTCCTGCAGGAAGTCGCAGCCGAACCCGGTCGCGCCGGTGTCGTGGATGTACAGGTCGTGGAATCGGCCCCGCAGCACGTACTGCAGGAACAACCCCTTGGCCGCCACGTCGTAGGCGGGCAGGGTGACGCCCGAGCCGTCGATCTCGAAGTGCGCGAAGGTGCAGTCGGCGAGGTGGTTGTCGCGGCCCGCGCCGTGCTCCCGGGTGGTGAAGACGGCGAGCGGGGTCGGCCCCGTCGGCCGGGACGGGTTGGCCAGCAGGAACCGGGTGGCGCCCGGCCCCGCACCGATGAGCGACACGCCGCTGCGCCACCTGATGCCTTCGTCGTGGATGGCGTACGCCCCAGCCGGGCAGACGATGGTGCGGGGCTGGCCGTCCGCGGCGTAGGCGGCGCCGAGGCTCTCGACGAGCGCGGCGAGCGCCGGCCGGTCGTCGGTGGTCCCGTCCCCGGCGAGCCCGTGCGTCCTGGCGTCGGCGACGAGTGGTTCGGCGATCCGAGTCACCGCGGTCGCCTACCCACCTGACCGTGCGCAAACGTGGTCAGCCCGCCCAGGCGTGAGCGGCACCGCAGCGGGCATGGAGTGAGGGCATCGCAGCGGGCGGGAGTGGGCATGAGTGGGGCGAAGGGTGGGCTCATCCGCCGGATGGTGCTGGCGACCTGCGTGCTGGTGGTGTTCGTCGGCGGGGCGTTCGCGACGCTGCTGGTGTCGATCAGCGAGAACCGGGAGACGGCCCGGCTGTCCCAGCGCTCGCACGAGCTGTTCGCCGCCGCCGACCAGGTCAACCGGCACACCATCGAGCTCCGCGCGGCCCAGGAGTCCTACGCGCTGTCCGGCGACAAGGAGTTCCTCGCCAGGTGGCAGACGGCGCACACCGCCCTGGTCGAGTCGAACCAGCACCTCGAGGCCCTCGCCACCACCGACACCCAGCGGCAGCAGACGCGGCAGATCGCGCAGACCAGCACGGCGTTCGCCGACGAGGTCTCGCGGCCCGCGGTGGAGGCGGCGCAGCGCGGCGACGCCGGCGCCAAGTCGGCATCGGTGCTGCTGGAAGGGGACCGCCGCATCGACCAGCTCCACACCGACCTCAGCGTGCTGCGGGAGACGGAGCGGGACGTCATCCAGGCCCGCGACACGGAGACCGCCGCGACGGCCAACCGGGAGATGATCGCGATCATCGCGGGCATCGCCGGGTCGGCGCTCGCCATCGCGCTCGTCGGCGGCTACCAGACCCGCCTGCTGGTGCAGCCGATCCGCCGGGCCGCCGCGATGGCCGACCGGCTCGCCGGCGGCGCCCTGGGCACCCGCATGCCAGAGACGGGCAAGGCGGAGATCGGCCGGCTGGAGCGGTCGTTCAACGTGATGGCCGAGGCACTGCAGCACAGCGTCGGGACGCAGTCGGCGCTGCGGCGGGTCGCCACCCTCGTCGCCCATGGCGGCACCCCGGGCGAGGTGCTGGCGGCGGTCGTCGAGGAGCTGGGGCGGCTCGTCGGCACGGGCGCGGCGCGGATCGTGCGGTTCGAGGCCGACGGCACCGCGACCGTCGTCGCGGCCTGGGGGGCTCCGGACCCGGAGATGCCGGTCGGCGCGCGCGTGTCCCTGGGCGATGACACCGCCACCGGCATCGTCCAACGCACCGGGCAGACCGCCCGGATGGGCAGCTTCGACGGGGCGACAGCGCTGGTCGCCATCCACGCGCGGGAGCTCGGCGCGCACGCGTCCGTCAGCGCCCCGATCAGCGTGGCCGGCCGCCTCTGGGGCGCGGTGACGGTGTTCGCGATGGGGGACCAGCCGATGCCGCCGGACGCCGAGGAACGCCTCACGGCGGCCACCGACCTCATCGGCACCGCCGTCGCCAACGCCCAGGCCCACGACGACCTCGCCGCGTCGCGGACCCGGGTGGTGCTCGCCACCGACGAGGCCCGCCGGCGCATCGAACGCGACCTGCACGACGGCGTCCAGCAGCGGCTGCTGTCACTCGGCCTCGACGTCCGCCGGATCCAGCACACCGTGTCGGCGCGGCAGCCCGAGCTGCGCGCGGAGCTGTCGGAGGTGGTGGACGGGATCAACGGGACCGTCGACGACGTGCGGGAGATCTCGCGGGGCGTGCACCCGGCGATCCTGACCGAGGGCGGCCTGAAGCCGGCGCTGAAGGCGCTCGCCCGGCGGTCCGCGGTCGATGTGGACGTCGACCTCGACCTGGCGGACCGGCTGCCCGGACCGGTCGAGGTCGCCGCGTACTACGTGGTCGCCGAGGCCCTCGCCAACGCCGCGAAGTACGCGTGCGCCACCCGCATCGAGGTGCGCGGGGCGGTGCGGGACGGCCGGCTCGACGTGTCGGTCCGCGACGACGGCGTCGGCGGCGCCGACCCGGGCCGCGGATCGGGGCTCGTCGGGCTCGCCGACCGCGTCGAGGCGCTCGGCGGCACGATCCGGGTCGACAGCCCCGCGGGCCGCGGCACCCATTTGCGGGTACAGCTGCCGCTTTTGCACACCTGAATGCTCCTTAACCCATTTCGTGCACCCCTTCCCGCTCCCTCGATCATTGCCGCGTGTCAATATCATCTCTGTGACAGCAATGACGCTCACGTATGCTTCGGGCTGTTCGGGCCACGCGTCCCTCACCCGATCGGGGAGCAACTGCCGATGAGTCAGGTCCTCCGCCGTAACGCGGCGTTTCTCGTCCTGGTGGCGCTCGCCGTCGCCTGCGCCGCCGTGGTGTGGTTCGTCCTGCCGCACGACCGCGAGGTCAAGTCCCTCGCGATCTTCCTGTTCAAGCTGCTGCCGTTCGTCTTCGCCGCGGAGGCGATCGCCCGCCTCGACGTCGAGCTGGCCCGGCGGCTGCACCTGGTGCGGATCCTGGTCCCGGCCGCGTTCTGCGTGTTCTTCCTCTACTTCGTGCCGAAGATCTTCTTCTACCTGGACGATTTCCCGACCGTCTATTACCACATTCTCGTGCTGACGCCGATCGTCATCATGTCGCTCACCCTCGCGTACCGGCTCGGCGGCGGCACACCCGGCAACGCCCGCCGGATCGCCTACGCGATGCTGCTCATCATGGTCTCCGGTCTGGAGGACCTGGCGTTCCTCACGGTCAACGACCACACCGACCCGCAGTGGGCGACCATCCCCGACGTGTGGACCTGGGCGTCGCACATGACGGTGTTCCTCGGCCACCCGCCGACCAAGTACGAGGCGTACGCCTTCATCGCCGTCCACGTCGTCCTCGTCATCCTCGTGCTGGCCGCGCCCGACCGGTGGTTCCGCCTCGGCCGGGCGAAAGGTGACGCGCAGGCGCCGGCAGCGACGCAGTCCACCAGCGTGTGAGGAGACGGGCCATGCCGACATCGACGTCGCTGGTCACCGGGGGCGCCGGGTTCATCGGCGCGAACGTGGCCCGTTGCCTGCTCGCCGGCGGCCACCGCGTCGTCGTCCTCGACGACCTCAGCGGCGGATCGCCGTACAACGTCCCCGACGGCGCCGTCTTCCGGCGCGGCAGCGTCTGCGACCCGGCCGTCGTCGACGCGCTCTTCGCCGAGTTCGGGTTCGACTACGTGTTCCACTTCGCCGCGTACGCCGCCGAAGGGCTCAGCCACTTCATCAAACGGTTCAACTACACCAACAACGTGCTCGGCAGCGTCACCCTCATCAACGCCGCCGTCAACGCGGGCACCGTCCGCTGCTTCGTGTTCACCTCGTCGATCGCCGTCTACGGCAGCAACCAGGTGCCGATGAGCGAGGAGCTGGTGCCGGCGCCGGAGGACCCGTACGGCATCGCGAAGCTCGCCGTCGAGCAGGAGCTGCGGGTCACCCACGACATGTTCGGGCTGCCGTACGTCATCTTCCGGCCGCACAACGTCTACGGCGAATACCAGAACATCGGCGACCGGTACCGCAACGTCATCGGCATCTTCATGAACCAGGCGCTGCGGGGTGAGCCGTTCACCGTGTTCGGCGACGGCGAGCAGGTCCGCGCCTTCACCCACATCAGCGACGTCGCGCCGGTCGTCGCCCGGTCCGTGACCACCCCGGCCGCCTACAACGAGACGTTCAACATCGGCGGCGACAGCGTCTACTCGCTCAACGCGCTCGCCCGCGCGACCGCCGCCGCGATGGACGTGCCGCTGCGGGTCACGCACCTGCCCGCCCGCAACGAGGTCCGGCACGCGTACGCCGACCACACCAAGGTGCGCAAGTGCTTCGGCCTGGATGAGGGCGAGGTGCCCCTCGAGGCCGGACTCGCGGCCATGGCGGCCTGGGTGCGCGGGCAGGGGCCGCGCGAGCCGTCGGTGTTCGACGCGATCGAGGTGCGGCGCAACCTGCCACCGTCATGGCGGGCCGTGCTGCGCGACTGAGGTCATTGTCCGAGGTGTACGGGGAGGTCGCATGCGTGAGATCCCACGGCAACGGTCCGGCGAGCCGGCGCCCGCTTCGCTGACCGCGTTCATCCCGTGCTTCAACGAGGAGGGGCAGGTCGACGAGGTCCACGCGACCATCGACGCCGAGCTGTCCGGCTACCCGGGGCTGGAGATCCTGTTCGTCGACGACGGCTCCACCGACGGCACCCTCGCCAAGGTGAAGGCCCTCGCCGCCCGGGACCCGAGGGTGCGGTACGTGTCGTTCTCCCGCAACTTCGGCCTCGAGGCCGCGCACGGCGCCGGGTTCCGCTACGCCGGCGGCGAATGGGTCGTGCAGCTCGACGCCGACCTGCAGTCACCGCCGGCCGAGGCGCCGAAGCTCATCGCGAAGGCACTCGAAGGCTACGACGTGGTGTACGGGATCCGTCGCGAGCGGCACGACCCGCTCTTCCGCCGCCTCGGATCCGCGGCGCAGCAGCGCCTCGCGCAGCGGCTCTTCGGCGTCGACCTCGTCTACGGCTCGTCGGTGTTCCGGGTCGTGCGCGCCGCCGTCGCCCGCCGCGCCGTCGACATGCGCCTGGCCACCCCGTACTTCGTCGCGACGATGCCGCTGCTCGGGGCCCGCTGGGCGACCGTCGACGTCGCGCACCGGCAGCGGCAGGACGGCGGGTCGCGGTGGGCGGTGTGGCGGCTGTTCTCGCACAGCGCCGAGCTGTTCTTCGGCTTCTCGCTGCGGCCCCTGGTGTGGCTGTACGCGGCGGTCGCCTGCGCGGTGCCGGTCGTGATCGCCGCGGGACGGCCGGGCGTGGTGGCCGGGGAGGTGGTGCTGCTCGCCGCCGTCGGGATCCTCGCCGCCTATGTGCACCGTCTCGTGCGCGGCTCGGTGCGGCCCAGGCTGTACTACGTGCGGGAGGCCAACATTCCCATCGAGCCGGGGGACATGCTGTACGCGGCACCCCCGGGGTCAGCCGTCTCCGGCCGTCTCGCTGAGACGGAGGCCGCGCGATGATGCTCATTCTGGGGGCGAGCGAGGACCAGCTGCCCGTCTACCTCGAGGCCCGCCGCCGCGGCATCCCCACCATCGGCGTCGACATGCGCACCGACCGGCCCGCGTACCCGTACGCCGACGTGTGGCTGCCGGTCAGCATCAAGGACCACGAGGGGATCGTCGCCGCGCTCGACGGGCGCCGCCCGACCGCCGTGGTCGCCGCGGCCAGCGAGGCCGGCCTGTGGACCTGGCACGAGCTCAGCCACCGCTACCGCCTGCCGTTCCGGTTCCCGGCCGCCGCGGCCCGCGCGTCGCTGGACAAGGCCGCCTTCCACGACGTCGTGCGGGCGACCGGCGTCCCCGGCTACCACTGGCGGCGCAGCGCCGACCGGGCCGTCCTGACCGCCGCCGCGCACGACATCGGCTTCCCCGTCGTCGTCAAGCCACCGGACACCTCCGGCAGCAAGGGCATCACCCTCGTCTCGCACGCTTCGGAGCTGCCCGGCGCGTTCGACTACGCCGCCCGCTTCACCGCACCCGGCGGGCCGCTGCTCGTCGAGGAGTTCGTGTCGGGCCGCAACCTCACCGTCGACGTGTTCATGCGGGCCGGACGGGTCGCGTTCGCCGGCATCACCGAGAAGCGGATGGTGCCCGGCCCGCGCTTCGTCATCGGCGGGCACGCCGCGCCCGCCACCATCGGTCTCGCCGTCCGCGGCCGGCTCGTCACCGCGGCCGGCCGGCTGTGCCGCGCGATCGACCTGTTCGACGGCCCCGCCAACTTCGACGTCATCCTCCGCGCCGACGGCTCGTTCGCCGTCCTGGAAGCCAACGCCCGCCTGTGCGGCAACGCCTTCCCGTTGCTGATGCGGCACATGTACGGCGTGGACACCGTCGCCGCCCTGGTCTCGATGGTCCTCGGCGAGCCGTTCGACCTCACCCCGACCCAGGAGCACGCGGGCATCATCCACGTGCTGGCCTCGCCGCTGCCCGGCGACGCGATCCTCACCGCGGTCGGCGGCGTCACGGAGGCCCGGCAGCTGCCCGGTGTCGTGTGCTGCGAGGTGTACGCGGAGCCGGGCGCGACCGTCCACCCGTTCGACCAGGCGGCGAACAAGATCGGCTACCTCGTCGTCACCGGCCCCGACCCGGCCACCGCCCAGGTCCGCCTGGCCGCCGCCCTCGCCGTGCTCCGGCTGGAGTTCACGGCGAGGGTCCCGGTCGGCCAACTGGGTCAGTCGACGAGCGTGGTCGTCCACAGCGACAGCGAGTAGGAGCTGCCGCCCCCGGTCATCGCGCCGACGATCCGGGCGTGCTCGCCGAGGATCAGCCGGTGGGTCTGGTCGCCCTTGACGGTGATGGAGAGGGCCCCGTGCCCGACGTCGTCGATGGTCTCCCGGCCGAGGGTGACGCCCGGCAGGCCGGTCAGGATTCGCAGCAGCGCCGACCGCAGCACCGGCGGGACGATCACGTCGGCGGTGCGGGCGAGGTCGCTCACCAGGTTCCAGGCGAACCAGGCCCGCACCTCGTCGGTGCAGCCACTGGGCGGGCACGGCGCGTCGAGCAGCATCGTGCGCAGCCTGCCGGGGTCGGCGGCCAGTCCCGCCAGGTACTCGGGTGTCGGCTGGCGCAGCGACGGGCCGTCCTTGGCGAACGTGGTCCGTTGCTGCTGCACGTACTCGGCGGCGGTGGTGGTCAGGATCAGCCCCTCGGGTTCGTACAGCGACGTCTCGGTCCGGCGGATCCCGTTGTCGAACAGCCGCACCTCCGACCTGATGTGCTGCCCCGCATGGACCTCGGCCGCCGCCGGGCCGGCCAACGCCAGCCGGACCAGCGCATCGACCGGGCGCGCCCACTCCTCGGCTGAGGCCGGCAGGCTCGGCGTGCCCGCGCCTCCGGGCCGCAGCGGAGCCGTGTCGGTGCCGCGGGCGACGAGCGCGACGGCGACGACCAGGCCCACGACGACGACGCCGGCGAGGGCGGGCACCCACGACCTCGCCGGTGAGCGTCGCGCTGTCCTTTCGCCGGTGCCCGCGAGCACCCGCGCCCGTGCGCGGGCAAGGTTGGCCGGCTGGTCGAACCGGGCCCGGAGCGCGCGGATCTCATCGATGTCGCGAACGTCGTTCACGGTGTGCTCCCAGAGTCAGCGTCAGAGTCGGAGTCAGGCGGTAGGTCGATCGCGGCGCGGACGCTCGCCCGGGCCCTGCTGAGCGCGGACCGCACCGAGCCGATCGGGATGTCGAGCGCCACGGCGATCTCGGCATAGGACAGTTCGGCGATCGCGAACAGCAGCAGGACGTCACGCTGCCGGCGCGGCAGCGCGGCGAGAGCGCCGGCGAGCCGGCGGCCGGTCCTGGTCGCGTCGACCCGTTCCGCGCTGCGGGTGTCGTGCGAGTCGACCACCCCCGTCACACCGCCGAACGGGTCGACACCGACCCTGGCCAGGGCCCGGTAGGCCCGCACCTCGTCCCGCCGGTGCCGGCGCAGCAGGTTGGTCGCGATGCCGTACAGCCAGGCGAGGGGCTCGCCGGGCCCGGCGATGCGGTCCCGGTGCCGGTGCGCGACCAGGAACACCTCGGCGACGAGGTCCTCGGCGGCGACCGGGCCGACGCGGTGGGCGCAGTACCGGTAGACACGCTCGCTGTATGCGTCGAACAAGGCCGCCACATCCGGTGGCGAGACGTCACGCGCCCCGGTCGTCAGTGCGTTCATGCCCTGTTTCTGCCCGGAGTGCCCGTGCCGGTTCCCCTGCCGCTGCTCCGTCAGGCCGCGGCCGACCGGTTGACGGCGACCGCGGGCGCGTACTCGCTCTGCACGAGCTGGCCCTTGCCGCCGGCGGTGAGCGGGATCCGGTCGCTGAGCCGCATCTCCAGCGGCAGGTCGCCGCCGGCCCGTTCCCGCAACGTCCGCGCGGTGCCGGCCAGGACGGTCTCGGGGGCCAGCGTGCCGTCCGGCACCACATGGACGCGGATCGTCCCGGCCGCGTCCTGCCGCACGAACATCTCCGCGACGCCCGGCTCGTACATCGCGACCCCCAGGAACACGTCGCCGAAGACCTTCCGGCCGTCCGGCAGGACCACGGCGTCGTTCATCCGTCCGCTGGTCAGCTTCAAGGTGCGGAACCGGCGGCCGCACGCGCACGGGTCCGGCTGGATCGCGCCGAGGTCGCCGAGGGCGTAGCGGACCAGCGGCATCGCGCGCTCGCCGAACGCGGTCACCACCACCTGCCCCTCCTCGCCGTCGGGCAGCACGGTCCCGTCCTCGGCGACGATCTCGACGAGCACGCGGTCCTCGGCCAGGTGCGCCCCGCCGCGGTGGCACTCGAACGAGATGTTCAGCGTCTCGTACGCGGAGTACTCGTCGCGGACCGGCACCCCGAGGCGCTCCTCCAGCATGGCCCGGCACGCCGGCACGAGCAGCTCCGACTCCGTCAGCACCAGCCGCAGGTCCTTGCGCAGCGCGGCCCGCTGCTCCTCGGTCATCGTCCGCACCAGCTCGCGCAGGTGCACGGGGTAGCCGATCAGCACCTTCGGTCGGTACGCCAGCAGCCCGGCGACCCAGTCGGCCGGGGGTGTCGTGGTCAGGATGACGTGCCGGCGGAACAGGCCCACCTTCTCCACCAGGCGGCCCGGCATCGGGAACGGCTTGAGGTGCGCGAGCCGGTCCCAGGGCAGGTAGCGGCGGGTCGCGAAGAACCGGCGGACGCACGCGGCCATGTGGTAGTCGTGCGCGTTCATGTCGTGCCAGCCGGTGACCCGGTGCCCGGTGGTGCCGCTGCTGGAGAATTCCACGCATCCGCCCGTGTCGACACCGTCCGCGACGAACTCCCGGTTGGGCGTGGCGCGCATGATCGCCTTGGTCAGCAACGGCAACCGGGCCAGGTCCTCGATACCGGCAACCTGCGGCAGCCTGCCACGGTAATACGGCACGTGCGCGTTCGCGTGGGCGAGGAACCGGTTCAGCCGGCGCAGCTGGAACCGCCGCAGCCCTGACCGGGTGCCGTACTGCCGCAGCAGCGTCACCGGCACGTACGCCATCTCACGCAGCAACATGGACGTCCTCCTCGACGGGGGTGCGGCGGGCCGGCCGGGCGCGCTTCCCCAGCCGGACGTGGAGCGTGGCGGCCTGCGCGATCTCCGCGGCGGCGAGCGCGATCAGCAGCCCGACGCCGCCGCTGTACGGCACGGCGACGAGCCCGGTGACCGCCGCGGCGGCCAGGCCCATGGCGGCGGCCAGGCCGGTGATCCGGGGTGACCGCGCGTCGGAGTTCTCCACCAGGTAGCCGGCGAAGATGGTCGCCACCAGCATCGGGGTCCGGGCGGCGAACAGCACCGCCCACAGCACCACACCCTGGCGGGCGTCGGTGGCGGACACCAGTACACCTGCGGCGGCGACATACGCGAGGTCCGCGGCGATCACCCAGCGCGTGATCCGCCGGGCCGCGTCCCTGCCTGCCGCACCGCGGGCGCCGAGCAGCCGCACCGACGCCCACGGGGTGTAGACGCGCAGCAGGTACAGCAGGAAGTTGATCCCGGCGGACCAGACGACGTCGACGGCGACGAGCGGCCCGACCTGCTCCTTCCACGCCGACACCGTCAGCAGCGCCACCAGAACGCCGGAGCACAGGTACATGCACACCTCGGGGCCGCCCATCAGCGCCACCGTGCACCAGATCCGCCGCAGGAACGCCGGCCGGTGCCTGATGGCGAGCGACGGCCGGCCGAGCCGCACCAGCAGCAGCAGGCACAGCACGGTCTCGGTGCCGACGAGCGTGGCGACGTACCCGAGCGGCCCGAGCCCGAGCGCGACCAGGCCGAGCAGCACCCCCTGCACGACGGTCAGCAGGAAGAACGCCCGGGCGTCGTACCACGGCCGGCCCACCGCCCGATGCAGCCCCACCAGCAGCAGCAACGTCCCGGTCATCGTGCACAGCGCCGCGACACCCACAAACACCGCGACCGGCCTGCCCGGCGCGACGAGCGCGGCGACCACGAACGCGACGAGCGGCGGCACCGGCAGCACCCACAGCAGCGCGGCGGCGGCACGGAGGATGAGCGGGCCGGTCCGCGGCGCCCGCGGCAGCAGCTTCAGGACCGTCTTCTCAGGCCCGGAGACGAGCAACGCGACGACCCACGAGAAGATGGCGACGGCACCCGCGTAGGTCGCGTACCGCTCGGTGCCCCACAGCGGCAGCAGCGCGACGGTCGCCACCAGCTGCGCGGCCCGGTACGCCCCACGGCCCGCGAGCAACGAGACGACGGTCCGCACCCCGATCCGCTCCATCCCGTCCAGTCTCCACACCCCATGGGCATCCGTCTATGCAGGCCGGGTGTCCACTCTCGCGGCGCTCGCCCCGTCGCCGCTCGTCGCTAGGGGGCTGGTTGAGATCCCGGGTGGAGCTGTTCGAGGCGATCCGGCGCGACGCGCGCCGTGAAGCGCTCTCGGATCCGCGCGCTGGCTGAGCGGCATGGTGTGCATCGGCGCACCGTGCGGGAGGCGCTGCGCTCGGCGCTCGTCGAGGCCGCCGGCGGCAGCAACTCACCCAGACCATCGCCCGCTACGGCCGCGTCGACCTCCTCTACATCGACGAACTCGGGTACCTGGAGCTCTGACCGGTCTCCTTCGAAGACCAGTCGCTGCACGCTTGTAATCGGCTCGACCCACGACCCTCGGCCGGACCCGCCGCAGGCTCACTCGGGGAAGGCGGCGGACGCTGTCAGACGCTCGACGAACGCACGAAAGTCGGGTGCGAGCAGGAGTTCGTGGTTCATCTCGTCGTCGATCCACACAACCGAGGGGTTGCCTGTCGGTCCACACTTCCGGTAATCGAGGGCGATCCAGCAGTGCCCGTCACCGCTGAGCAGGACGACCGGTGACGGAAGCCCCCATTCCTGCACCAGATACGGGGTGTCGAGCAGCGTCATGGTCTCGGCTTGCCCGCCCAGGCCGATCCCATACAGGCGTTCAAAGGGGACATGATCGTCTGCATAGAAATTCGTCTCGGCAGGGCATGCATCCCACGAATCGGCGATCACACCGCCGTTCTGGAGCCGAAGCAGTCGCAGGAGATCAGGCGGCAACGTGACATCGAGGTGTCGCTCCGCGGCGACGACCAGTTCGTCCGTCAGCGGCGGCAGCCGGAGACGCTCACTGTCCGGGTGCCAGAAACCAGCCGCGACCTGTTCGAACGACCCCGCGCCGATCATGATCTCATCCGCGACGATTCCGCGTCGCCGTTGTCAGTCAGTCGACGGCTCATGCGCGGCAGCAGCCCAGGTGGGGCCGGGGTTGGCCAATGTGCACTGTCACACGCATCGCCACGCATCTGTTCACCTCCGGCCGACGCGTCGCAGCATCACAGCGGCGCTGACGGCACCTGCGGGCGCCTACGACCGTCCCGACGGGGCCGCCCGTGACCTCACAGCCATCGGCCGCCTATACGGCGTGCGCGGTGTTCGCCGCGTGCCTGCCGCCCTCGGCAATTTCGGGATTGTCATTACCGGTAATCGCGGTCTTCGCGCGGGCGACCGGTGCGTCGGGGTGGCCGAGCGCGTCGAGCAGCGCGGCGGCGCGCAGCCAGGCGGTGCGGGCCTCGGCGGTCCGGCCGAGCGCGGCGTACGTGTCGCCCAGGTGGCCCGTCACGACCGCCTCTTGGTAGCGGTCGCCGTGCTCACGCAGCAGGGCCGCCGCGCGCTGGTAGCAGCCGACCGCCTCGTCGGGCATGCCGCTGCGGTGCCGGGAGTACGCCAGAGTATCCCACGTGATGCCCTCGCCGTGCCGGTCGCCGAGCCGGCGGTGCAGCTCGATCGCCTGGGCGCAGCAGTCGATCGCCTGCTCGTGCTCGCCGAGGTGCGCGAGGTGCCAGCCGAGCGCGTTGAGGGTCTGCGCGCGCCCGTGGTCGTGGCCGGCCGCCTCGAACATCGCCAGGGCCCGCCGGTCGTCCGCCAGCGCCCGGCCCGGCTCGCCCTGCCACGCCGACACCCGCGCCAGCCCCCGGAACGCGAACCCCTGCCCGGCCAGGTCCCCGAGCCGCCGCGACGCCGCGAGCGCCGCCCGCAGCTGGTCCCGCGCCTGGTCGAAGCAGCGCAGCCAGGTGTACGCCCGGGCCAGCCCCCGCAGCGAGTGCGCGATCGCGGCGTCGTCGCCGAGCCGCTGCGCCGACCGCAGCGCGGTGCGGTGCACATCGGCCTGGGCGTGCCAGTCGCCGCGCTGGTCGAGCACGTATACCAGGGCCCACGCCAGCTGCCACGCGTGCCGGTCGAACCCGGCGCCGGCCGCGTACCGAATTGCGGACGCCAGCACCTGGTCCTCCGCCGCGAACCACGCCAGCGCCGCCCGCCGGTCCGGACACGCCTGCGCCCCGACTCCGGGCAGCGGGTCCCGCAACGGCTCCAGCCGCAGCGCCGCCGCACACGCCTGCCGCACGTAGTGCTCGAGCAGCCGCTCCACCGCCGGCCGCGCGCCGTCGGTCCCGGCGGCGAGCTCCATCCCGTACAGGCGGACCAGGTCATGCATCCGGAACCGCCCGGGCGTCTCCTCGGCGAGGAGGTTCGCGTCGAGCAGCTCCCGGACCGCGGGCCGCAGCGCCTCCGGCCCGCACCCGCTCATGCTGGCCGCCGCCCCCGCACCGATGTCAGGCCCGGGCGCGAGGCTCAGCCGCCCGAACAGCGCGCCCGCCGCCGCCGACAGGTGCCGCACCGACCCGGCGATGGCCGCGCGCAGGCTGACGGCAAGGTCCCCGGCATCGAGCGCGTCCAGCCGGGTCCGCCGGGCCCGCAGCTCGTTCACGAGCGTGGCGAGCCGGCAGTGCGGGTCGGTGGCAGCCCGCGCCGCGACAATTCCCAATGCCAGGGGCAGCCCTCCGCACAGGGGCAGCAACGCCCGGACCGCCTCCGGCTCGGCCTCGGCGCGCGCCGCCCCGAGCCGCGCCCGTAGGAGTTCGGCCGCGTCCGGATCGGTCATGCACTCGAGCGTGACGGGATGCGCGCCGTGCGCGGCGACGAGCCCGGTCAGCCGCCGCCTGCTGGTCACCAGCACCGCGACCGTCGGCGTCCCCGGCAACAGCGGCACCACCTGCGCGCTGTCGTGAGCGTTGTCCAGCAGCACCAGCATCCGCCGGTGCGCCACCAGCCTCCGGTACAGCATCGCCTGCTCGTCCGCCCCCGCCGGCAGCGCATCCGCGGCAACCCCGAGCGCGGTGAGGAACATCCGGGTCGCGACCGACGGGCACAGCGGCTCCCCGGCCGGATCGAACCCGCGCAGGTTCACGGACAACTGCCCGTCGGGAAACATCCGCCGGTGCTCATGCGCCCACCGCAACGCCAACCACGTCTTGCCGATCCCGCCGGCCCCACCGATGACGACAATCCCTCTGGTCGCGTTCGCCGCGTCGGTACCGTCATCGCCGGCCTCACCGAGGTCACCCCCTCGGGTGGCGCCCCGCAACGCCGTCGTCAGCTCCGCAAGCTGCGCCTGCCGCCCACTGAACACCCCCGGCGACCCCAACACCCCCGGCACGCTCGCAACCCCGAGCCCCGCCGGCAATACCTGAATCCCGCGCCCATCCTGCACGCTGACCGCGACCCGCGTGCTCGACGCCCCGCGCCCCTCGTGCAGGTCGACCGCCGCGGGCGTGCTCGACGCCCCGCGCCCACCGTGCGTCCCGACCGTTGCCGGCGCGCTCGACCCACCACCTGCGGTCGACCGGTTCGCTGCGCCCGGCCCGGCGTCGGTGGCAGACCCGCTGGCGGTGGTCGATCCGTCGGCTGTGGTTGACCGGCTTGTCCCGTCGGCTGCGCTCGATCCGTTGGCCTTGCTTGACCTGTCGGCTGCACTTGATCCATCGCCTGCGTTTGTCCTGTTGGCCGCGCTTGATTCGTCGGCTGTGCGCATGCCGCCGGTTGTGCTCGATCCGCGGGCTGTGCTCGATCCGCGGGCTGTGCTCGATTCGCCTGCTGCGGCCGACCCGCTCAGGGGGCCCTGCCGGCTGGGGCTGCCGTCCACGTCCATCAGACCCTGTGCGGCCGGGCGGTCCGCCGCGTCGTTGACCGCCCCCGCTGCCGGTATGCATGGTCCGGGCTCGTCCACCTGTATGGTCGGGATGCCGGGTGTCTCCGTTGCGAGCGGAGTGCTCCGGGTGTTCCGCCTGACCGGCAGCTGAGCGGTGGGTTGCTGATTGCTGGTTATGGCAATCCCGTTGGCGGCGGGCGTCTGCGGGTCATTACCGATTACTGGATTGCTGGTAATGGCAATGGTGGAAAGCGGTGGGGACAGGGCCGGGTCGGCCTGCAGGATCTGGTGGTGCAGGCGGCGCAGCTGTTCGCCGGGCTCGATGCCGAGCTGGCCGGCCAGCTGCCGGCGCAGCACATCGTAGCGGCCGAGTGCCTCGCCCCGGCGGCCGCAGCGGTACAGCGCCAGCATCGCCGACGCCGTGATCGCCTCGTCGAGCGGGTCTGCGTCCGCGCGGTCGAGCAGGCCGTCGACGACCGACGCGTGCCGTCCGAGCCGCAGCGCCAGATCGTCCCGGCGCTGTTCGGCGGTCCGCCGCCGGCGGTGGAGGTCGCGGCGGACCGAGTTCAGCCAGGGGGTGTCGAGGCAACCGAGGGCGTCGCCGGTCCACAGGCGAAGCGCCTCGTCGAGCAGCGAAGTCGCCGCCGGGACGTCGTCGGTGCCGGCCGCGCGGCGGACGAGATCGTCGAACAGGTGCAGGTCCACGGCGAGCGGGTCGATCTGCACCACGTACCCGGACGGCCGGCGCACGACCGTCCACCCGCCGGGCGCCAGGCTCTGCCGTAGCCGCGACACGTAGCTGTACAGCGCCTCCCGCGGGTGGCGGGGGAGCCGGTCGCCCCACGCCCGGTCCAGCAGCACGTCGGCGGGGACCGGGCGCCCGGGCTCGACCAGCAGCGCCGCCAGCACGCACCGCTGCCGCTCGTGCCCGATGTCGACGTCCACGGCCTCGCCGCGTTCGCCGTCGGTCCACGCCCCGACGTCGCCCAGCAACCGGATTCGCATCACCCGCATTCACCTCCCGTTGCCATGACGCACGTGCATCTCGGCCTTGCGGGAGCCCTGTGTCGAGAAGCCGACGGGGTTCAATCGGCCGCGGCCGGCGCGGCGGCGGTCACACCGCCGAACCGGCGCCGGCCACGAGCGCGGCGAACGCCCGGTCTGCCGTCAGGCGTCGAGACCGGCGGCGCGGGCCATGTGGGCGGCGTACCAGGACGGCCAGTCGTCGTCGTGGTGGCCGAGCTCCTTCTCGTACACGCCGTGCGCGGTGGCCGCGTCCCGCAGCGCCTGCTCGACCTCGGCGACCGACTCGTACACGACGTGGCTGACCCGACCGGGCTGCCGGGAGGTGACCTCCTGCAGCACGAACGCGTTGCCGTCGGGGTCCTCGAAGGACAGGAACGAGCCGTACGACTGCCGCTGCGGATGCGGTCCCGCGACCCGGGCCGTCGTGCCCGCGTGATGGAACACCCCACCCGCGTCGTGGAACACCTCGCTCACCGCGACCCCGCGCGCCACCAGGTCGTCGTGCGCGGCCACGATGTCGTCGACGACCAGGTGCACGCCCTTCGCCGACCCGGGCGCCGCGTCCGTCACGCCGGACCCGACGATGATCGACGCCGCCGAGCCGGGCGGGGTGAAGTGCACGACCCGGAACCCTTCGGGCCCGCTGAAGTCGACGTCCTCCCGGAACCCGATCCGCGTGTAGAACTCCTTCGCCCGGTCCACGTCCGAAACCGGCAGCACCACGATTTCGAGCTTGTAGTCGACCATCTGTCCGCTCCTTTTTGCCGTACCCCCGCGATGCCCCGCGGCATCTGCTGAAGACTGTCGCGCGGAAGCACCCGTGGTCGCCCCGGTGGAGGACCCTGGCGGGCACCCGGGTCAGCCCCCCGTGCACACCGGCGGCGCGCGGCAGGGCGGAAGTCCGGAACGGTACTGCGACATGTCGGGCGTTCGGAGACAGGCCCGAAACAATGATGGGGGACGCTGCATGGCGTGGAGATCCTGGTGGTGACGGGTATGCAGCCGGTGGGGCGGGTGTTGCCGGCGTTGGACCTGCTGACGCACGGTCGGCGGGTCGCGGGATACGACGTGCAGGCGTGCCTCACCGGGACCGAGCCGGACGTGGTGCTGGTCGACGCGCGCCGGCAGCTGGCGGAGGCGCGGGCCTTCTGCCGGGCGGTGCGCGGTTCGGCGGTGCGGACGCCGGTCGTTTTGGTGGTCGAGGAGGCCGGGCTGGTCGCCGTAGCCGCCGACTGGGGCTTCGACGACGTGGTGCTGGCCGGCGCGGGCCCGGCCGAGATCGACGCGCGGCTGCGGCTCGTGACGCAGGCGGCGGCGGTCGCGGCGAAGGCGGCCACGAGCGTGATCACGGCGGGTGCGCTGCACATCGACCCTGACACGTATGCGGCGAAGCTCAAGGGCCGGGCGCTGGACCTCACGTACAAGGAGTTCGAGCTGCTGCGGTTCCTGGCGCGGCACCCCGGCCGGGTCTACACCCGTGACCAGTTGCTGCGGGAGGTTTGGGGGTTCGACTATTTCGGCGGCCACCGGACCGTCGACGTCCACGTGCGGCGCCTGCGGGCGAAGCTCGGCAGCGAGTACGAGTCGATGATCGGCACCGTGCGCCAGGTCGGCTACACCCTGGTCCTGCCGCCCCGCCCCGAGCTCGAGCCGCTGGCCGAGCAGACGGAGCCGGTGTTACAGCGGGCGTGACCCGGTAGGAGCTGTGCGGCGGGTCACATCGGAGCGTGTCACGTTCCGATGGAGCGGCACGTCTGACAGCGCATGTTCGCAACCTATGTCACGCTCACGATCGTCGCCGCGTTCTTCAGCGGGAGCGCCGCCGTCACGTACCTCATCGGCCACGACTACCCGAAGGCCCAGGCGGAGATGAAGCGCCTGCCGCAGTCCTGGGTGCCGCGGCTGGGAGCGACCCTGGCCGCCGGTTCGCTGGGGCTGCTCGCCGGGTTCGCGGTGCCGATCGTCGGGACCCTGGCCGCGGCCGGCCTGGTGCTGTACTTCACCGGGGCGCTGTTCGCGCACCTGCGGGTCGGGTCGCGGCAGCTCGTCGGGTGGGCGGTGTTCTTCGTGACGATGGTGGCCACGCTCGTCGTGAACGTGGCCTACCACTGGTGACCGGCGGCGCCATGGTCCGCACACCATGAGCGCGCCACCCACTCTCACCACCTCCAGCGTATGGCGGCCCGCGACCATCCGACGACCGAACGCGAAACACCTTTGCCGCGGCCGGGTACGGTGCCCCGCATGGGGATGTACCTCGTTGACGTCCGGCCGGGGAACTGGGAGTACGCGACGCAGCTCGACCGGGCCCTCGCGGAGCGGGGGCTCGGTGCGTACCCGGGGCCGCGCCAGGAGGGAGCGGACCGCTTCGAGGAGAAGCTGTCGCCGCCGATGGACGGCTTCGCCGACCTGTGCGAGCGGCACGGCGCCACGGACGTGCTGGAGGCCGCCCTGTTCGTGCCGGTGCCGTTCGACGGGCTGATCACCCTGCCGGTCGGCAACGCGTACGACGACGAGCGCACGGTGGTGCTCAGCTCGCACCGGCTCCGGGACCTGGTGGCGCCGCTCGTCGCCGACGTCCGGCTGCCGTCGCCCCTGCCGCGCGGCCCGCTCGCGCTCGTTACCGGCATCGACGATCCGGTTGCGTTCTATGTGGCGATGTACCGGCAGTCGGCCGAGCACTCGCTGCGGCACGGCTGCCCGCTCACGTACATCTGAGGCCTCCCGACCGGCCCAGGTCATGGGCGGGCGGCTCCGGCGGCGGGCCGTTCGTCCTGGTTCCGGGCCTCGATCGCCGCGACGGTGCTGCGCAGCGCCTTGCGCAGCTGCCCCTTGGCGACGCTGCCGAGCAGGACGCCGATGATCCGGCCCTTGAGGTTCCTGCCTTCGCGGACCACGATCGCGTCGACGGCGGTGGTGCCGTCAGGGCGCCTGGTCAGCGTGTACGTGTGGCCCGACGCACCGCCCCACACGTTGGAGTCGGTGGTCCGCATCGTCACACGGTGCGGGTCGGACCAGTCGTAGCGCAGGCGTTCCCACACGCCGCCCGAGCCCTCGGTGACGTCGGCGTGGTCGGGGCCGAGCTCGTGCACCTTCAGGTACTCGTCGGAGCTGGCGGGGAACAGCCGCTGGCGGCCCGGGCCGAAGTCGGTGAGCCCGGCGACGAACTGCTCCGGCGTCACGGTGGTGGTCTCGCTGAGGTGGATGGTGGACATGTCGCGCTCCTGTTCGTCGGCTGCCGACAACTGCATCGGCTGACGACAGCGTGCCCGGCCCGGGTGGTCCTTCGGACCCGTGGAACACCCGGGCCGGCACACTGGTGACGCCGGACCGCTCAGGCGAACGCGCAGGTGACCGCCGGCGCGGGGTTCGTGGTGGTCCAGCTCGCGATGATCCCGAACGACGTGGACCCGCCGGCCGGCAGCGCACCGTTGTAGGCGGCGTTACGTGCCGTGGCGACCGCGCCCGTCTGCGTGACGGTGGCGTTCCAGGCCTGGCTGACCTGCTGCCCGCCGCTGAACGTGAGCGTCGCCGTCCACGCCGAGGACGCCGCCGCCGACGCGTTCCGGACGGTGACCTCCCCCTGGAACGCGCCGCTCCACTGCGAGACCAGCTTGTACTCGGCGACGCACTTCGCGCCGCCGGCAGAGGGCGACCCGGACGGCGAGGTGGACGGCGACCGGGACGGCGACGTGGACGGTGACCGGGACGCGGAGGCCGACGCCGACGGTGACACCGACCGGGACGGTGACGGCGAGGCCGACCGGGAACCGGACGGTGACGGCGTGACGCCCGAGAGGACCTGCGTCACGGCCGGGAACCAGCGGTCGGCCATCTTCTGGAAGCCGGCGTCGTTGGGGTGCACGCCGTCGCCGGTGTCCGTGGCCGCGTCGAACCCGGTCCACAGGTCCGCGACGACGATCGGCGACTGCGCGGTCGTCAGCCCCGCCGCCCACCCGGGGATCGCCGCGTTCAGCGCGACCACGTCCGCCGGGCACGTCGCGCACGCCGACGCGCTCATCGGGATGATCTGCGCGACCACGATCCGCACCGCCGGGTTCTGCGCCCGCATCTGGCCGACCAGCTTCGTGAACGCGGCCAGCTTCGTGGCGGTCGGGATGTACCCGC
The DNA here is from genome assembly GCF_040614215.1 of Dactylosporangium sp. NPDC006015. Classification (NCBI taxonomy): domain Bacteria; kingdom Bacillati; phylum Actinomycetota; class Actinomycetes; order Micromonosporales; family Micromonosporaceae; genus Dactylosporangium; species Dactylosporangium sp. NPDC006015. Next base: position 131,722 of record NZ_JBEXUD010000018.1, read on the forward strand.
CCCACATGTCGTTCGTGCCGAGATGCATCAGCACGACGTCGGGCCGGGCCGCGGCCAGCCACGGCGGCAGCTGGTTGTTGTCGGCGATCCCGGTCGCCGAGAACCCGCCGTGACCTTCGTGGTCGAAGTCGTAGGCGTACCCGGGATTGCACCCGCCGCCGTCGGACACCCCGCCGACGAAGTCGATGTTGGTGTATCCGCTGGTCTGCAGCCGGTGCCACAGCTTGGCCCGCCAGCACCCCGGACCGGCGGTGATCGAGTCGCCGAGCGGCATGACCCGCACGGCCGCCGCCGCCGACACGGCCGGACGGGCAACGACGAAGGACGCCGCGACGAGGAACGCGGCGAGGGTGACGTACATGATGGAACGCAGCGACATGAGAGCACACTTCCTAGGCAAGACGGACGTGCAACAGCACCTGCCCGGCTCCCATGGCATCGCGCGCCGTCGATGCTACCGCACCTGCCCTCGCGTCATCGTCCGCGGCGCCGGTACGGTGTGCCGCCATGGGCGCTCTCGGGCTGCACCTCGGCCTCACGATCCCGCCGGCCTCCGGTGACGCACTGCTCCGCGACGTCTGGGACGTCCTCGCCGGCCGGATGGCCCGCCTCGCCGGCACCGCGCCCAGCGAGGAGATCCTCGCGTACTACCTGGCGTTCCAGTCCTCGGACGGCCTCGCCGACGGCACCTGGTCCGCCACCGCCGGCGCCCTGCGGTTCGCCTTCACCGACGCCGCCGGCCTGTGCGTCGTGGAGATGTACGCCTGCCACCACTGGACGTCCCTGACCGTCCTGGACCGGTGGCCCGCCCTGACCGCCCTTGCCGCCGACCACGGCACGGACCTGGTCCCGCCGTTCGCCACGGACGCGGAGACGGTATTGCGCGAAACCCTTGCGGGCGGAGCCGACCGGGTCTTCTTCCACCACTTCACCGACGAGCACCACGAACGCCTCGGCCACGCCCTGACGGCCGAAGCTCCACAGGACGACCACGAACTGCGCTTCTACGCCCTCGACGAGGCGACCCGCGCCCTGAAGGACACCGGCGCCGACCGCCGGCGCCTCACCGACCTCATCACCACCGGCCGGTGCGCCTGCGACGTCTGCCAGAACCTGCGTTACTTCCGCGACCTGCCCCGCGCCCGCGGCCAGCACGAGTAGCGACCCACCGTCACGCCATTGTGGACGGTTCTACCTAGCAGTACTATGCATCATACTTCTAGGGTGTCCAGGGGTGGTCCCGGTGAAAGTGGCGAAGGACCTTGTCGCGGCGTCGGCGACGCCGATGGTGCTCGGGATTCTCGCTGAGGGCGACAGCTACGGCTACGCCATCCTCAAGCGGATCAACGAGCTGTCCGGCGGGGAGCTGGACTGGACCGAGGGGCTGCTGTATCCGTTGCTGCACCGCCTCGAACGGCTCGGGCACGTCGAGTCGAACTGGAAGGCGGTGACCGGCGAGCGGCGGCGCAAGTACTACCGGATCACCGAACAGGGGCTTGCGGAGCTGGCGGAGCAGCGGCGGCAATGGGACACCGTCGTCGACGCGTTGCGGGAAATCTGGCGGGCCCCGCTGGCCGTCGCGCCGGTGGAGTGCCCGTCATGACCGACTTCGAGGCGCTGGACCAGCCTGACGAGGCCCTGGAAGCGCAGATCGCGCAGTGGCGGGAGTACGTCGAACGGCGGCGCGAACTGAAGACCGCCGACGCCGACGAGCTCGAGGACCACCTCCGCGGGTCCGTCGACGAGCTGGTCGAGGCCGGGTTGAGCGGCGACGAGGCCTTCCTGGTCGCGGTCAAGCGGATGGGCAGCCTCGACGAGCTGTCCCGCGAGTTCGCCCGGGAGCACTCCGAGCGGCTGTGGAAGCAGCTGGTGCTGACCGGCCCGGACGGTGGTGCGGCCGCGGGCGAGACGGGGTCGCGGAAGACGCTGTGGGTGATGGCCGGCTGCGCGGCCGGGGCGGCGGCGACGTTCAAGCTGCCGGAGCTGTTCGGGGCCGACCTCGACGAGGACGGCCTGTTCTACGCGACGAACATCAGCCTGTTCGCGCTGCCGTGGCTCGCCGGGTTCCTCGCCTGGCGGCGGCGCGCCCGGCCGGGGCTGATCGCGCTGATCGCCGCGCTGTTCGTGCTCGGCGCGGTCGCCGCCAACGTCTACCCGCTGGACGAGGGGTCCCAGTCGCTGGTCATCACCGCCATCCACCTGCCGATCGCGCTCTGGCTGGTCGTCGGGCTGGCGTACGTGGCGGACGACTGGCGCTCGACCCGCCGGCACATGGACTTCATCCGGTTCACCGGCGAGATCGTCATCTACTTCGTACTCATCGCGCTCGGCGGCGTGGTGATGGTCGCGTTCATGGTCGGCACGTTCAAGGCGATCGGCGTACAGCCGGAGCGGTTCATCGTCGAGTGGCTGGTCCCGTGCGGCGCGATGGCGTCGGTTGTCGTGGCCGGGTGGCTCGTCGAGGCGAAGCAGAGCGTCGTGGAGAACATCGCGCCGGTGCTGACCCGGCTGTTCACGCCGCTGTTCACGGCCGTGCTGGTCGCGTTCCTGGTCGCCGTGGGGGTGACCGCGGCCCGCATCGACGTGGAGCGTGAGGCGCTGATCCTGTTCGACCTGCTGCTGGTCGTGGTGCTGGGGCTGCTGCTGTACTCGATCTCGGCGCGGGACCCGCTCGCCCCGCCCGGGCTGTTCGACAAGCTGCAGCTCGCGCTGGTCGTGAGCGCCCTGGCCATCGACGCGCTGGTGCTGATCGAGATCACCGGTCGGGTCACCGAGTTCGGCACCACGCCCAACAAGGCCGCGGCGCTCGGCGAGAACGTGATCCTGCTGGTCAACCTGGCCTGGTCGGCGCACCTGCTGCTGCGGTTCATCCGGCGGCAGGGCCGGTTCGCGGCGCTGGAGCTGTGGCAGACCCGCTTCCTGCCGGTGTACGCGGCCTGGGCGTGGGCCGTGGTCCTGATCTTCCCGCCGGCGTTCGCCTTCATGTAAGGGCGTCGTCCGCGCTTGGTTCGGGTGCCGCGGGGAGCAGCACGGTGATCGTGGTGCCGATGCCTGGGTGGGTGCACGGCACCTGGGTGGGCTGCGGGTGGTGGTGGGCGGTGCCGGAACACCAGCGCAGCCTGCCGCCGTGCGCGGTGGCGATGGCGTCGACGAGGGACAGGCCGAGTCCGGTGCCGGGGGTGGTGCGGGCGGCGTCGGCACGGGCGAAGCGCTCCGCGGCGTGCGGCAGGAACTCGGCCGGCATGCCGGGGCCGGCGTCGTGGACGGTGAGCCGCGCCCAGCCGTCGGTCGCGGAGACGGCGACGGTGACAGGTGCCGCGCCGTGGCGCAGGGCGTTGTCGAGCAGGTTGGTGAGGATGCGGTCGACGCGGCCCGGGTCGATGCGGACCGGCGGCGCGGGGCCGAGGTCGGTGCGCACGGCATCGTCGGTGAGGCCGGCGGCGGCGCGGTGCCGCCGGACGGTCGGCGCGACCGTGAGAGCGAGGTCGGTCGGCGGGGTGCCCGCCGCGGGTGCGGGCTGCACGCCGACGTCCAGGAGGGAGTCGGCGAGGGCGATGAGCCCGGCGGTGTCCGCGGCGGCGGCACGCAGCGCCTCCTCCAGCTCGGCGGCGGGGCGCGGACGCCGCAGCGCCAGCTCCAGCTCGGCGGCGAGCAGGGTGAGCGGCGTACGCAGCTCGTGGCTGGCGTCGCTGACGAAGCGCCGCTCCCGCTCCAGGGCCGCGTCCAGCGCGGTGAGCATGTCGTTGAGGGTGCGACCGAGGCGGGTGAGCTCGTCGTCGCCGGCGGGGACGTCCAGGCGGACACCGGCGGCGCCGTCGGTGATGCGGGCGGCCTGGGCACGGTACCGCTCGACCGGGTCGAGCGCCGCCCGCGCGAGGCGGTAACCGACGAACGAGGCGACCGCCAGGGCCGCGAGGTTCGCGAGCGCGAGCTGGGCGATGAGCTCCCGGAGGGCCTCGTCGCGCTGGTCCCGGCGCACGGCGACCACCACGACGGCCGGCTGCCCGGCCGGCGGTGCCGGGTCCGTGGACAGCGGGGTGGCGAGGACCCGCAGCGGTTCGGGGCTGATCGGCAGCAGCGTGCCGTGATCGGCGCGGACCGGGCCGCGCCGCGCGGCCGCGACCTGCCCGGCGGTGAGCAGCGGCCGCCCGGCCAGGCCCGGGCTGGCCTGCAGGACGGTCCCGGCAGGGTCGAGGATCTCGTACAGGCCGCCGGAGACGACCGCGGGATTGCGGGGGCCGAGCGTCCCGTCGTGCAGGGCGGCCGTGACCGCGGCGCTCTCGGCGGCGAGGTCGGCGTCGAGGCGGCGGTCGAGGGCGTACTGCACGCGCAGGTACACGAACCCGCCCGCCCCGGTGAGCACGACCAGCATGGCCGCGGCGAACCCGGCGATCAGCCGGACGCGCACCGGCAGCCGCCGCCACCGCACCGACCCGGGCGCCACCTCAGCCGCCGTCCGGGCGTAACCGGTAGCCGGCGCCGCGCAACGTCTCGATGGCGTGCCGCCCGAACGGCTTGTCGACCTTGCCGCGCAGGGTGGCGATGTACACGTCGATGACGTTGGAACGCAGGTCGGTCTCGCCGTCCCACACCTCGTCGAGGATCTGGTACCGGGTGACACACTGCCCGGCCCGCGCCATGAGCAGCGCGAGGATGTCGAACTCCCGGGCCGACACGTCGATCTCGGTGCCGCCGCGCGCGACCCGGCGGGAAGCGGGGTCGAGGGTGAGGTCGCCGGCCGTGAGCGTGGCCGCGGCCGCGTCGGCGCTGCGCCGGTGCAGGGCCCGCAGCCGGGCGAGGAGCTCGTCGAACGAGAACGGTTTGGTGAGGTAGTCGTCGGCGCCCGCGTCGAGGCCCGCCACCCGGTCGGGGACCTCACCGCGGGCGGTGAGCATCAGCACCGGCACCCGGTGCCCGGCCTGCCGCAGCCGCTGGCAGACAGCGACGCCGTCCAGGCCGGGCAGCATCACGTCGAGGACCACGGCGTCGAAGTGGCCACCGGCCGCGGCGAGCAGCCCGTCCGGGCCGGTGAACCGGGTCTCGGTGTCGTGGCCGGCCTCGGTCAGGCCGCGGGCGAGCAGCTGAGCGAGGCGCCGCTCGTCCTCCACCACCAGTACGCGCATGCCGCCCAGTGCATCACGCCGCCGCGGACGTTCATCCGCTTTTCATCTTCGGCGGCCTGCCGTCCGATGGCCGGGTGGTGCGCGGCCCGCATTGCCTGCGGCCTGCCGTGCGGCTTCATGTCTGTTTCATGTCGCCTCCGTACCGTCGGCGGCCATGAGCGATGTGCTGGCGGTCAACGCCGTCGACCTCACCAAGACGTTCGGCCCGCTGACCGCGGTCGACCACATCAGCCTGCAGGTCGCCCAGGGCGAGGTCTACGGCGTCCTCGGCCCCAACGGTGCCGGCAAGACCACCGTGCTGCGCATGCTGTTCGGCCTCATCCGCCCCGACAGCGGCGTCCTTGAGGTGTTCGGCCGTTCCTGGCCCCGCGACGGGGTGCGGACCCTGGACGGGGTGGCCGGCTTCATCGAGAGCCCGAAGCTGTACCCCGGCCTGTCCGGACGGCGCAACCTGCAGCTCCTCGCGGGCCTCGACGGACTGGACGGCGCGACCGCGACCCGGCGGGTCGACGAGGTCCTCGACACCGTCGACCTGCTCGGCCGGGACCGGGAGAAGGTCCGCGGCTACTCCTTCGGCATGCGCCAGCGCCTCGGCGTGGCCGCCGCCCTGCTCCGCGCGCCCCGCCTGCTGGTCCTGGACGAGCCCGCCAACGGCCTCGATCCCGCCGGCATCCGCGACATGCGCGCCCTCGTCAAACGCCTCGCCGGAAGCGGCATGACGGTCCTGCTGTCCAGCCACGACATGGCCGAGGTCGAGCAGATCTGCGACGACGTCACCATCATGCGCACCGGCCAGGTCGTCTACCACGGCTCCATCGCGGGCCTGCGCGATCGGGCGCCGGCCCCGGCGCACCGGCTGACGACCACCGACGACGACCGCGCGGCCACCCTCGCGGGCGCCCGCGGCCTGGAGGTCGAGCCGGCCGCCGGCGGCCTCGCGGTCCGCGGCGACGAGAAGGCGCTCGACGCGCTCATCGCCGACCTCGTCGGCGCCGGGATCGGGCTGCGCGGCCTGGCGATGTCCGAGACGCCCCTGGAGGCGCTGTTCTTCATGCTCACCGAGCGCCCGCCCACCGCGCCCACCGTGCCCACCGTGTCCAGCGCGTCTACCGATCCCTCTGCGTCCGCCGCCGACCAGGGCCGTCACGCCGTCACGTCCGGAGCCCGCCGATGACCCACACCGACACCGGCCGCGACACCGCCACCGGCCACAACGCCGTCGCCAGCCACAACGCCGTCGCCGTCGCGACGCACACCGCCGGCCACCACGAGCGGGCCCGCCGCCCCGGCACCCTGACCGTGCTGCGCTGGGAGGTCGCGAAGCTCGCCGCGCAGGCCCGCGCCCGCTACCTCCTGCTGGGCTGCCTGATCGTCCCGCCGGTCATCGTGGCCGTGTTCACCGGCCAGCAGCCGCCGTCGGACACCATCTACGGCCGGCACATCCACGAGAGCGGCCTCGCCGACGCGCTGCTCATCCTCGCCTTCGCCCACCAGTGGCTGCTGCCACTGCTGGCGTCGCTGGTCGCCGGGGACATCTTCGCCAACGAGGACGGCCACGGCACCTGGAAGACCATCCTGACCCGCTCGGCGAGCCGCGGCCAGATCTTCGCCGCCAAGACGCTGACCGCCGCCGGCTTCAACCTCCTCGCGCTGCTCGTCCTCGCCGCCAGCACGATCGCGGGGAGCCTGCTCATCGTCGGCACCCAGCCGCTGCCCGGCCTGTCGGGCCAGCTCATCCCGGCCGGGACCGCGCTGCCCCTGGTCGCCGCGGCCTGGGCGACGGCGATCGCGCCGCTGCTCGGCTTCACCGCGCTGGCCCTGCTGCTGTCGGTACTGTCGCGCAATCCCACCGCCGGGGTCGCCGCGCCGGTCGTGCTCGGCTTCGCCATGCAGCTGCTGTCCACGCTCGGCGGCCTGGACCTGGCCCGGCGGCTGCTGCTCACCACGGGCTTCGAGGCCTGGCACGGCCTGTTCACGCAGCAGCGGTTCACCGGCCCGATCGTGCAGGCCGGCGCGGTCGCTGCCGGCTGGGCCGTCGTGTGCCTGCTCATCGGTTACCTGGCGCTGCGCCGCCGCGACGTCATCGGAGGCTGACCGACATGCACCGCACCACATCGCGCATCCGCCGGCTCGGCCCGACCACGGCCGTCCTCGCCGTCGTCGCGGCCGTGTTCGCCGCCACCGCCGGCCACGGCGGCGAGGACATCACCAAGCCCCGCCTCGAACGTGCGATCGCCCCGACGTTCGCCAACCTCTACGTCCAGCGCTCCACGATCCTCGGCAAGACCGGCGTCACCGTCGCCTCGATCGACGCGCACGCCGCCTGCGACCGCGGCGGCCCGAAGGTGCCCGACACCGGGCCCGGCGCCAACTGGATCTGCATGATCACGTTCACCGACGACGCCGGCCAGCGGCAGGAGGGCAAGTTCGAGGTCACGGCCAACGCCGACGCCACCTACGTCGCCGGCGGCCCGTCGAAACTGGTCGGCCTGGCCACCATCACCGACACCCGCGGCGTCGACGTGACCAACCCGGCGTTCGAGTTCGACGGCGCGTTCGACCCCGACACCTGACCGGCGCCGCGGGGCACATGACGTGGCTGCGGCCGGTGAGCCGGTCTCCGGGCGACCCGGCCGCAGCCACCTTCCCGGATTGTCGCGGCTTATGATCTCTTGCCATGGCGGCAGACGGGGTGGCTGAGGCATTCGAGCGGTTCGCGCGGCACATGTACGAGCAGGCGCCCGACGGCTGGCACACGGCGGTCCTGTCGGCCGACATCGTGCGCAACGGCCACGGCGGCGAAGGGGTCCGCTACCTCCGCGAGGACGGCACCGGCATCTACCAGCCGTCGATGGACCACCGGGCGGTCGGACCGGTCCTCGTCGAACTCTTCCACGACCTCGCCGCCGGCGAACGGTTCCGCAACGTGCTGGCGCACCTCACCCTCGACGCCGCCGGCCGGTTCGACGCGGCCGCCCGGTTCGACCTGCGCGGCTCCAACGTCGGCAACACCTACACCGCGGTGCTCCGCGACGGCCTGCCCCCGGAGTCGCTCGACCCGGAGCCCGTGGTGGCGGACCCCTCGTACGCCGGCGACCCCGACCGGGCCGTGACGCTCCTGCACGCGCTGGACCAGGCGGACCTCAACCCGTCGCCCACCGAGGAGGCCATCGCCGCGGCGGAGGCGGCACTCGGCTTCCCGCTGCCGCCGGACCTGCGCGCGCTCTACACCGTCGCGGACGGCGGCGGCGACGACATCATGGACGGCCTGCGGTGGCTGACGCTGGCGGAGCTCGGCAACGCCGACCTCACCTCGGCACCGCAGCCGGGCGGCTGGACGACCCGCTGGGACCGGGTCGTGCTTGACGCCGAGCCGTTCGACACCGTACGCCGGGCCACCGGCAGCCCCGGATGGATCCCGTTCGCCGAGGACTACGACGGCAACTTCCTCGCCGTCGACCTGGCGCCGGCCCGGCTGGGCCGCCCCGGCCAGGTAATCCGGATCGGCAACTCCCACGCCGACGGCCCTGAGTACGTGGCCGACTCGGTCACGTCACTGCTCGCCGGAGCCGCCGCCGACCCCGACGCCGACGCCGAACCGGTGGTGGTCGGCCCGCACAGCCTGCGGCCCACGGCGCAGGCTGTGCGGCTGAAGGGGGCCGGCATCGACAGCGCACCGCTGGCCGGGCTGCGCCACCTGCGCCGGCTGTGGTCCAGCGGCCCGATCGACCTCGCCCCCGTGCGGCACCTGCCGGTGGAGTGCCTGCAGATCAACGTCGGCAGCTCCCTCGCCCCGTTGGCCGGCCACCCGACCCTGCGGACGCTCACCCTGTGGCCCGGCGCCACCCCGGTCACCCTCGCCCCGCTGCGCGACGTGCCGAACCTGCACGGTCTCGCCCTGGCCGGCGCCGCCACCGTCACCGACCTGGAGACCGTCGCCGAGCTGACCGGCCTGTGGTACCTGGAGCTGTCGTTCGACCAGTGGCAACGGATCCGTCCGGCGCTCGACCGCCTCGACAACCTGCACGCGGTGACGCTCGGCGGCAACCCCACCGCCCGCCAGGCGATCGAGTGGCGGTCGTTCTTCGACTCCGACCCACACGTCACGGCCCGCCTGTCCCGCGCCGCGACCGGCCTGGCCGGTTAGGGCGCAGCCAGCGGATCGCGAGGTCCGGCCGGCGCGGCAGCAGGTGCCGTGCGCCGGCCGAGGCCCACGGTGGGTTCGACTGGAAACCAAAGGCCGACTCGACGCTCGCGCGGGCGCATCAGCACGCCGCCGGGGCGCGGAAGGGGAGATCCAAGGGCTGAGCCGCCCGGCCGACCACGCGTCGGGCCGGTCCCGCGGTGGGCTGACCGCAAGGTCCACCTGGGTTGCGAGCAGAGGGGCAGAAGCCGCTGTCGATCATGCTGACCGCCAGATCGGGAGGCCCTCACCGACAATCCGGTGGCGTCGCTGGCCCAGGCCTCGGTGGCCCAGCCGGTGGGGCGTGCCGGCCGCGGAAACGGCCGGACGACGGTGGACCAGGCGCATATGCCGAGAGTGAACCGGGCGGCGTTACGGACCCGCAGCCGGAGGACGGACCAGGTCGCCAACCGGGCGTGGAAGGACCCCACGATGTGGGGCCACCCGCGTCCGACCCCCGGGTTGAGGGTGTCGGCACCGGCGGCGTCGTGGGTGGACGCGTGGGCCTATCCCGTCACGGATCCTTCCGTTGCGCTGAAGGCCCGGAAGCCCTCGATGTAGGCGGCGTCCACGGCGGGCAGCGGGAAGCTCTCGTTGTCGGCGAACCAGAGCTCGTTCTCCAACCAGTAGCGGCACAGGAACGCCTCGAACGACTCGCCGCAGAAGACGACCTCGTCCGGTCCGGGCTCGCCGTCCGGGTCGTCCCAGTCCTCCGGGACGTCAGGGTCGTCGTACGCGGACGGGCCGAAGTGGCTCGGCGAGCACACCACGGCGTGGTCGCTGCCGTCAGCGGCGACGTACAGGTACCAGTACAGGCATCCCTGCTGGTCGGCGAGGAACCGGATCAGATACCCGTCGGCGCCCGGTGCCGCGACGGGTGCGGCACTGACGTCGACGAAGCACGCCGTGCACGAGCGGATCCTGCGCTGTAACTCGCCGTCGCCCGCGAACTTCACGAACGCCGGCGGCAGCGGCAGGCCCAGCGCCGCACACGCGGACAGCAGCGCGGGGAGCTCCTTCGCCGGGGCCGAGCCGATGCCCCACGCGTCGGGTGCCGGCTGTGAGGCGAGCCAATCCAGGTCCCCGGACATCGCGAACGGCACGGGCGGCAGATCGTCGAACTCATACCTGCCATAGGTGCTCATCGGCGTCCTGCTGACGCCCCACCAGAACGGACGAAACGGCGAATCCTGCGCCAGCACCGAGCACCTCCGAACCACACCCCGAACCCGACGCCGTCAACATAGCGCCCGGGTACGACAAGAATCCGGCGGCGAGAGACCCGCTACCTGGCGGTCGCGGCCCTGCAGGTGCGGCGGGTGTCGCGCCACGCGATCCAGGCCGCCCGCAGCCGGGGCGACGCGACGGCCTCCCCGCGGCGGCGGGCGCGCAGCTGCCCGACCAGCCACGCCGGCGCGGCCGCCTGCTCGACGGCGAGGGACTTCGTCAGCAGCTCACCGGTGCGCAGCGCGTGCCGCCCCCGCGCCATCGACGTGAGGCCGAGGTCGATCATGAGCGGGCTCAGGAAGATCCACGGCCGCCGTGACGCCCACGCCCAGTAGCCGGTCAGCTCCGCGCGGGCCGCCTCCCGCACGTCGTCGCCGGTCACCGCCGGGAACAGCGCCTGCGGCGCCCGCCCGAACACGGCATACCCGTGGTGCGCCAGCTCGGCCCTGGAGACCAGGGACAGGATTCTCAGCACCAGCAATCCGTGTGTCCACGTCGGGTGTTGTACGCCGATGCCGTCGCGCCGGCCGACGTCGACGTAGACGCAACCGAGGTCGAGGCCCGCGGCCGTCGTGGCGTCCAGGCGGCGGTGCAGGGCCGCCAGCTGAGCCTGCCGGTCGTCGCCGACCGGGCCGTCGGTGACCGCGACGAGGTCGAGGTCGCTGACGCCCGGCACGTAGTCACCCGTGGCCAGCGACCCGGCGACCAGCAGGTCGGTGACCCAGCCGAGCGCCCGCAGCTCCTCGCCGAACGCCGCGAGCGCTACCGCGTGGTCGGGCATGTCCAGCGCATCATGTCGGAGGGCCCCTTCAGCTCGCCGCCGCCCGGCAGCGACACCAGCGTGCCGACGGCCGTCGTCCCGTCGGCGCTCATCCCGCTGTACAGCATGAGCGCCCGCGACCGGCCGGGCAAACGGCAGCGGCGCCGGTGCGCGACCGATTACCGGTTAGCGGATTGCAGGAAACCGGTAATGGCGACTCAGTGGACGTTGGCGGGGTCCACGGCGCGGGAGGTGGCGCAGGCGGTGCACTGCACCGTGTGCTTCACGCGCAGCGGGATCAGCGGGATGAAGAACAGCGACAGCTTCAGGACCCGCTTGTAGAGCGGGTGGGCGGCCGTGTTGCCGCAGTGGGGGCAGCGCAGGGTCAAGGTACGCAGGTGGGTCACGCGCCAGCCCCAGCCGAAGATCAGCACGCGGCCATCGTAGCGGCGGGGCGGCGGGTCGTGACGGCGGCGGCCGTGAGGGTGAGGGCGGACAGGCAGGCGAGGAAGAGCATCGCCACGTACGGGTCCTGGATCTCGATGCGGCTGTTCGCGAGGTCGTCCGCGGGGGTCAGGGCGGCCGGGACCAGGTCGGGGATGAGGCGCGGCGGGCCGTACACCGACAGGAGCACGACACCGCCGAACACCAGCAGCGGGGCGAGCACGCCGACGGACAGGGCCGCGAGGGCGCCGCCGCGGGCGAGGAGGGTGGCGGTGACGCCGCAGCCGATCGTGAACAGGGCGCCGCCGACGTTGGTGGGCAGCGGCGGGAACGCGACCTGCAGCGCCAGCCAGACCCCGGCGGCGGCGCACGCCGCGGCGACGCCGGCGGCCAGGGCGCGGCCGGTGACGGCGGTGCGGGCGGCGGTCAGGGCGAGGAACCCGATCAGGTAGCTGGTCAGGAGCACCGCGAAGATCGGCACGGCGGTGCGGGCCTGCTCGTCGGGTGGGCCGTGGTGGCCCGCGGCGGCGGCGAACGCCGCGGTCAACGCGGCGACCAGCAGGCAGCCGCCGGCGCGGACGGCGCGGGCGGTCCGGCCGGCGGCGACCGGGCCGAGCGCGCGGGCCGCGAGGGCGACCGCGAGCAGGAGCGCGATGACGCCGACGACGCCCCACCGCAGCGGCTGGTACGCGATGCCGGCCGACCACCGCAGCACCCCGGCGAGGACGGCGACCGCCGCGAGCGGGTAGGCGAGCGTCCGCAGCACGGCCGGCTGGCAGACGACCGCCGCCACGCAGCCGAGGGCGTGGCTGCGCCGGTCACGTCCGGGCGGGATCGCGGCGGACTCGGCCAGCATCGCGCGGCCCCAGTCGAGCCGCGACGCGGGCAGCAGCCGTACGACGAGGGCGAGCAGGGCGGCGCTCACCAGGCGGCCCTCGGCTCGGTCCGAGCGGGCCGGACGGGCGCCGCGAGAGGCTCGAGGTCGGCCGCCGCTGTCACGCCGGCGCCGGTCAGCCGGTACAGGTGCCGCGGCGGTCTCCCGTGCGGCGGGTCGGTCTCCCAGGACGCCTCGAGCAGGCCGCGGTCGGAGAGCCTGATGAGGATCGGGTAGAGGGAACCGGCCTTGAGCCCGACCTCCTGGCCGAGCTCATAGCCATACCGCCACTGCGTGGGGTCCGTGGCCAGCGCGCGCAGCACCGCTGCGGTCTGCGGGGACGGGCGCCTGACTCGCTGCACACGCTAACTCTACCTATGTAGTCAAGCGGCCGCGCGGGCCCTCCGTTCCGCCGCGTGGATCAGGACGGAGCACCACATCCGGTATGGCCTCCACGCGTCCGTCACGCGGGCGATGTCCTCGTCCGTCGGGGCGGCCGGCAGGTCGTACCGACGCCGCATCCCGGACATGGTCATCTCGTCGCCGGGCAGGACGTCGACGAGACCCGCGCCGCGCATCACGATCGCCGTGGCGAAGAAGTCGCCCACGCCGCGCAGCCGCCGCACGTCGGCGAGGGCCTGCCGGACGGGGAGGCTCCGCAGCCTGGCCCGGTCGAGCAGCCCGTCGAGGGCCGCCTGCGCGACGCCGTGCAACCGCCGCACCTTCTCGCCGTCGATGCCGGGGACATCGGTGATGCGCAGCAGGCGCTGCGGCGACGGGAACGCGTGCGCGGTGACGCCGCCGATCTCGAACGCCTCGCCGTGCTCGCGGGCCATCCGCTGCCGGATCGCCCGGCCCTGCTCGATGCGCATCCGGTGGGCGATGATGAACGCGCAGGCGGCCTCGTAGGGCGAGTGGAAGAGCACGGGGCGCAGGTGGGCGTGCTGCCGCTGCAGGGCGCCGATGACCGGGTCGCGCTCGCCGACCTGCGGGTAGCCGCTGCCGTCGACGTCCAGGGACAGCACGGCGAGCGCCTGCCGCCACGCCTCGTCCGGCCCCTGCACCTCGCCCTCGACCCGGTCGGGCGCGGTCTGCCGCAGGAGCACGGCGGCGGAGTGCGTCCAGCCCTCGACGGGGAACGCCATGACGATCGTCCGGTCGTCGCCGGCCGGCTGGATCCACCCGCCGAAGTACTCGTTCTGCCTGGCCAGGTCGTAGGGCCCGGTGATGTGTGCGTCCATGCGTGCAGCGTGCTCCGTAGAACCAGACAACCCCTGTCATGTTTCAACGGATATTCTTCGGCTCGTGCGTGCCGATCGACTGTTGTCCCTGGTCCTGCTGTTGCAGGCCCGCCCGTCCTCCGCGGCGCCGGAGCTGGCCGCGCGGCTCGGCGTGTCCGTGCGCACCGTCCTGCGCGACGTCGCGGCGCTCAGTTCCGCGGGGATTCCGGTGTACGCCGAGCGAGGGCGCGGCGGAGGAATCCGGATGCTGCCGGCGTACCGGGCAGGCCTCGCCCACCTGAACGCCGCGGAAGGCACCGGCCTGGCCGTCGGGCAGTCACGCCTCGCCGGCGAGCTGGGCCTCGGCGACGCCCTCGACACCGCCATCGAGAAGATCATCGGCGCCGGCGGGCAGGCACTGCGCGGCGGCCTGGCCCAGGGCCGCCGCCACGTGATCGTCGACGTCGACCCGTGGATGCGCTCCGGCGAGGCGGTGCCGCTGCTGCCCGCCATCCACGACGGCCTGCTGCGCGGGCGCTGCCTGTCGCTGGACTACGAGGACAGCGACGGCGCCCGCTCGCGGCGGACCGTCACCCCCGCCGGCCTGGTCGCGAAGGCGGGCATCTGGTATCTGGTCACGTCGGAGCCTGCGCTGGTACGGGTGTCGCGCGTCCACGAATGCACGGTGCTGCCCGCGCCGGCGGTGCTGCCCACCGGCTTCGACCTGGACGCGGCCTGGGCCCGGCTGCGCGACCGGGTCGAGGCGCGCCCACGACCGCTGACCGTGCTGGTCTCGGTGTCGCCGCCCGCGGTCGCGCTGGTGCGCCGGGTGCTCGCCCGCCATCTGGCCCCCGCCTCCGGCGCTTCTTCGTCGCACCTGGTGCGGCTCTCCTTCGCCGGGGTGCCGCACGCGGTCGGCAGCCTGCTCGGCTTCGGCGCCCAGCTGACGGTCGTGGACCCGCCGGCGGTCCGCACCGCGATGCGGACCGCCGCGGAGGCCGTCGTCGCGCTGTACGCCGACCCTTAGTCCTTGAGCGGCAGCTCGCTCAGGAGCGTGAACTCGTACTCGATCTGGCCCGCGTCCGCCGGGTCGTCGGACGCGACGAGGTAGGACTCGACGCGGAAACCGAGGTTGAGCACGTCCGCGGCCCGGACGTGCTCGACGAGGTCCTCGGCCGCCGTGAAGTACGTGGTGTAGATGACCGACGGGCCGTCGCCCGGCTCCCCGGCCGTGTCCTCGCCGGTGTCCTCGGCGAGTTCCTCGCCGGTCTCCTCGGTGACGTCGTCGGCGTCGGCGTATGCGTCGGTGGTGGCTTCTTCTGAGGTGATGTCGATGGTCACGGCGGGAGCCTACGCGCCGCTGTGGCGAGTCTCATCTCGAGCGGAAAATGTCGGTGGTCGCCTCTATGCTCTGCTCGCTTTGGTTTTCCTCACGGGGGAGCGCGACCCACCATGCAGTTGCGACGCACCATCCTTGCCCTGGCCCTGTCCACGACGGTGGCCCTGACCGCGGCCTGCTCCTCCGAGGATCCGTCGCCCGCCGCCCAGGGCTCGGCGAACGCCGCCGCCAGCGCGGCCGGCACCAATGCGGCCGGCACCAGCGCCGCGGCCGCCCCGTCGCAGTCCGTCGACCTGAAGGCCAACACGGAGGCCGTGTGCAAGGCGGTCGTCGCGGCGTATGACAAGGAGAAGGAAGCGGTCGTCGCCGTCCTCACCGAGCTGCTCACCGCCGCCGCCAAGGACGACAAGGCCGCCATGGCCACGGCGAAGTCGAAGGGCAAGGTGGTCTTCGACCGCCTGAGCGCCTCGGTCAACGCCGAGCTCGAGCAGGCCGCCGACCCGCAGGCGAGGCTCGCCCTGCGGAACTTCGTGTATGCCTTCTCGAAGGTCCTCGAGTCCGACAACCTGGCGAGCGACGCCTTCCAGACCGAGATGGACAAGGCAACCGCCGAGGCCACGAAGTACTGCCCCGCCCTGGACGCCTGACCTACGCCCCAGCCGCCCGGCCGCTCGCTTCGGACACTCAGCCGCACGGTTGGCCACTCACCGCGGCCGACCGTGCGGTGCCCGCTCCGCCCGGCCAGCTGAGTCGGCGCCTGCCGACGCTGCACGGCGCTGACGGGCGGCGCCGTGCCGATCGCGCACTCCCGCTGTTGACCTTGGCACGGACGAGGTGGCGGCTCGCTCCAGACGGCTCAGTGGGCAGTGGCCACCCCGCCGTGGACGGCGAGCCGCAGACCCTGAAGCCCATCGGCCCCGACGCGTCGGCCGCGGCCGGCACAGGTGCAGCACCACGGCGCCGGCGGTGCCGTCGGTCATCTGGCGGCCTTCGCCGTGCTGACGGTGGCGCTGCTGCGTCGCTGGACCCCCGGCCGAGCGCTTCGCCCGCTGAAGTGGCCGTCCGTTCCAGACGGCTAAGCCGGCGATGGCCGTTCGCCGTTGTCAACGGGGGTGGCTCCGCCCTGGACAGCCCATCTATCGGCGTCCGCCGGCGCTGTGGCGCAGATGGTGGCATTGCTGCGGTCGCCAGGCACCTCGGTGGGCGAGTGGTCTGGCAGAGCGGAGGCGGCAACAACCAAGGTCGGCCACGTCTACGGGTGGGCCGACGGGATCCACGTGATGGTGCGTCTCGAGGAGGACAAGCGCTGCCTGCTGGTGACCGTCGGGGTCCGTGCTGACGATCACCGGCAGGCAGTCGCCCTCGTCGACAGCTATCGCACGGCGAGTGGCTTGTGACCGGACCTGTTGCGTGACTGCGCCCGCTGCGGAACTCGCGGTCGGTGACGGCGTGTCGGGGTGCCGGACCGTCCGGCACCATAGCCGTGTGACCAAGGGGCCGTGTAGCCGCGCCGGGGCGACCTTCGGCGCCGGGCAAGTGGTCGAGCGCATCGACGTGGCGGCCCGACCATGAACATCTATGACATCTACGGCGCGAACGCCTGCTCCGCCGCCGAACTGGCTCGCATCGTCGCGGACCGTCTCGGCCTGACCTTCGCCGGACACGAGAGCGACTACCGGGGGATCTGCTACAGCGCCGAGGCCCCGCCGTGCCAGATCGAGGTCCAACCCAACGCCATCCCAGGCGACGATGGCCAGAACGATCTCTACGCACCCGATCACCCGTGCATGCGGACACGCCTGCTGGTGACCGGCTCCCAGCGGTCACCAGGCTACGATGCAAGGCTCAATGCCCTCGACGCTCTCCAGCCACTCGAACGAGAGTCGAGTTGAGGGTCCGCTGATCCACAACTTCTGACGATTCCTCGTAGTCGATTGCCGGTAATCGGTTGCAGGTAATTGGTGGTCGGGCGTGGGGCGGTGCGGGGGCGTCCTACGCGTGGCTGGTGGCGGGGCGGGTTGTGGGTTGTGGGGTGGTTCGCAAGGTGGGGGAGAGCTTGGCGACGGCGAGCAGGACGGCGCCGCAGGTGGCGACCAGCAGCCAGCCGGGGCGGGACGCGGCGGGCAGGCCCGCGGGGGAGGACGACGCGACCAGGCCGCCCGCAACCGCGATTCCGAGGGCCGCGCCGAACTGGCGGGCCGTGGAGGTGATGCCGCCCGCGACACCCGCGCGGGACGGTGGGAGGGCGGCGACGGCGGTGTTCGTGATCGGGGTGTTGGCGAAGCCGATGCCGACGCCGAGCAGCAGGAACGCGAGCAGCAGCACCGGCAGGGCGGTGTCGTCGGACAGGGTGAGCAGGCACAGGCCGCCGGCCAGGACGAAGACGCCCGCGAGGAGCAGCGGCGGGCGCGGGCCCGCGCGGCCGACCAGGTAGCCCGACAGCGGCGCGCACACCGTCGCCGCCAGGGCCATCGGCAGCGTGACCAGCCCCGCGGCGGCGGGTGACAGGCCGCGGGTGTGCTGCAGGTAAAGCGTGCTCAGCAGCAGCGTCAGGTTGAGACCGGCGAAGAGCACGACGGCGCCCAGGACGGCGGCGGTGAAGGGGGCGTGGCGGAAGAGGCGGACGTCGATCAGGGGCGACCGGCGGCGCAGGGACGTGACCACGAACCCGGCGGCGGCCAGGGTGACCGCTGACAGGCAGACCGAAACCGGAGCGGTCCAGCCCGCGTGCGGCGCCTCGATGAGCAGGGCCACGGACCCGCCGACCAACGCGACCAGCAGCACCTGCCCGGGCACGTCCACCGGGCGGGGCTGCGGGGACCGGGACTCCGGCACGTACAGGGCGGTGAGGGCTAGGACCGCGGCGATGAGCGGCACGCTGACCCAGAACACCGACCGCCAGCCGAGGGCGGAGACGAGCGCGCCGCCCGCGACGGGGCCGGCGGCCATGCTGGCGCCGAAGATCGCGGCCCACACGCCGATCGCCTGGGCGCGCTCCTTCGGGTCGGTGATGACGCTGACGACGATCGCGAGGGCGACGGGGCTGAGCATCGAGCCGCCGACGCCCTGCACGACGCGGGCGGCGACGAGCCACCCGAGGGACGGCGCGGCCGCGCACGCCACCGAGGCGAGGGCGAAGACGACCAGGCCGATCTGGAAGATCCGGCGGCGGCCGAAGCGGTCGGCGAGGGCGCCGGAGGAGATGAGCAGGCTCGCCAGGACCAGGGTGTACGCGTCGACGGTCCACTCCAGGCCGCGGGTGCCGACGTGCAGGCCGGCGCCGATCGACGGCAGCGCGACGTTGACGATCGTGGTGTCGAGCCCGACCAGGAACAGGCTCGTCGAGCAGATGGCGAGAACGGTCCAGCGCCGTGCGGTGTCCATGGCCACGATGATCGGCGCGCACCTCGTACAGGCCGCAGAGAATTTGCGAAGATTGCAAAATGGACGCCGAGGTGGAGCGGCTCATCGACGGGATCGGGCCGCGGCTGCGGGAGCTGCGCCGCAGGCGGGGGCTGACCCTCGAGGCGCTGTCGGCGCGGACCGGCATCTCCGTCAGCGGACTGTCGCGGCTGGAGTCCGGGAAGCGCCGCCCCACGCTGGACCTGCTGCTGCCGCTGGCCCAGGCGCATCAGGTGGCCCTCGACCAGTTGGTGGGGGCACCGGCGACGGGGGATCCCCGCGTACACCTGAAGCCCCAGCGAAACCGGAGCGGCAGCGTGGTCGTCGCGCTGACTCGCTACCCGGGACCGGTGCGGGTGTTCAAGCAGGTGCTCGAACCGGGCGAGCCCAGGCTGGTCACCCACGAGGGCTACGAGTGGCTGTACGTCCTCGCCGGCGAGCTGCGGCTCATCCTCGGCGAGCAGGAGCTGACGCTGCGGCCGGGGGAGGTCGCCGAGTTCGAGACCCGCACGCCGCACTGGTTCGGCCCCGCCGGCGAGCACACCGTCGAGGTCCTGCACATGTTCGGGCCCCAGGGGGAGAAGGCGCGGGTGCGTGCGAGACCCCGCTCCGGGAAACAATGAAGGCGGCGGGGCAACGCCCCACCGCCTTCAGGAAACGAACCGGTCAGACCGCGACCGGGTGCGCGTCGGCCACGACCGGGCGCTGGCTGCGCTCGGTGAGGTAGCCGAACAGCAGGCCGAGCGTGGCCCAGGTGACCGCCTGGGTGCCGAGCGACGCGAGCCGGAACTGCCACAGCAGCACCGGGGAGAAGCCGTCGGGCACCTCGTTGACCGCGGGCAGCAGCGCGATCGCGACACCCACGACGGCCGCGGCGCCGACGACCGCGAGGATCGTCGCGTTCCACGTGCCGAAGCGCGGCTGCAGCGACCGGCTGACGACGATCGCGCCGAGCACGGCGGCGACCCCGATGACGATCATCAGGAAGTACAGGCCGGTCCGCTGCTGCAGCGTGTCGGGGTTGCCGGTCGCGGGCGGGTTGGCCGGGTACTTCAGGAACGGCACGAGCGCCACCCCGACGAACCCGGCGAGGGCGACGACCGCGGCCGTGGCGCGGGCGCTGATCCGGCCGATGCGCCCGAGCGTGACCGCGACCGCGATGGCGAACAGGCCGCCGATGGCGACGCCGTACACGACCGAGGCGGTGGCCAGGCCGAGCGTGCTCTGCACGGTCCGGCTGACCGGCCCGTGCTCATGGTCGGTGGCGTGGACCTCTTCGAACGCGATCGCGTCGTTGATCGGGCCCTCGCCGAACAGGTAGGCGAACAGGAACGCGGCGACACCGGCGACCAGGCCGGTGATCATGCCGCGGACCAGGAGCGTCCGGGCACTCAACATTCTGGCGCCCCGGCTCAGTGGCAGGGGAAGCCGAGCAGGTGCCGGCCGTCGTGGACGAACTCGTGCACCGTCGAACCCGAGACGACCGAGGTGATGCCCTGCTCGGCGCCGACGAAGTAGAGCAGGACGACGGCGAGGACGACGCCGAACGTGGCCCACGGCAGGATCTGCCGCAGCGGGATCGGGGCCGGTGCGGTGGCCGGGGTGGGAAGAGCCGAGATCGATGCCATGATGCAGCCTCCTGCGGGATTTCGCGTCCCATCGAGCGTTGTCGTGACCGTGCCCGGGTCTGACTCCCACCTGCGTGGTTACAGCGGCGCGACCGTGCCGGGCTTGCACCGGCTTCCGTTCACTGTCACGTGTATGTTTCGGACGGTACGGACGCGGTTCCGGCGTGTCAATCGGACAGCGCCTCCGTCAACCCGCCGGTGGGCGCCGCACCGCTGGTCAGCGCGGCCGGCGCCCGGGGGCGAGGTGATCAAGTTCTCGGCGGGGTGAGGGCGACGAGGTCGGTGCCGACCTTGTGCAGTCCGTCGAGCCGCCGGTCGAGGGACGCGCCGCTCGGGCTGAGGAACTCGGCGTACTTCGCCCAGACGGACCTGCCGTTCGCCATGAACGCCCACGGGTAGTGCTTGTCGGCGGCGGCGACGACCTGCGGGCCGTGGTCCGCCCACTGCGGGTCGGTGCCGCCGGTCAGCCGCGCGCCCTCCTTCTCCTTCGGCTGCACCGACAGGCTCGGCACCTCACCCGGCAGGGCGAGCACCAGCGCGGTGTGCCGGTTGTCCTTCTCGGTGAAGTCGAACACGTAGAACGCGCGGTCGCGGTACGTGCCGCTGACGACGGCGCCCGCGGACGGCTGCGACTGCGACCAGCCGAGCCGCTGCGCGAGCGTGGGGTCGGAGTGTTCGAAGGCGTAGCCGCGCCGCTTCGCCCACCGCTTCCGGCCGATCCGCGTCCGCACCGACGACACGAACCCGGCGCCCGAGATCAGGCAGATCAGCGTGCCGCCGCCGCCCGCGATCCACGCGCCGGTCCCGCCGTCGGTGAAGGCCGTGTCCCACCCGAGCACAGCGGTCACGCCGGTGACGACGAAGATGAAGAAGCGGGTCTGGTACGGGGCGATCGCCGCCTGCGGCTCGTCGGCGCCGTACCGGATCACCTCGATCAGCGAGAGCACGAAGTACAGCAGCGTCAGCCCGCCGATCAGCAGCGCCGCGGTGCCGGCGATCCGCCACGCCCGGTCCCGGCCGGCGAGCTTCTCCGGGGAGTTCTGTCTCGCGTGCCGGTCGACCATCGTCTGGTAGGAGCCGCCCTCGTCGCCGCTGCCGCCGAAGACCAGGCACGTGTCGCGCGGCCGCATCGTCTTGCCGTCGCAGGTCGGCGTGTAGTCCGCGATGCGCTGCGCCGACTCCTGCTGCCGCTGCGCGGCCGTGCTCGTGCCGGCCGCCACCATCTGCCATCCGGCCAGCAGGAAGACGCCTGCCAGGACGATCCGGACGAGTAACCCCGTGTGCCGTCGCTTCACGCCGGCATGTATAGCAGCCGATGCCTGGCCGCTGCTGCCCCGTGGCCCGGGATGCGTGATGACCGCTGCCGGGATCGAGGCGTCACGATAGGCTCGGACCGTGGGCGTCATGATGGACTACTTCGCCGCGACCGAGCAGGAGCTGGCCGCCCTCGACCTCGATCTTGGCCCGGCCGGCAACGACTGGCCGTATGTCGACTGCAAGGGCTGGATCCTGGAGGTCGAGGAGTTCGCCGCGGAGATCGACGGGCGGGATCCGAGCGAGTTCGGCCGGGACGAGCCGCTGCGCGGCGCCGACGACCCGGAGTTCCTGGGCCCGTGGACGGTGCGGATCAACGCGGAGCTCGTCGACGCCCTCACCCGGCTGGAGGAGGGGCAGATCCGCGGCTACGCGGACCGGTTCCTGCTGGAGGACTGGGAGGCCGGGCGGCTCGTCGCGCTGGCCGGGCTGGCCAGGTCCGCGGTCGCGCAGGGGCGGGCGCTCTACTCCTGGTCGTCGGTGTAACCGGCCACGAGCCGGCCGTCGGCGTGGTCGGACGCGGGCCGGTCGTCCTTGTCGTTCTTGTAGCCGGACACCAGCAGGGTCCACAGCTGCTCGCGGACCTCCGGCGGGAGCCGGTGCCCGAGCTCGCGGCGCCGCAGCAGCACGAACCCGTTCGGGTCGCGCGGCCGACCGGTGCGGGCGAACTCGATCGCCTGCACGGCGAGCGCCGGCTCCGGCCACGTGCCGTCGGGCGCCGTGTGGATGGCGTCGACGGCCGCCGCGGCCCGCGCGTCGACGTCGTCGATCAGCGCGTACTCCGCCCCGTCGGCGGGCCAGCGCTGCGCACGCAGGTCGATGTCGCGGAAGTCCACGTCGACGAGGTCCGCGTCGGTGAAGTCGTTGCCGCGCCATTCGTTGCGGGCGCGGACCGGGCCGCCGTCCGCCCGGCCGGGAGCGCCGTTGAATACGGTGTGCCACACCCGGCCACGAAACACGCATTCCACGAACTCCGCGCATTCGGTGTCAAGCTCCCGGATCCGGGCACCGTCGAACAGGCAGCGCTCGAAGCGGGCGTCGCCGAGGTACGTGTTGCCCAGCGGGAACCTCGTGCGGTGGAACACGCAGTCGACGAATCGCGTCTGGCCCTGATGGCCGACGCTGAACTTTCCGAAAGCAGTTTCCGAGAAGTTACATCGCAGAAATGTTCCGCCATAGGCACCGAACGTGTCGAACGAGCGACCCGAGAAGTCGACGTCGGCCAATTCTACGTGACGGTGTTCCACCCTCAGCAGATCCACGTCTGGACGTTACCAGCCACCCGCACACCCGGCCGGAGTCGATTCCCGACCCCAACCGTTCGGCGCCGAATGTGGTCTTTGTCCGGTGCGGCGCTCAGCCGTCGAGCCGGTCCCGCAGGGCCAGCAGCGGCCCGTCCCAGTCCCGGGCCAGGGCGGCGAGGAACTGCTGCGCCACCTTCATCGACGCCGAGTCGAGGCGGAACCGGACCCGCCGCCGCTCGCCCGGCTCGGCGACCACCAGGCCCGCCTCGGCCAGCAGGCCCAGGTGCTTGGCGATCGCCTGCCGGGTGATCGGCAGCTGCCCGGCGAGCTGGGTGGCGGTGGCCGGCCCCCCGGCCGCGAGCGCGGCGAGGATCCCCCGCCGGCTCGGGTCGGCCAGGGCGGCGAAGACCTCCTGCGCCACCGCCTCCGGATCAGGCCTGCCCATCGAGGTACGCGACGAGCTCGCCGAGCTCACTGGTCCAGCCCTTGGTGTTTCCGGTGTACGCGGTGTTGTGCACGGTCTCGTCCGGCACCTGCGCGAATCCGCTCTCGATCATGGTCAATGTGGTGCCGTCGGCGGAAGGCGTGAGTGTGAACTCCACCTGGTTGCGTCGCGGGTCCTCCTGGGGAAGGCCGTAGATCGGCCAGGTGTAGGCGAAGACGTGCGGCGGGTCGACGCGCGTGATGGTGAGGGTGGCGGTGTCGCCGCTGTCCCAGATGAGCCTGGCCGTGCCGCCGACGCGCAGGTCGACCTCGGCACGGTTGCCGAACCAGGTGCCGAGGCCCTCGGCGGTGGTCAGCGCCGCCCACACCTTCTCCGGCGGGTGGGCCAGCTGCAGGGTGCGCTCGATCCGGTCGGGGAATGTCATGTCCGCCTCCATATAGCAACCGTTTGGTTGCTTCTGAAGTTATAGCAATCACCTGGTTGCGTCAAGCGGACCGTACGATCACCGGCATGCTGGGAGTGCACTTCGCCATCACCGAGCAGCAGGAACGCAAGCTGCTGAAGGCTGCCAAGCGGGGCGACGACGCGGTCGGGGAGCTGGTCGGTGACCTTGAGGAGGAGTGGGACGACGACGCGATGAAGGTCGACTCCGACAAGGCCTGGGACGCCGTCCACCGCTGCCTGGGTGACGGCACGCTGGATCCGGACGGCGGGGAGTACCCGCTCACGCACGCGGTGCTCGGCGGGCGGGACCTGCACGAGGACTACTACGTCATCTACGTCACCGCCGACGAGGTCCGCGACGTCGCCGCGGCCGTGCGGGGACTGGACCGGGCGTGGCTGCGCGAGCGGTTCGACGCGATCGACGACCCGGACTACCGCGGCGCCGGCGATGCCGACGACTTCGAGTACACCTGGGACAACTTTGCCGACATCCAGGCCTTCTACGCCCGGGCGGCGGACGCGGGCAGGGCGGTGATCTTCACGGCCACGTGAAGATCACCGCCCCGCTGCTGGGAGGGTCAGGCGATGGGCTCGACCCAGATGTTGCGGTAGAACAGGTTGGCGCCGGGGTCGCCGTGGTCCTGCAGGCGGATCTTGCCGGCGGACGGGCCCTCGGCCGCGCCGTTGCCGGTCGGACCGTCGATCGCCACGTTGTTGTGCACCGTGACGCCGTTCCACACGACCGTCACCCGGGCGTTGTCCGTCTTGGTGCCGGAGGCGTTGTACTTCGCCGCGCGGAACGTGACGTCGTACGTCTGCCACGTCTGCGGTGCGGTCGCGGCGTTGCTCGTCGGCGCGATCTTGTTGTAGATCGACGCGCAGGTGTCCAGGCCGGGAGCGGAGGGGACCCCGAACGAGTCGAGCACCTGCAGCTCGTAGCGGTCCTGCAGGTAGATGCCGCTGTTGGCGCGCTGCTGCCCGGTCACGTCGGACGGCAGGTTGGGCAGCCAGAACTCGATGTGCAGCCGGAAGTCGCCGAAGCTCTCCCTGCTGCGGATGTCGCCGCCGAGCACCTCGACCCCGCCGTTGCCCAGCGGCCACGTCACCGCGGCGCCGCCGGAGCCCTCGAACCTGCTCATGTTCTGGCCGTCGAACAGCACGACCCGGCCGGGGTTGGCGCCGCCGGACGCGTACGCCTCGAACTCGTAGATCCGAGCGGCACCGTTGCCGTCGCTGGCCGGGGTGGTGACGTTCAGCCGCAGGTACCGCGCCTGCACGGCGGTGAAGTCGTGCGTCGTGGAGCCCAGCGTGTTGCCGGTGACCGTCGCGACCGTCGTCCACGCGGTGCCGTTGGTGCTCACCTGCAGGTTGAAGTCGCGGGTGTTCCAGGCGCTGTTCTCGCCGCCGGCGCCGGCGTGCTTGAGCACGATCCGGCCCACGCTCTGGCTCGCGCCGAGGTCGACCTGCATCCACTTCGAGGCGCCGAGCGAGCACCACTTGTCGGTGTTGCCGCCGTTGACGCTGCCGTTGACCGCCTTGTCCGGGCCCTCCGCCGTGGCGCACGAGCTGTCGGCCGTGGTGGCCTTGCCCTGCGCCAGGTTCCCGGTCGCCGGCGGCGCCGTGCCGCCGTACGCCTCGAGCTCGTAGACGCGCGCGGCGGCGTTGCCGTCACTGGCCGGGGTGGTGACGTTGAGCCGGATGTAGCGGGCCTGCGTCGCGGCGAAGTTGTGCGTGGTCGTGCTCGCCGTGTTGCCGGTGACGGTCGCGACCGTCGTCCACGCCGTGCCGTTGGTGCTCACCTGGACGTTGAAGTCCCGGGTGTTCCATGCCGTGTTCTCGCCGCCGGTACCGGCGTGCTGCAGCACGACCTTGTTCACGCTCTGGCTGGCGCCCAGGTCGACCTGTAGCCACTTGGTGGCACCCTGCGAGCACCACTTGTCGAGGTTGCCGTTGGTGGTGGTGCCGTTGACGGCCCGCTGCGCGTTCTCCGACGTGCTGCAGGAGCTGTCGGCCGTGGCGGTCTTGCCCAGCGCGAGGTTGACCGGCGGGACCTGGCCCGGGATCGCGTTGAGCGTGTACCAGACCTCGGTGCTCCACAGCGACTGGCCGTTGGCGGCGGCGAACGGCTTGGGCGAGCGGATGTGCACGACCCGGCCGGCCTTCAGCCCGTTGATGACCAGGGTGACCTTCTTGCCGTCGGCGGACAGCGTCGCCGAGGACACCGTCAGCGTCTCCTCGTCGATCTTCGGGCCGCCGTAGGCGGCGGTCGGCACGTACCGCCACTGCTTCACCCGGTACTTGCTGGCCAGGGTACTGGCGGTGGCGGCCGACAGCGGCTGGGTGTACTCCAGCTCGAACCCGTTCGACGTGGCCCGGGTGGCGAGGATGTCGAAGACGTTGTTGCCGTTCGGGGTCAGCTTCTGCAGGCCGTACAGCAGCTTGCCGGACTGGCCCCAGTTGCCGCCGGCACCGAGACCGCCGACGTACACCGCGCCGTCCGGGCCGACGTTGACCTCGGAGACGCCGGCCTCGAGGCCCTGCGTGAGCCGGAACAGGGCGCCCTGGTACTCGCCGTTGACCTTCTCCACGTAGGCGCGCTGCAGGCCGCCGTAGGTGACGTCACCGATGAGGAACTGCCCGGAGTACAGGCCGCTCTGCATCAGCATCGGGGTGCTGGGGGAGTTGCCGATCTCGTTCTGCGGCAGCCACAGCACCGGCTGGCTGATCGGCGCGTTGTCGAACGGGCCCTGCGGGTTGAGGAAGTGGTTGTAGAAGCGGCCCTGCTGGATCTGCAGCAGCTTCGACGCGGGCTGGTAGCCGCCCTGGTTGTCGGTGACGAAGATGCTGTTCTCCGGCCCCCAGCCGATGCCGTGCGGCGTACGCAGGCCGCCCGCGACGTAGGTGACCTGGCCGTTGCTGGCGTTGATCTTGATCGTGGTGCCCCGGTTGGCGATGCCCTGCGGGTTCGTCGTCGCGCCGCCGTAGTCGATGGACACCGACAGGTTCACGTAGAAGAAGCCGTCCTGGTACAGCAGACCGAACGCGAACTCGTGGAAGTTGCCGTCATACGGCCAGGTCGCGACGGTCTGGTACTGGTCGGCGACCTCGTCGCCGGTGGTGTCGACGAGCCGGGTGAGCCGCGCCTTCTCCGACACGTAGACGACGCCGTTGACGACCTTCAGACCCATCGGCTCCTTGAGGTTGCTGCCGATGCGCTTGGTGGTGACGTTGGCCGGCGAGGTCGCCCCGCCGGTGTTGCCGAGGATCCAGACCTCGCCCGCCTGGGAGGTGCCGGACTGGTCGCTGCCGCCCCAGGTCGAGATGACCATGCGGCCGTCGGGCAGCCAGTCCATGCCGGTGACCTTCGGCTCGAAGCCGCTGGGCCGCAGGTTCGTCAGCGTGAAGTTCGGGTGGACCGAGGTCAGCGGCAGGCCGTCGCCGGGGGAGTCGCCGGCCGTCTCGCACTCCTTGCGCCCGGGCGCGGTGACCCGCACGACCCCGGCATCGGTGCTGAGCACCGAGTTCGGCACGGTCACGAACGACGACGAGCCCGGGGTCTGCCACTGCAGCGTGAGCTGCTGCCCGCCGCCCGCCTCGAAGAAGTCGATGCGCAGCGAGTGGTACCCGGTGCCCAGCTGGACGGCGCCGTCCTTGGCGGTCGCGCCGTGCAGCCCGTCGTGGTTGATGACAACGTTGTCATCAACCACGAGACGCGAGCCGTCGTCGCTGATCAGCCGGAACGTGTAGTTGCCGGCCGTGGCGATGTTGACGTTGCCGATGACCTGCGTGAGGAAGTTGTCCTCCAGACCGAACTGGGCCGAGGTGGTCCAGTCGACGGTCGGCATGAGCTTGTCGACGTTCGGCGTCTGTGCGGCCTTCAGCGTGCAGAGGTTGCTCAGGGGTGTCTGCAGGTCGAAGGTGCGCATCGTGACGCCGGGCTCCTGCGGCGGCGGTGCGGCGGCGGCGCCGGCCGAGGGCAGGACCAGCGCCGTGGCGACAAGGGTGGAGGCGAGGGCACCCACGATCGGGATGCGCATGCGCCGGGGCGGGACGGGCACGGTTCCTCCAGGGAAGCGGGACGCTCCGCCCGAAGCACGGCATGCCGCTGACGACGGCGCGCTTCGGACAACGGGCGGGCATCAGTGTCGATGTCCTGCGGGTTGCCTGGCACGCCGATGCCTGGCGCGGTCAATCTATGGGGCTTTCATATCCGTGTCTAGATGTTTCGATGGGGATGCGCGAACTTTCTTACATCTTGATCGGAAGATTTAAGTTTTGCGATCGCATAGGTTGGTCGGGTGACGTTCGACGTTGACCGATGGTGCCGGCGCCACCTCGGCGCACCCGTCGCGGAGGTCGTGTTCAGCGGCGGTCATCTGTCGCGTGTGTACGGCGTCCGCCTGGCCGACGCCCGTGCCGTGGTCGTCAAGGCGCGGGCGCACTCGCCGCGGCTGGACGCGTGCACGGCGGTCCAGCGAGCACTGTGGCAGGCGGGGTTCCCGGCACCGGAACCCCTCGCCGGCCCGGTCGCCGAGGACGGCGTCGCGGTGACCGCCGAGGTGCTCGTGCCCGGGGGAGCGACAGCGCCGTTGACCGAGCCCGCGCGGCGGTTCGCGACGCTGCTCGCCCGTTTCGTCGCCGTCGCCCCGCCGCCGTCGACCCTCGGCACCCTCACCCCCGCGCCGCCATGGACGGCGTGGGACCACGAGGTGCCCGGCATCTGGCCGGCCGCGGACGACCGCGACGACGACCTCAACGCCGCACCCCCGACGCCGTGGCTCGACGAGCTCGGCGCCCACGTCCGTGAGCGCCTCACCCGCTTCGCGCAGACACCGGCCGGCCGCCGGCTCGTGACCGGCCACGGCGACTGGGAGGCCCAGAACCTCCGCTGGACCGGAGACGACCCCCTCGCCGTGCACGACTGGGACAGCGTCATCGCCGCCCCTGAGGCCGTCGTGGTCGGCCTCGCCGCCGCCGTGTGGCCCTGCGGCATGCTGCCCCGCGCCGCGACCGTCGACGAGACCGCGGCGTTCCTGGACGAGTACCAGCGCGCCTCCGGCCGCACCTGGCCGCCCGACGAGCTCGGCGCGAGCTGGGCCGCCGGCCTGTGGGTCTCCGCGTACAACACGAAGAAGGCCACCCTGGACGGACTACCGTGGCTGTCCCAGGACGAGGCCGCCCGCCGCCTCACGCTCAGCGGGACCTGAGCAGCGCCCCGCACGATGTCGAGTCGCCCTCCGCGCGGCAATCGCGTCCCGCTTGATCCGTGAGCAAGACCGACAGGAGACGAGTGGCACCGTGAACCTCCTCGGACGGATCATGTTCGCCGTTCCCAACGCAGTCGTGTTCATCTGCGACTTCAACAACCGGCGGCCGTCGCCGGAATGGGACGGTCCGGAGCAGGTTGTGGCCGCCGGCTCCGTGGAGGCGATCCAGATCAGCGTCGTCCACGGGCAGGTGGGGCTGGCCGACATCCGCGTGGGATGGGGTGAGCCTTCCGCCGGACTGACCGCTGCGTACGAGGGCGGGCTCGACCTGGAGTTCGGACAGCTGATGGTGACCGACGTCAACGACGAGAACGCGCTGGTGATCGGGGTCGAGCCCGGACGGAGGACGGTCAGGGTGTTCATCGACTCGGCGCCCTGGCCGTCCACGATCGAGATACTCATCGACCAGCCGTGACGGCAGGCAGCCGCACGGCGGCTCGCGCTCAGCGGGACCTGAGCAGCAGCACCCCGCACGAGACGACGAGGCAGACCAGCCAGGCGGCGACCGTGGCGACCGCGGCCACCACGTACCAGACCGCGAGTGTGACCAGCCCGCGCCGCCGCCGCGTCCGGGCGCCGATCTCCCCGTCGACGTCCACGCCCGGCAAGGTGGCAACGGTCGATGCGGCCGCCGCCCCCGCTCACAGGTCGAACAGTGTCTCGCGCTGCGGTGGGTCCAGCACCTTCCGGAGGCTGAGCACGGTCCGGTGCCAGGCCGGGGCGTTCTCCGGGTCGGCCCAGTCGTCGTCGTGCCACGCCTGGGTCGCGGTGATGCGGTCCAGCGCGTCGACGGCGAGGCCAGTGAACGACCGCGGGAACGGCGGCATCGCGGTGGTGGGTCCGTAGGAGCCGCGGATCGGCTCGCCGCCCTCGCGCTGCGCCGCGACCAGCGCGGCCGCCGCCACCGCCCGCGCGGCCTCGATGACGCCGAACTCGCCGCCGGGGCAGGAGGCGATGTCGGCGTCGGTGGTGGCGGCGGTCCGCGTCAGCAGCTCGCCGACCATGGCGACACGCTGCTCGGGCGCCGCCTCGTCGAGCTCGCCGGCGAAGTCCGCCGCGGCGTCGTTGCCGAACGACGTGCCGTCCCAGAAGCTCACCGGACGGGGTCAGCCGGTTTCGCCGTCGATGCGCTGGCGGAGGAGGTCGGCGTGGCCATTGTGGCGGGCGTACTCCTGGATCAGGTGCAGATAGACGGCGCGCAGGGACATCGGGCCGCGCAGCGAGTCGATGAAGCTGTCGTCGAGGGAGGCGGACGCTACCGCGGCACGGGAAGACCGCCATTCGGCGACGAGCCGGTCGTAGTCGGCCTCCGCCGTCTCGCCGTCGGCCTCGTCGAAGGCGGCGTCCTTCGCGTCGGCGCGGCGGTACAGGAACGGCACGGGCGTGCCGCGGAAGCGGGTGTTGAACCACTCGCGCTCGACGTCGGTGACGTGGCGCAGCAGGCCGAGCAGGGACAGGGTCGACGGGGGACAGGAGCGCTGCGCCAGCTCCTCGCCGGTCAGGCCGGTGCACTTGCCCACGAGCACGGCGCGTTGCCAGTCGAGGAAGCCTTCGAGGAGGGTCCGCTCGTCGGCGACGAGCGAACCCCCGAACGGTGGCGGCTCGGGTGCGGTCCACGTCATAGGTGGATCATGCCATGCGCGGAGACTCAGCCGAGGATGTCCGGTTTGACCGAGAGGAGGGTGTCCTCGACGGCGGCGACGACGTCGCGCGGGGCGTGGGCGAGGAAGAGCGCGGCGAGGGCGAGGTCGACGACCCGCGTGTAGTGGGCGTCGGTGACCCCGAGGCCGCGGTGCGAGTCGCCGAGCTCGCGGCCGGTGTACTCGGCCGGCCCGCCGAGCACCTGGGCGAGCAGCGCCGCCATGTGCCGCTTGAGCGACTCGACGGTGACGCGCTCGAAGTAGGGGGACAGCTCCTCGTCGGTGAGGATCCACGTGTACAGCTGGTCGACGACGTGCTTGATGGCCGGGCCGCCGCCGACCCGGGCGTACATGGAAACCGCGGTCGTCATCATCGCCTCACTGGGGTGAAAGGGCATCGACGGGCGGCAGTGTAGCCACGGTTTGTTTCGGCCGATGACCGAGTCGTGTCGCAGCGGGAACGGTGACGTGGCAACGTATGCGGTATGTCCGTCCATCCCCGCGCCGGAGCTCAGGCGCAGCGCTCCGACCTCGTCGACGTCCCGCGACTCATCACCAGCTACTACGCCGAGCACCCAGACGTCGAGGACCCCGCGCAGCAGGTCGCGTTCGGCACGTCCGGGCACCGCGGTTCAAGCCTGCGCCGCTCGTTCAACGAAGACCACATCGTCGCCGTCAGCCAGGCGATCTGCGAGTACCGGGCGGCCCAGGGGTACACCGGGCCGCTGTTCCTCGGCAAGGACACACACGCCCTGTCGGAGCCCGCGACGGTCAGCGCCCTCGAGGTGTTCGCGGCCAACGGGGTGCAGGTGCTCGTCGACAGCCGCGACGGGTACACGCCGACGCCGGCGCTGTCACACGCGATCCTCACCCACCGGCACCTCGGGGCGGACGGTGTCGTGGTCACCCCGTCGCACAACCCGCCGGAGGACGGCGGCTTCAAGTACAACCCGCCGCACGGCGGGCCCGCCGACACCGACGTCACGAAGTGGATCCAGGACCGGGCCAACGCGCTGCTCGCCGACAACCTCAACG
Source organism: Dactylosporangium sp. NPDC006015 (assembly GCF_040614215.1). NCBI lineage: Bacteria > Bacillati > Actinomycetota > Actinomycetes > Micromonosporales > Micromonosporaceae > Dactylosporangium > Dactylosporangium sp. NPDC006015. Next base: position 163,311 of record NZ_JBEXUD010000018.1, read on the forward strand.
GCGTCAAGCGCATCCCGTACGCGCGGGCGAAGGAGGCGGCCGGACGGTTCGACTTCCTCGCCGCGTACGTCGACGACCTGCCGTCCGTCATCGACATGGCCGCGATCGCCGACGCGAAGGTCCGCATCGGCGCGGATCCGCTCGGCGGGGCCAGCGTCGCGTACTGGGGCGCCATCGCCGAACGGCACAAGCTGGACCTGACCGTGGTCAACCCCGACGTCGACCCGACGTTCGGGTTCATGACCCTCGACTGGGACGGCAAGATCCGGATGGACTGCTCGTCGCCGAACGCGATGGCGTCGCTGATCGGCAAACGCGCCGACTACCAGGTGGCGACCGGCAACGACGCCGACGCGGACCGGCACGGGATCGTCACCCCCGACGCGGGCCTGATGAACCCCAACCACTTCCTCGCCGTCGCCATCCAGTACCTGTTCCAGGCCCGCGACGGCTGGCGCGCCGACGCGGCCATCGGCAAGACGCTCGTGTCGTCGTCGATGATCGACCGGGTCGCGGCGGATCTCGGCCGGACCCTCATCGAGGTCCCCGTCGGGTTCAAATGGTTCGTGCCCGGGCTGCTGGACGGCTCCGTCGGGTTCGGCGGCGAGGAGAGCGCCGGCGCGTCGTTCCTGCGCCGCGACGGACAGGTGTGGACGACGGACAAGGACGGCCTGCTGCTGTGCCTGCTCGCCGCGGAGATCATCGCGACGACCGGCCGGTCGCCGAGCGAGCACTACGCCGACCTCGTCGCGCGGCACGGCGCCCCGGCGTACGCGCGGATCGACGTCGCCTCCACCCGGGAGGAGAAGGCGGTGCTGGGCAAGCTGTCGCCGGAGCAGGTGACGGCGACCGAGCTGGCCGGTGAGCCGATCACGGCGAAGCTGACCGCCGCGCCCGGCAACGGCGCCCCGATCGGCGGGCTGAAGGTCGTCACCGCGTCCGGCTGGTTCGCGGCGCGGCCGTCCGGGACCGAGGACGTGTACAAGGTGTACGCCGAGTCGTTCCAGGGCCCGGAGCACCTGGAGCGCATCCAGCAGGAGGCCCGCGGCGTCGTCTCCGCCGCACTCGCCGGCTGACCGGAGCCGGCCGGGAACGCGAAGGCCCGGCCGCCGCGGCGGCCGGGCCCTCGAACGACTTCGAGCGACGGTGGATCAGGCGGCGCGGGCCGCGGCCGGACGCTGCTTGAACGCCCGCTGCAGCTGCACCACGATCGACCACGTCACCTCGCCGACCGGGCGGGCGCCGTTGACCTGGATGAGCAGCTCACGCTGCTGGTAGTAGTCCAGCAGCGGCCGGGTCTTCTCCTCGTACACCTTGATGCGGTGCTTGATGACGTCGACGGTGTCGTCTGCGCCGCGGGCCCGGGCCAGCATCCGGCGGGTCAGCTCTTCCTCCGGGACGTCGAGATGGACCGCGATCTGCACGCCGACGCCGAGGGCACCGGCCGTGCGGTACGCCGCCTCGGCCTGCTCGACGGTCCGCGGGAAGCCGTCCAGGACGTAGCCGCCGTCGGTGTTCGCCGCGAGGACCGGTTTGCGGAGCATGTCCATGATGATCGAGTCGGGGACCAGCTCGCCCTTGTTGACCAGCTCCTCGACCGTGCGGCCGATCGTCGTGCCCTCCGCGATGTTCCTGCGCAGGAGGTCGCCGCTGGCGATGTGGGTGATGCCGAACTGCTGCGCGATGAGCTGCGCCTGGGTGCCCTTACCGGCCCCGGGTGCGCCGATCATCAGGATCCGCTTCGCGCGTGGTGCCGCCGACTGCATTGTCATCTGCACACCCCTTCTTGGCGTTTGAGGTGAAAAAGGTGGTGAAACGGGTGCCGGCCGACGCCGATGGTCCAGCATCCCACCTCGATGTCCGAGGTGGGCTGTGTGTCAGCTGTGAATTACCGCATTGCGATCCATGGGTCCGGTAGGGAATACCGGACCCATGGATGGGTAACCGGACCTACCGGGTGCCGAGCAGGTCCACCACGAAGACGAGCGTCTCGTTGGGCTTGATCAGGCCGCCGCCGGCACCCCGGGCGCCGTAGCCCAGGTGCGGCGGGATGACCAGCTTGCGCCGGCCGCCGACCTTCATGCCGGCCACGCCCTGGTCCCAGCCGGCGATGACCTGGCCCTGGCCGAGGCCGAAGTCGAACGTGCCGCCACGGTTCCACGACGCGTCGAACTCCTTGCCCGTCGACAGCGAGACGCCCACGTAGTGGACGCTGACCTGCTGACCCGGGCGGGCCTCCGCGCCGTCACCGACGGTGAGGTCCTCGATCACCAGGTCGGCGGGCGGCGGGCCGTCGGGCAGGGTCACGTCGGGCTTGCTGAGCGCCATGCGAAAACTCCTCGGCGGGATGCGGTTGCTGCGGTACCTTGCAGCGTCCATCCTGCCGTACGCGCTGACGTGTGGCGCGCGACCACCCCGCAAACAGCCCTTGGATGAGGCGGAGGGCGCGTCGTACATTGAAGGCGATGACGGACGGCAAGCGCCCCTGCGCGCCGGTGCGGCAAGCGTACTGGCTGGTCATCGGCGCCCTCGCGCTGGCCGCGACGCAGGCGGTCGCGGCCGCGATCCTCCTCGCCCGGTTCGGCGCCGTCCACCGGGCACACGGGCCGTGGTCGGTCGCCGAGCAGGCCCAGGCCGACAGCGTCCATGCCCGGCTCGCCGTCGCCGTCGTCCTCGGCGCCGGGATCGCCGTCCTGCTCGCCGGCGCCGCGCTCGCCGTCCCGCGCCGCACCACCCGCACCCGTGCCGCCGTCGGTGGCGCCGCCGCGTTCGCCGGGACCGCGCTGCTGCTCGGCGTCACCCTCGCCGCCGACAACGCCGTCCTCGCCGCCGGTGCCGCGGAGCTCGCGGACCTGGAGCGGCTGCTGCCGGTGTGGTTCTCGGCACTGTCGTCGGGCGTGGTCACCGGCGTCGTCGTCCTGCTCGGCGCCGCGCTGCTGCGGATGGGCCGGGACGCCGCCGTCGAGTACTACCAGCACCACCGCCCGCCGACCCGCTGGCGTGGGTTCACCTCCTGGCACGACATCGTCAACCGGTGATCACGGCTTGGTGAACGGGGTCGCCCGGCGCGGTGGCGGTCCTTACCCTGGCGGCGGTGAACGACGACCTCCGGCTCGACCCGCCGCCCGCCGCCGTCCGGCAGGCGTTCTGGCTCGCCGCCATCGGGCTCCTGCTGATCCTCGCCAAGACCGTCGCCGGCGCCACGCTCCTGGCCGGCTTCGACGACACCTACCAGGCCATCAAGCCCTCGAACCCGTTCGACGTCGGCGACGAGGTCGCCGACGCCATCGAGCTGCGGCTCACCGTGGCTGTGCTGCTCGGCGCCGCGCTGACGCCCCTGCTCGGTCTCGCCGCGGCCGCCGTCGCCCGGCGCGCCGACACCAGCCGCGGCCTCGTCGGGGTCCTGGCGCTCGTCGCCGGCGGCGCGCTCGTCCTGGGCGTGGTGTTCAGCCCCGAGAATGCGGCCAGCCCCTTTGACGCCGCCTCCCTCGCGTGGCTCGAGACGCTGATCCCCGCCTGGTTCCAGACGCTGTCCTCGGTGGCGGTGTTCGGGGTGGTGCTGCTGTTCGGCGTCGCGTTCCTCCGGATGGGCCGGCCGGCGGCCGCCGGGTACTACCAGGACTACGATCCGGACGCACGGTGGGGTGGCTACGGGTCCTGGCTGGATCTCCTCCGCCGCGGCTGATGAGCGCCCACCCGGCGCGGCCTACCCTGGACGGGATGGCCGCCAGCCCAGCCCAGCGCCGCCGCCCGGCCGCCCCCGTGCGGCGGGCGTTCTGGCTGGTCGTGGCCGCGATCGTCCTGCTCGGCGCGCAGACCGCCGCGGCCGCGGTGCTGCTCGCCCGGTTCGCCGGGGCCTACGCCGCGCACGGCCCGTGGAGCATCCGCGAGCAGGAGCAGATCGACAGCATGCACATCCGGCTGGCGCTCACCGTCGTGCTGGGCGCCGGGATGGCGTTGCTGCTCGTCGGCGTCGCGACGGCGGTCCCGCGCCGGCACACCGGCACCCGGCTGCTGGTCGGGTCCGCGGCCCTGCTCGCCGGGGTCGTGCTGCTGCTCGGTGTCGTCGTCAACCCCGACAACGCGCTGCTCGCCTACGGCGCGGCCGAGGAGCAGCATCTGTACAAGGTGCTGCCGCTGTGGTTCTCCGCGCTCTCCTCGACCGCGGTCACGGGCGTGCTGGCGGCGCTGACCGCCGCGTTCGTGCTGCTCGGCCGGGACGCCGCCCACGACTACTACCAGTACCACGGCCCCGACAGCGCCTGGACCGGCTTCAGCGGCTGGTCGGCCGGGACCCGCCGGACCTAGGCTCGGGCGTCGAGGAGGGTGTCGGGGAGGGCGTCGAGCATCGCCTCCGCCACGCCGGTCGCGCTGGCCGGGTTCTGGCCCGTGACGAGGCGGCCGTCGCGGACGACGTGCGGCTGCCACGGCGCCGCGCCGGTGTGCCGCGCGCCGAGCGCCTCGAGGCACCGCTGCAGGGAGAACGGCACCACCTCGGTCAGCCCGACCGCCTGTTCCTCCTCGTCGGTGAACCCGGCGACGTCCCGCCCCGCGACGAGGTGCCCGCCGCCGGTCAGCGTGACGCCGACCAGCCCGGCCGGCCCGTGGCAGACCGCACCGACGACGCCGCCCCGCTCGTACACCTGCCGCACCAGCGACTGGAGCGCCGTGCTGCCGGGGAAGTCCCACATCGTGCCGTGCCCGCCGGCCAGGAACACCGCGTCGAACGCGGCCGGGTCGACGTCGGCGACGGCCGGGGTGTCGTGGCCGAGGGCGGCGAGGAAGTCCTCGTGGCCGTCGGTGCCGCCGTCGCGGGGCGGGTCGCCGCCGAGGACCGACGCCACCGTCACGGTGTGCCCGGCCTTCGTGAACACCTCCCACGGGTGCGCCGCCTCCGACACGTAGAAGCCGGTGCTCCGGCCGGTGTCGCCGAGGGTCGCGTGGCTGGTCAGGACGATCAGTGTCGCTGTCATGCGGACAGCTTCGCCCGCCGGAAGCCATCGGCGCCAATAGTCTCAGGCGGGCATTACCATAGGAATTCCTATGGCGATCTCCCTCGACCTGCTGCGCACGTTCCTCGCCGTGCACCGGGAGGGCTCCGTCACCGGCGCCGCCCGCCGCCTCGCCCTGTCGCAGCCGACCGTCACCGCCCAGCTCCAGGCCCTCGAGGCGGCGCTCGGCCGGCCGCTGTTCGTGCGGCAGCCCCGCGGCGTCACCCCGACCCCCGCCGCGGACCTGCTCGCCCGGCAGGTCGCCGGCCCGCTCGACGACCTCGCCGGCGTCGCCGAACGCCCCGAGGAGGGCACCGTCCGGCTCGGCGGCGCCGCCGAGTTCCTCACCGACCTGGTCCTGCCCGCGCTCGCCGGGCTCGTCGCCGGCGGCCTGAAGCTGCGGGTCACGCTCGGCCTGTCCGACGACCTCGCCGACGCGCTCGGCACCGGCGCCCTCGACCTGGCCGTCCTCACCAGCCGCCCGCGCCGCCGCCAGCTGCGCGCCGAGCCGCTCTACGACGAGGAGTTCGTGCTCGTCGCCGCGACCGCCCGCGACGTCGCGACCACGCCGCTGGTCAGCTACGCCGAGGAGCTGCCGATCATCCGCCGGTACTGGCGCAGCGTCTTCGACCAGCGGCAGCACCGCACCGCCGACGTGGTCGTGCCCGACCTGCACGCCGTCCGCGCCCTCGTCCTGGCCGGCGCCGGGTGCAGCGTGCTGCCCGAATACCTGGTCCGGGCGGACCTCGAGGCGGGCCGCCTGGTGCTGTTGCACGACCCGCCGGTCCCGCCGCTGAACACGCTGTTCCTCGCCCACCGCGACGGCCCGCTGCCCCCCGCCGCGGCCGCGGTCCGCGCCCGGCTGCTGGCCACGTTCCGCGGTGTTTCGCCAACCGAAACGTTGCCGCGCTAGGTTCGAGCGGTGACCCAGCCTTTGGACCTGCCCCGCACCGTGGGCGAGCTGCGCGCCAGCGGCCACCGGTTCCGCACCGTCAAGGAAGAACTGCGCGACAACCTCCTCGCCAAGCTCCGCAGCGGCGAGCCCCGATTCCCCGGCGTCGTCGGCTACGACGACACCGTCCTGCCCGAGCTCGAGCGGGCCATCCTGGCCGGCCACGACCTGGTCCTGCTCGGCGAGCGCGGCCAGGGCAAGACCCGCGTCATCCGGGGCCTCGTGTCGCTGCTGGACGAGTGGACCCCGGTCATCGCCGGGTCGGAGCTCAACGAGCACCCGTATGCGCCGATCACGCCCGCGTCGCGGCGCCTCGCGACCGAGGCCGGCGAGGCGCTGCCGGTCGACTGGCTGCACCGTTCGATGCGCTACGGGGAGAAGCTCGCCACCCCGGACACGTCGGTCGGCGACCTGATCGGCGACGTCGACCCGATCCGGGTCGCGCAGGGCCGGACCCTCGGCGACCCGGAGACCATCCACTTCGGACTCGTCCCGCGCACCAACCGCGGCATCTTCGCCGTCAACGAGCTGCCCGACCTCGCCGAGCGCATCCAGGTGTCGCTGCTCAACGTGCTGGAGGAGCGCGACATCCAGGTCCGCGGCTACCAGCTGCGCCTGCCGCTGGATGTGCTGCTCGTCGCCAGCGCCAACCCTGAGGACTACACCAACCGCGGCCGGATCATCACGCCGCTCAAGGACCGCTTCGGCGCCGAGATCCGCACCCACTACCCCCTCGACCTGGAGCTGGAGACCGACCTGATCCAGCAGGAGGCGCAGCTCGTGGCGCAGGTCCCCAGCCACGTGATCGAGGTCCTGGCCCGGTTCACCCGGGCCGTGCGCGAGTCGCCGGCGGTCGACTCCCGCTCCGGCGTGTCCGCCCGCTTCGCCATCGCCGCGGCCGAGACCGTGGCCGCGTCCGCGCTGCGCCGCGGTGGGCTGCTCGGCGACGACAAGCCCGTCGCCCGGGTCGGCGACACGGTCAGCGTCACCAGCACCCTGCGCGGCAAGGTCGAGTTCGACAGCGGCGAGGAGGGCCGCGAGATCGAGATCCTCGCGCACCTGCTGCGCACCGCGACCGCCGACACGTTCCGGTCCCGGCTCGCGGGCCTGGACCTGTCCGGCTTCACCGACCTCGTCGCCGAGGGGCAGGTCATCGAGACCGGCGAGCTCGCCGGCGCCGACGACATCCTGCAGCAGGTCGGCACCGTGCCCGGCCTGGCGAAGGTCCTGGAGCGGCTCGGGCTCGGCGACGCGCCCAGCCGCGGCGAGGCCGCCGCCGGCATCGAGTTCGTCCTGGAAGGCCTGCACCTCACCAGACGGCTGTCCAAGGACCTCACCGAGGACGGCCGCACCGTCTACGGAGGCTGAGCACGTGCGTCACAACAGGTTCCGGTACGGGGCGTGGCGGGGCGGGCCCGACCCGCTCGCCCCGCCGTACGACGTGCGCGCCGCCGTCGACCAGGTCGGCGCCGAGGTCCTCGACGGCGGCAGCCTCCGCGACGCCCTGCGCAACCTGCTGCGCAATGGTCCCCAGGGGCCCGACGGCGGCCGCGGCCTCGACGACCTCCTCGCCAGGGCGCGGCGGCTGCGCCGGGAGGCTCTTCGACGCGGCGATCTTGATGGCGCTGTCACCCGTGCGCAACAGCTCCTCGACCAAGCGGTCGCCACCGAACGCGACGCTCTGTCAGCGGTCGATTCTGACGACGCCCGCTTCGCGGAGACACAGCTGGCCAACTTGCCACGGTCGACATCTCGCGCAGTTGCTGAATTGTCCGAATACAACTGGACTTCGCCCGAGGCGAAGGCGCTCTACGACCAGATCCTCGACCAGCTGCGCGACGAGGTCGTCGGGCAGCGGTTCCAAGGGATGAAGGACGCCCTGCAGGACCCGGCGACACGCGAGCGCATGCAGCAGATGCTGCAGGACCTCAACGGCCTGCTCGCCAAGCACGCCCGCGGGGAGAACACCGACGACGCGTTCGCGCAGTTCATGGCGCAGCACGGCGACTTCTTCCCCGAGCGGCCCGGATCGGTGGACGAGCTCGTCGACGCGCTCGCTCGCCGCGCCGCCGCGGGGGAGCGGCTCATGCGCTCGCTCAGCCCGCAGCAGCGCGCCGAGCTGCAGTCGCTGATGGAGCAGTCCCTCGGCAGCCTCGCCGGGGAGATGGCCGCCCTCACCGACAACCTCCGCGCGCTGCGCCCCGACCTGAACTGGGGCCGCGGCGAGCGGGTCCGCGGCGACCGCGACCTCGGCTACGGCGAGGCCGCCGGCGCCCTGGAGGAGATCGGCGACCTCGACGACCTGATCGACCAGCTCGGCCAGGAGCACCCCGGCGCCACCCTCGACGACGTCGACGTCGAGTCCGTCGAACGGCAGCTCGGCCGCTCCGCCGCCGACGACCTGCGCCGGCTGCGGGAGCTGGAGCAGCAGCTGCGCCGCCAGGGCTGGGTCACCCGCGGCGCCGACGGACTCACGCTCAGCCCGAAGGCGCTGCGCCGGCTCGGCGGCACCGCCCTGCGGACCGTCTTCGCCGACCTCACCGCCGGCCGGCGCGGGCAGCACGACCTGCGCGACGCCGGCGCCGCGGGCGAGCTCACCGGGGCGTCCCGGCGCTGGCAGTACGGCGACGAGCAGCCGATCGACGTCGTGCGCACCATCGGCAACGCGGTGCGCCGCCAGGCCACCGGCGGCACCGCCGTCCTGCCGATCGGGCTGGACGTCGAGGACTTCGAGATCGCCGAGACCGAGCGGCGGGTGTCCGCCGCCGTCGCGCTCTGCGTCGACCTGTCCTTCTCGATGATGGCCGACGGCCGGTGGGGCCCGATGAAGCAGGCCGCGCTGGCGCTGTCCCACCTCGTCGCGACCCGCTTCCCGCAGGACGCCCTCCAGATCATCGGGTTCGGCCGGTACGCGACGAAGCTGTCCGTCGAGGAGCTGGCGGCCGTCGAGCCCGACTACGTGCAGGGCACCAACCTGCAGCACGCGCTCATGCTCGCGGGGCGGCACCTGCGCCGGCACCCGGGCTCCGACCCGGTCGTCCTCGTCGTCACCGACGGTGAGCCGACCGCGCACCTGCTCGATGACGGCACGTCGTACTTCCGCTGGCCGTCGACCCGCGAGACGGTCACCGCGACCGTGCACGAGGTCGACCAGCTCACCCGCTACGGCGCGGTGCTCAACCTGTTCATGCTCGGCGAGGACCCCGGCCTGCGCCGCTTCGTCGATGCCGTCGCCCGGCGCAGCGGTGGGCGGGTCTTCACCCCGGACGCCGATGACCTGGGCAAATACGTCGTCTCCGACTACATCCGAGCCCGCCGGGGCCGCCGCGGGTGATCGGTGTTTCAGAAGTCGAGGGGGAGGGGTACCTGAAGAACGTCCATGCAACACCCCCTCCTCCCCGGGAGCTGAAGATGATCGTCCTCGGCCTGATCCTGTTCCTGCTCGGGCTCTTCCTGCACGTCGGCATCCTGGAAACGATCGGCATCGTGTTGCTGATCGTGGGCGCGGTGCTCTGGATCCTGGGTGCCGTCGGCCGTCCCCTCGCCGGACGCCGTCACTATTGGTGACCCTCTTACGCAACCCGATGGCCGGCGGTCCCCCCGCCGGCCATCGCCGTTTCCGGGCACTTGCCGACTATGGCCATACGGCCCTATAGTGGAGTCGCTGGCGCCGCGACGGCCCGCCGAGTTCTCAGCGCATTCTTTCTGCCCTTACGCAAAGAATGGCGCTGACCTGCGGGCGCCCGCCGGCTTCGTTCGGATGCGAAAGGTCGGCGGCGGCCCGCAGAATTCGCTGGGATTGATCGCTATTTCCGGCGCTTCCCGCCTCTCATGATGTTGGCTTGTCACCCGGGTGAATGATCCACCCGGGGCAGCGGTCCGACGCCATGGAGGCTCGAATGCGCACCACAGGACATCGGCACAAACGCACCGGGGCAGCGGCCGACGCGGCCCTCATTCTCGCGGCGCTCGCGGCCGTCTTCGGGTTCGCGGCGCTCGCGGTGGCCTGGGGGCTGGACCCCATCCAAGTGGCCGCGCTCGTCGCGGCCGTCACCGCCGCCGCCGGGCGGCTCGTCTCCCGGGTCAGGCCCCGCCGGCCTGGTGGGACGCAGTGGGGGCCTTCCGCTGCAACGGAAGACCCCCGTCCCCAGATCGCTGAACCCTCGAGAAGGTCCGACCGGGAGCTCCACGGTCCTTACGACGGCCCGCTCGGCGGGTCGAGTGACCGTTACGTCACTGAATGCGGCGACGTTACCTCATTGTTGTCATCGCATCCAAGACCCGACAGTGTGGATGCGAATGAGGTCACGGCAGTGACGTCCGCCGATACGGTGGAAGTCGATGAGCCGGTCGGCGACGGTGGCCACCGACTGGACAGTCACACCTCCGCCGCGCGGCCAGTCCAGTCCCGGCCTGCCTACTGATCGGTAGGCAATTACTCACGACGATGTGTCGGCAATCCGGACCGCGCATGACTGGTAACCGCGCGAGCCGGATGGCAAACTGCCGCAAGTCGGGATGCGTGCCGTGCGGCTGCAAACGGACGGCGCCATGACGCTTTCCCCGACCCGCAGATCGCTGATCCAGGTGAGGCGACGCCCTACCGCCCCTCAGTAGGGCGTCCCCGCCGGAGCGAACACCCTCGAGAACTGTCGGAAATCACCGGAACGAGAGCGAGCCCGTCCATGCTCGACGCCCGTGGCGATGACGGCCACGCACCCCACCCCACCGACGCACGACGCCGCGGCCGCCCGGTCAAACCGGTGGTCGGCTACCACCCGCCCGCCGGCTTCGCCCACCGGATGCGGCGGGCCCGCGAGGCGGACGGCAACCCGTCCTACCAGGTCATGGCGCAGCGCGTGAACAGCAACCAGACGACCCTGTCGAAGGCCGACAGCGGCCTGCAGATCCCGTCCTGGGAGCACCTCGAGCTGTACCTGAAGAGCGTCAACGAGGACCCGTCCACCTTCGACGAGTGGCGCGCCGCCCGAGCGGACGCCATCAGCCGGGCGGCCCGGTTCCAGCCGGACCTCGGCGACGACGCCGACCGGCCCGCGGCGCGGCGCGCGCTCAGGTCCCTGATCGCGGCGCAGGGCGTCGACGAGCAGACCATCGGCCGGCGCCGGGCGGAGACCGAGGAGCACGGTGCGCCCGCCGAGCTGCCGGACCCCGTCCCGGCGGCGCAGCGGCTGCGCCCCCGGCCGCTGCTACCCGCCCGGTGGACCGACGACGAGCTGCTGTGGCGGCTGTACCTCAGCGGCGGCACCCCGGACGCGGCCGAGCAGTGGAAGGCCCGCCTCGAGCAGCTGCCGCCCGGGCCACCGCCGTGGCGCCGCCGCGGCGTGGTCGTGCCGGCCGTCGCCGCGGCCCTGGTCGTCCTCACGGTCGCGGGCCTGTGGCTGGCCGGCGGCACCGGCGGGACGCCGGCCCGCACCGGCGTCGCGGCGTCCGGCGGGCCGGCGCGCACGCCGACCCCGCCGCCACCGACCCTCACGCCCGGCGCGCCGGCCCAGGCGGAGCTCGACGCCGTCATCGCCGCGATCGACCCGGCCGAGGCGGCGGCGGGCGAGCACGCGCACGTCGACGTCGTCATCACCACCTACGGGCCGCCGCCGGAGTACCTGAACACCACGAGCAACGTGAACGAGGAGCTCGACTGGTCGCCGGCGGCACCCGGCCGGGTCAGGACCTACGGCACGGGGGCGACGTCGTCGCCGGAGCCGCTGCCGCCGGGCCCGCCCGCCGGGGCGGCCGGGCCGCCGAGCGCCGACCCGGTCCAGCTGCAGCGGACCCTGGAGGGGATGGAGCGCCCCGGCGCCGCGGCACTCCTGCGGCGGCTCGGGGAGCTGTGCGTCGCCTACCCGCTGCGCGCGCCGGAACGCATCGCGGTGCTGCGGATGCTGCGCGGCACGCCCGGCCTCGCATACCGGGGCAAGACCATCGCCGACCGGCTGGGGCTGCCCGGCAAGGCGTTCAGCGCCGACGGCCCGGACGGCGTCCGCGAGACGCTCGTGTTCGACCCCGGCACCGGCCGCCTGCTGGTGCACGAGTCCACGATCCAGCGGCAGAACGGCGTGCCGGTGACCACCCGGCAGATCGTGTACGTGCGTTCGGTGTGGGACGACCAGCCGGACTGAGCGGTGCTGCAACTTGCAGATCGGGCCGGTCGCCCCCGTGGCGGCCGGCCCTCGGTCACCGTCCGTCAGTCGCGCCGCGACGGCCCGCAGGTCGGCGAGCCCGCGACAGGACGTTACGGTCCGTACGACGATTGATAAATCGTTGAGAATTCGACGGAGGTGACGAGCAGGCAGTACGCCGGAACGTATTCATTCATGGCACAGTCTGTACACGGCCATGGTGACCACGCTCGGTGGCGAATACGGTCGCGCCAACGGCGTGCACCTGGAGCGGTCCGGGGGGATCCGCGGGTGACACGCAGTCACCGCACCGCGTCCCGGTCCGCTGAAACGTGGGGGTTCAGCCATGATCCGTGCCCTGACACTCGCCTGCTTCGCCGTCGTGGCGATCACCACGACCGCCGCGCCCGCCGCCGCGGCACCCGTCACCGCCGGCGCCGCGTCGTACCTCGCCGAACACCCCGGCGGGACGGTCGTCGGCGCCAACGAGATCAGCTACGACGGCGGCCGGTTCGTCGTCACGCTGGCGCCGCCCGCGCCGTCACCCGAGCACGTCGACGCGTACGTCGACTGCCCGTCGGGATGGTTCTGCTTCTACGACCGCGCGGACTTCGGCTACCCGCGCGGCAAGCTGTCCTCGTGCGGGTGGCAGAGCCTCGCCACGTACGGCTGGCAGGGCCGCGTCGAGTCCGCCTACTACAACCTCAGCCGGGGCAGCGTGCAGTTCTTCGACTACGGCACCGGCCTGTTCAGCGTCGGCGTCGGGTACCGGTCGATCGACTTCGTCGGCGGCGCCACGAACCGCGCCACCGACGTGTACCGCTACTGCTGACGCCGCTGCAGGCCCGGGCGCGACACACCGGGCCACCCCGGCGCTACTGCTGACGCCGCCGGAAGAGCCGGCCGAACCGTGACGGGGAGGCCGGCTTCTCCGTACGGGCGGGCGCCGCCGGTACACCCGACACCTCACCGGCGAGGGCCAGCATGTCCGGGACCATGCCCGGCACGATCCGCACCAGCGCCGACAGCGAGTCCCTGATCGTCACCGCCCTGGTCCGCGACGCCCGCACCGCGGCCAGGAACCGGCGGCCGACCGTGTCACAGACCTCCACCCGGCACGCCGGGTCCAGCCACGCCGCGACCGTCAGCGCGAAGAGCGCCGCCTCCGTCGTCCAGTCCTCGACGCCCCACGCGAGGTCGGTCAGCAGCCGCCGCTGCGCGGCCGTGTCGCCGGGGTCGGCCGGGTTGCGCAGCTCGCCGCAGTGCAGCAGGCCGAGGCACGCGAACACCTGCGCCGACCGCTCCCACCAGCCGTCGGGCAGCTCCGCGAACCGTTCGGGCCGCGCCGGCGGGTGCACCAGCAGCGACAGCAGCTGCTCGACCGGCAGCTCGCCGAGCGGCATCGCGTGGTCGTAGGCGGCGACCGGGTGCGGCCACACCGGACCGGCGATCCCCGCCAGGAGCGCCTGGCTGGCCGCGGCGGCGGGCTCGACCGTCGGAAAGGCGGTGGTCCCGTCGTACCGCCACAGCACCCGCACCTCCCGCAACGGCCGCACCAGGTCGGCGGCGGGCGCGCCCTCCACCCGCACGGTGACGCCCGGCAGCTGGCGGCGCAGCACCGCGAGGGCGCTGGGCACCTCGAGCGCCGACAGCGACATCCCGCCGTCCATCGTGCCCCGCTCGCCGGCCGGGATCCGGTGCAGCGTGTTCACGCACGCCTCGGTCGGGCCGGTGACCCGGCCGAGCCAGGGGAGCCGCTCGCACGCCTGCGCCAGGTCGGCGTGCTCGTGGCTGACGACCGGGTGCTCGCGGATGAAGTCGGCGAGGGCCACCAGGTGCCGCGCGTCGCCGTCGCGCTGGAACCGCAGCCGGTGCACGGTGTGCACCGCACAGTCGTAGTCCGACCGGCGGCGCATCCCCTCCTCCAGCAGCTCGATCGCCTCGTCGACGCGGCCGGAGTCGGCGAGCCAGTTGGCCATGTCGGCGCACAGGTCGACCTCGTCCGGCGCCGCCCGCCACGCCGCGCGCATCACCTTCAGCGCCGCGTCGAGGCGGCCGTCGGCGCGCAGGGCGTACGCGTACCAGACCGACGTCAGCTTGTCCGGGTGCAGCCGGTGCCCGCGGGCGCCCCACCGGACGGCCTCCGCCGTGTCGCCGAACCGGCGGCCGAGCCCGGCCGAGGCCCCGTGCAGCAGCGCGTGGTCGGGGTGGGCGCGCAACGACCGCCGGGCGAGGTCCAGCCACACCTCGTTGGCCTTCGCCACCGGCGGCGGTGCCGGGTCGCCGAGCCGCTGCATCACCCCGACGAAGAGCCTGGCGAGGTCGTCGGGGTCCAGGCCGGCCGGGTCGGCGGCCCGCACCCAGCTGACGTCCGCCCACGGCTGCTCCGGGTCGAACCCGGTCGCCTGCGCCAGCATCCGCAGCGCCCCGATCGGGTCGGCCTTCGCCGTCACGTGCGCCCGCGCCACGACCGTGCCGATGAACGCCGGCTCCCGCAGCGGGAACAGCTCCGCGACGTCGCCGCCGGCCCGGACGGTCAGCGCCGCGAGCAGCTCGTGCACCTCCGGCAGCCCCGGCGCCCACGCGATCGCGCCGGCGATGTGGTTGGCGGCGTGCTCGAGGTCGTCCTCGGCGAGCGCCACCCGCGCCAGGGACAGCTCGCCGTGCGCCTGCGCCACCGGGTCTTCGACATCGTCGGCCACCCGCGGAGAGTAGAGCACGCCGAACGGATGACGTCGGGCGGCGTGTGGGCAGCGTCGGTCGTCGATGCGCGGTAGCGTCGCCGCATGACCGAGGTCCGACCCATGCGCGAGCTCGCACCGCACCTGGTCTGGGAGGCGGTGCTCCTGCTCGCCGCCGGCGCCGTCGTCGCCGGCCTGCTCAACGCCAACTCCGCCGTGTTCAGCCGCGGCCAGTCGTGGGCGGGGCTCGCGATCCTGGGCTTCGCCGCCTGCGGACTGGCCCTGTCGCTGCGCACCGCCACCCCCAACCTGGCGATCGGCTCGATCGCGGTCCTCGCCGGCTGGGTGTACGCCGACCAGGTGAACGACGGCACCTCCGTGCCGGCCGCGTTCCTGGTCGCGGTCCTCGCCGCGTTCGGCGTCGGCCTGGCGCTCGCCCTGCTCACCGGCCTCACCGCGCTGCCCGCGTGGGCGGTGACGCTCGGCGGCGGGTTCGTCGTCTCCGCGGCGCTGCTGCAGGCCACCGAGGGCCGGCTGGTCCCGGTCACCGGCGCCGCCCGCGCTTCCGGCGGCTTCGGCGCGTGGGTCGCCGTCTTCGTCGCCGGGTCGATCGCGGGCGCCGTGCTGTTCGCGCTGCCGGCCGTCCGCCGCGGCCTCTCCGCGAACCGTCCCTCGGGCGGCGAGGACCCCGCCCGCTGGCGGCCGGCGAAACTGACCGGCGCGCTGGTCGGGGTGGCCGGCTCGGCGGCGCTCGCCGGCGTCGCGGGGGTCTTGTCGACGCGGCTGACCAGCGCGGCCGTGTTCACCGAGACGGGGCACCTGCCGTATGCGCTCGCCGCGGTGCTGCTCGGCGGGGTCAGCGTGGTCGGCCGCCGGGCGGGCGTGTTCGGCGTCGTCCTCGGCGTGTTCATCGTCGACGGGGTGCGCCGCTGGCAGCTGATCGAGGGGGCGCACGCGGCGACGACGCTGCTGACGACCGGGCTGCTCGCGGTGGTGGGGCTGCTCGCGGTCTGGCTGCTGGAGCTGGTCGGGCGCCGGCTGGCACCACTGGCGGCCGCCCCGGTGGGGAGTCCTGCCACCGGTGTCCTGCCGGTTGCTCCTGGGTTCGCGCCGCCGCTGGTGTACGACGTGAGCCCGCCCCTGTCCGGACCGCCCTCCGGGTATCCGCCGGGTCCGGCGCCGGCGGGGATCCCGGCGCAGTCGACCGGCTTTCCCGCGCCGCCGCCGCCGACCGTGGACGGTCCCGTGTTCGGGCAGCCGACGTACCCCAGCCCGCCGCCGGAGCCGCACCCGGGTGCGATCCCGCAGCCGTGGACGGTCCCCGGCATGGGCGGTCCCGCTCGGCAGGTGCCCTCGCAGCCGGCCTCGCCGCCGGTCAGCGGCCCGCCGAACTCGGACCCGCCGGCCGGCTACCCCCAGAACCCGCCGCCTGCCTGGCCCCCGCAGAACTGACGGTCACATCGACGGCTCGACCAGCGCGGGGTGCCGGGACCCGGGCGGGGCGAACCACGCCTCCTTGGCGTCGCGCACCGCCATCTCCACCCGCAGCCGCGAATAGGGCTCCATCGGCGGCAGGTCGGCCGGGTCGAACCAGCCGACCTCGAGCGACTCGTCGTCGTTGACGGTGGCGGTGCCGCCGGCGACGCTGCACAGGAACGTCACATTCAGGTATTCGCACCGGTCGCCGTTGGGGTAGTGCACGGGGTGCATGGCGACGCCGAGGAGCCGCTCGACCCTCACCTCGACGCCGGTCTCCTCCCGGACCTCGCGCACGACCGCGTCGGCGGGCTGCTCGCCGGGCTCGACCACGCCGGCCAGGACCGCCCACCCGCCGGTGTCGCTGCGGCGGGCGAGCAGCAGCCGGCCGCGGTCGTCCACGACGATCCCGCTGACCCCGGGCAGGAGCAGCAGGTCGTGCCCGATGTGCGCGCGCATGGTCCGGACGTATCTAGGAACTCCCATGCGGCGAACCTACCCGGACCGTGCCCAGCACCCGTGTCACCGTCACCACGATGACGACCCGCTGCGGGTTGGGGCGGGGCGTCCTGTACCGGTCGGCGTAGCGCCGCTCGGCGTCCGCGACCGCCTCCGGGTCGGCGTCGATGACGGCGGTGCCCTCCAGAGTCGTCCAGCGACGCCCGTCGACCTGGCAGATCGCGACCCGCGGGTTGGCGCGGACGTTGCGGACCTTCTGCGACGTGCCCGACGTGATGATCCGCGCGATGCCGGTCGTCTCGTCGTAGGTGGCGCCGACGGGCGCGACGTGCGGGGTGCCGTCCCGGCGGATCGTGGTGACCGTGCACAGGTGCCGTTCGGTCCAGAACTCCTCGCTCACCTGACCGTGACCTTCCCGTCGTGCACGTCGACGTGCCGGGTCGTGTGGACCGCCGCCAGCATCCGCCGGTCGTGGGTGACCAGCAGCAGCGTGCCGGGGTACCCGTCCAGCGCGGACTCCAGCTGCTCGATCGCCGGCAGGTCCAGGTGGTTGGTCGGCTCGTCGAGCACGAGCAGGTTGACGCCGCGCCCCTGCAGCAGCGCCAGCGCCGCCCGGGTCCGCTCGCCGGGTGACAGGCTCGCCGCGGGACGCAGCACGTGGTGCGCCTTGAGGCCGAACTTCGCCAGCAGCGTCCGTACATCGGCCGGCTGCTGGTCCGGCACGGCCTCGCAGAACGCGTCCAGCAGCGGTTTCGCCCCGACGAACAGGCCGCGGGCCTGGTCGACCTCGCCGACGACGACGCCCGGCCCGAGCGCCGCGGTGCCGCTGGCCAGCGGGACGCGCTTGAGCAGCGCGGCGAGCAGCGTGGACTTGCCCGCGCCGTTCGCACCGGTGATCGCGACCCGGTCCGCCCAGTCGACCTGCAGGTCCACCGGCCCGAGGGTGAACTCGCCGCGGGTCACGACCGCCCGGTTGAGCGTCGCGACGACCGCCCCGGCGCGCGGCGCGGCGGCGATCTCCATCCGCAGCTGCCACTCCTTGCGCGGCTCCTCCACCACCTCGAGCCGCTCGATCAGCCGGTCGGTCTGGCGGGCCTTCGACGCCTGCTTCTCCGTCGACTCGATCTTCTTGCCCTTGCTGACCTTGTCGTTGTCGGGCTGCTTGCGGCGGGCGTTCTTGACGCCCTTCTCCATCCACGCGCGCTGCATCCGGGCCCGCGCCTCGAGGTCGGCCTTCGTGTCGGAGTACTCGTCGTACGCCTCCCGGGCGCGCCGCTTCGCGATCGCCTTCTCCTCCAGGTACGCCGCGTAGCCGCCGCCGAAGAAGTTGACCTGCTGCTGGGCGAGGTCCAGCTCCAGCACGCCGGTGGCCGTGCGGGCCAGGAACTCCCGGTCGTGGCTGACGATCACGGCGCCGGCCTTGAGGCCCTGGACGAACCGTTCGAGCCGCTCCAGGCCGTCGAGGTCGAGGTCGTTGGTGGGCTCGTCCAGCAGGAAGACGTCGTACCGGGACAGCAGCAGCGACGCCATCCCGGCCCGGGCCGCCTGCCCGCCGGACAGCGCCGTCATCGGCAGGTCGAGGTCCACGGCCAGCCCGAGGTCCGCCGCGACGGCCACGACGCGCTCGTCGAGGTCGGCGCCGCCGAGCGCCAGCCAGCGCTCCAACGCGTCGGAATACTCGTCCGGGTCCTGCTCGATCCGCTCCGCGGCGGCGTCCATCCGCCGCTGCGCGTCGGCGACCCCGGTGCGCCGGGCCAGGAACTGCAGCACCGTCTCACCCTCGCGGCGGTCGGGCTCCTGCGGCAGGTAGCCGATGATCGCGGTCGGCGGGTTGAGCCCGAAGCCGCCCGCCTCGGTCGGCAGCAGCCCGGCGAGCGTGCGCAGCAGTGTCGACTTGCCCGCCCCGTTGGCCCCGACCAGGCCGATCACGTCGCCGGGCGCGACGACGAGATCCAGCCCGGAGAACAACGCCCGATCGCCGTGACCGGCCGCGAGCTCCTTCACCACCAGCGTGGCGCTCACCAGTTACCTCCGCAGTTTCTGTCGTACCCCGCGCATATTGTGTCTCAGTGCGCGTCACTGGGTAGGCGGGAGTAGCCTGATTTCCGGAACGCCATCGGCTCGTAACGTTTATTTGGGGGACCGCCTTGAGTTCGACGACAGGCGAAGACACGCTGACGCACCGCCAGATCATGACGATCCTCGGCGGGCTGATGATGGCGATGTTCCTGGCCGCGCTCGACCAGACCATCGTGTCCACGGCGATGCGCACCATCGCCGACGACCTGGGCGGATTCTCCATCCAGGCGTGGGCGACGACGGCGTTCCTCATCACGTCGACGATCGCGACCCCGCTCTACGGGAAGCTGTCGGACATCTACGGCCGCAAGCCGTTCATCCTCTTCGCCATCGGCATCTTCATCCTCGGCTCCGTGCTGTGCGGCATCGCCGGGACGATCTACCAACTGGCCGCCTACCGCGCCGTGCAGGGCATCGGCGCCGGCGGCCTGTTCTCCCTCGCGTTCGCGATCATCGGCGACATCGTCCCGCCCCGGGAGCGCGCCAAGTACCAGGGCTACTTCCTGGCCGTCTTCGGCACGTCCAGCGTCCTCGGCCCGGTCCTCGGCGGCTTCTTCGCCGGCACCGACGAGATCCTCGGCGTCACCGGCTGGCGCTGGATCTTCTACATCAACGTGCCGATCGCCCTCGCCGCGTTCCTCGTCGTCATGCGCGTGCTGCACATCCCGCACCGCCGCCAGGACCACCGCATCGACTGGCCCGGCGCGGTCGCCCTCATCGTCTGCCTCGTGCCGCTGCTCACCGTCGCCGAGCAGGGCCGCGAGTGGGGCTGGGGCTCCGGGCGTTCCGTGCTCTGCTTCGCCATCGGCGCCGTCGGCCTGGCCCTGTTCCTCGTCGCCGAGTGGTCCTACAAGGACGAGGCCCTGCTGCCGCTGCGCCTGTTCCGCGGCCGCACCTTCTCCGTCGCCTCGACCAGCAGCTTCATCCTCGGCATGGCCATGTTCGGCGGCCTGCTCACGCTCCCGCTCTACCTGCAGATCGTGAAGGGCGCCACGCCGACCGAGGCCGGCCTCATGCTCCTGCCGCTCGTCCTGGGCATCATGAGCGGCTCGATCATCTCCGGCCAGGTCATCGCCCGCACCGGCAAGTACCGCAAGTTCCCGATCATCGGCTCGCTGCTCATGGTCGCCGCGCTCGCCCTGTTCTCCCGCATCGGCGCCGACACCCCGCTGTGGCAGACCATGCTGGTCATGGCCCTGATGGGCCTCGGCCTCGGCGGCAACATGCAGCCCGTGATCACCGCCGCCCAGAACGCGGCGAACCCCCGCGAGATCGGCGTCGCCACCTCCACCGTCACGTTCTTCCGCTCCATGGGCGGCACCCTCGGCGCCGCCGTCTTCCTCTCCGTCCTGTTCAGCCTCCTGCCGGACAAGATCAAGGGCGCCTTCACCGCCGCCCAGACCACCCCCGAGTTCCAGGCCGCCGCCCGCGCCCACCCCGACCAGGTCCAGGCCATCCGCTCCGCCGGCACCTCGGGCAGCGCGAGCGCCTTCAACGACACCTCCTTCGTCAACCGCCTCGCCGACGCCCTCTCCCACCCCTTCAAGGTGGGCTTCTCCGACGCCATGAGCGTCGTGTTCCTGGTCGCCGCCGGCATCATGGTCGTCGGCTTCGTCGTCATCCTCTTCCTGCCCGAGATCCCGCTCCGCTCCCTGTCCGCCGCCCAGCAACGCGCCGCCGAAGACGCCGCCTCCGGCGCCACCCCCACCGGCGCTCCCTCCACCACCGCCGGCGCTCCTTCGCCCGCCCCCGGCCCTTCTTCCACCGTCGGCTCGGTTGCTTCGCCCTCCGCCGCCTCGGGCGCTTCTTCCACCGCGGCCTTGGATGCTCTGCCTGCCACGGACGCTGTGCCCAACGGCGCACCCGCCTCTGCCTCCCCGGGCGCCTTGCCTGCTGCCTGGAGCGCTTCGCCCGCCGCCGACGCTTCGTCGGCCGCCCCCGCCACGTCCACCTCGACCCTGTCCGGCAACGGCCGGCCTGCCGCCTCGGGCGACGGCAACGGCTCGGGTCGCATCACCGATCTCAAGAAAGCGGCGACGGGCGCCCACGCCGCGGAGGGCATCGCCGACGCCCACCCGGATCACGCCCCCCACCATGCCGCCGGCGCCCATGAGGCCGACGGCCAGGCCGCCCACGGCGAGGTGGAGCCCCGCCACGCCCGCTGACCTGCCCGCCACCCGCTCCCGACCCCACCCGCTGCCCGCGCTGCGACCAACCACCGCCGGGCGCCGGCCGCGGTGGTTGGGCCTGGCAATGGCCGCCCGCGGGGGGGCCGTTGGTCGGCCTCGCCGTTGGTGGCGGCGGGCAGCGGTCACGGCTGTCCGCGTGGCGGTGCCCGCCGCGTCGAGCTGGCTGCGCCTGCGGCGGGTGGTCCGTGGTGGGGAGCCCTGCCGCGCCCCGCTGACCTGCCCGCCGCTCGCTCCTGACTGACCTGCTGCCCCGGGTCGCGACCCACCACCGCTGGGTAACAGCCGGGACCCTAGCCCTGGCAACGGCCCGTCATGGGGTGGCCGTTGGTCGGCCTCGCCGTGGTGGCGGCGGGTAGGTCGTGGTCGTGTGCGTGGCGGAGTCCGGGTGGGTCTCGTTGGCTGCGGGTGGTCGCGGCTGGTCCGTGGTGGGGAGCCCTGCCGCGCCCGGCTGACCTGCTCGCCGCTCGCTCCTGACCCACTTGCTGCCCGGGCTGCGACGGACTACCGCTGGGTGACAGCCGGGAACCCTGGGCCTGGCAATGGCCCGTTGTGGGGTGGCCGTTTGGTTGGCCTCGCCGTGGTGGCGACGGGCAGCGGTCGCGGCGGTGTCCGCTGCGTCGAGGTGGCTGCGCTTGCGGCGGCTGGTCCGTGGTGGGGAGCCGTGCCGCGCCCGGCTGACCTGCCCGTCGCTTGTTCCTGACCCACCTGCTGCGCGCGCCGCGCCCGCTGACCTTGCCGCCCGCTTGCTGCTCACTCGTCCGCTGGCCCCACTGCCTCCCGCTACCGCCCAGCCGCGGACGCCCGGAAGGGCGAACGCCCGTGAGTGGCAACAGACTGGGCTCGGGTGGCGTTGGTTGGCAGCGGCCCAAGGTGATTGCGCTGGCCGCTTCTGCATCACGGCAGGAGCGCGACCGCTGACCTCGCCCCCGCGGGTAGCAGACGCCGTGGGCAGGATGCTGTGGGGCGGGGCCGGGGTCCGTCTGCAGCGGGCAGCGAGCCGAGGTGAAGGCGCCGGCGTGGGTGCAACGGTCGATCACACGGAGTCGGGCGATGGCATCAGCCCGGGTCGGCCAGCGAGGTCAAAGCAACCGGGTTGGGGGCCGACGCTGCGTAGCGTTGCCGATCCGCACCACCTGCATGGTCCGCATCCTGTCGCCGGTGTCCATGAGGCCGATGGCGAGACCGCTCATGGCGAGCCAGGACCGTGCCACGCCCTCCTGTCTCACTTCCCGCCCCGCTCCTCACCTCCGCCACCATCGCCAGGGCTGACCCAGTAGCCGCCCGGCCACGACAGGCATGGTGGCAGACCAGCCCAGGCCCCAGCCGAGGTGGATGGTCGAGGTGGGCATGAGCAGCCGCGACGTGAGCCGTAGCCGTTCGACGTGCGCCGTCCGACAGCCCGCGACAGACGTTGGTCAATGCCCCGGTATGTGGCCTTTGCGCAATCGACGTTGCGCGATCCACGTACAAGATGATCTCTGAAATGAGGGTGGATTGCGCAACGTCGATCGGATTTGGGCGGTGAGGCGGCGGCCGAGGGGCTGTCCACCTAGTATCCTAGGAAGCGGGAGGCGCAGAGCGCCGCGTCACACGTGTGGGACCCGCCGCGTCGGTGGTAGGGCGGACAAACGGTGCAGCGGTACACTGGCCGACTACAAGGGACCATGGAAGGGCCGGGGCGATGCAGGACGAGACGGATCCGGGGCGCGTCGCGTTTCTCGCGCGGCCGCATCGGCCGGCGCTCGTGTCCCGGACCCTTGCCGAGCTGCGGGGGCCGGTCCGCGGGGTCGTGGAATTGCCGCAGCGGTTGATGTGGAATCCGCGGCGGGACTTCGACCTGGACAAGCCTGACCTGCTGCTGTGGATGTACGAGAACGTGCTGCGGGAGGCGATCCGCGTCGAGGAGCTGCGGCGCTGGGTCAACGGGCGGCGGCTCGTCAGGGTGTGGCCCGAGCTGAACCTGCCGCGTGGGGTCCGGCTGGCGTGGGAGGCCCGCCATCAGCCACTGCGGCTGAGGTGAGCACGACCGACCCGTTCTACACCGAGGTTGCCAGGATCGCCCTTGCGGTGGGGGAGCGGCACGGGTTCGTGCTCGGGGGCGGGTTCGCGTGGCTGATGAGCGGTCTTGTGTCGCGGCCGACCGAGGACGTCGACCTGTTCACCGACACCGACGGCGGGGCCGGGCGGGCCGCGGACGCGGTGTGCCGGGCGTTGCGGGGCGCGGGGTACACGGTGCAGGAGGAGGAGGCCGATGACCTCCTCGACCTGTTCGCCGGGTTCGACCAGCGGGAGTTCACCGTCGGTGACGGCGCCAGGACGGTGCGGTTGACGCTGAGCCGGCTCGACCGGAGCGAGAGCCCGGTGATGATGGACGTGGGCCCGGTCATGCACCGTGACGACCTCATCGCCACGAAGGTGGCGGCGCTGGTGAACCGGCGGGAGGTGCGGGACTACATCGACGTGGCCGCGGCGATCCAGCACTACTCCGTGCCGCAGCTGCTCGAGCTGGCCCGGCGGCAGGACCCGGGGCTGGAGGACGAGGACGTGTCCGCCGCGGGCCGCTACCTGGACCGGCTCGACGACGGCCGGTTCGCCTACTACGGACTGGCCCCGGACCGCGTCGCCGAGCTGCGGCAACGCCTGAAGAGCTGGCCGAGATAAGCGAAACGTATTAAGCGAAACGTATACAGCGAAACGGATAAGCGAAACGTCAGGCGCGGGCCAGCGAGGCCTCGTTCGACAGCACGTCGGCAAAGCCGCGCAGCGTGCGGTCGACCTGGCGGCGGGCGGCCTGGCCCTTGCCGGTGACGTACGCGGAGCCGGTCAGCTCCATCCGTTCGCGGCCGTTGGCGCCCAGAACGCGGGTCAGCAGGACCTTGCCAACGCCGTCGACCTCCATGACGACCGGGTGGGCGCGGTGCTCGCCGAGACCGCACCGGTGACCCCGAGCGCACCATTCGGGGTGGTCGTACGGACGCATGAGGCAACCTCCAGAAGATGAGAACGCGTCAACTTCATCGACGGTACGAGCGGTTACCAGCACGTACTACGGATTGTGACGTGGGCTACCGCAGCGTCACCGGTACGAGGGAACGGCGCCGGTGAGCCGGGTCACCTGACAGGCAGGCGCCGGGAGGCACCCGCTACCGTGTGCCGGTGCCGAACCGCCGGAGGGGTTGTTGACCACCTATCAAGCGCAACGGCGATCCACGGACGTCAACCCACAAGGCCCGCAGCGCCCGCAGGGCAAGCCGCAGGCGCCGGCCGCGGACCGGTTCCGCCCCGACATCGAGGGCCTCCGCGCCGTCGCGGTGCTGCTGGTGGTCGCCAACCACGCCGGTCTCGGGCTGGTGCACGGCGGGTACGTGGGCGTCGACGTCTTCTTCGTCATCTCCGGGTTCCTCATCACGCTGCACCTGTTCCGGGAGCTGCAGCAGACCGGGCGGATCCGGTTCGGCGCGTTCTACGGGCGGCGGATCGTACGACTGCTGCCGGCGTCGACCGTCGTCGTCATCGCCACGGTCGCGGCCGCCTGGACGTGGATGTCGCCGGTGCAGGCGAAGGCCGTGATGTTCGACGCGCTGTCGGCGGCCGCGTACGGGATCAACGTGCGGCTGGCGGTCCTCGGCACCGACTACCTGTCCGCGGAGCTGGAGCCGTCGCCGCTGCAGCACTTCTGGTCCCTCGCGGTCGAGGAGCAGTTCTACTTCATCTGGCCGCTGCTGCTGCTCGCCGCGGCCAGCAGGACGGCGAGCCGCCGGCGGGCGGCGATCGCGCTCACGGGGCTGGGCGTGGTGTCGTTCGCGGTGTGCGTGTGGCAGACCGGGCACTCGCAGCCGTGGGCGTACTTCGGGATCCAGGCCCGCGCGTGGGAGCTGGCGGCCGGCGCGCTCATCGCCCTGGCGGCGGAGCGGCTCAAGGCCGTGCCCGGCGCGGCGGTGGCGACGTGGCTGGGTGTCGGCGCGATCGTCGCGTCCGCGGTCATGTTCGACGAGACGACTCGCTTCCCCGGCATGGCCGCGCTGCTTCCGGTCGGCGGCGCGGTGCTCGTCATCGCCGGCGGCACCGCACGACCCAGACACGGCGCGGTCGCGATCCTGGGGACCGCGCCGATGCAGGCGATCGGCAAGCTCTCCTACAGCTGGTACCTGTGGCACTGGCCCGCGCTGATGCTCGCCCCGCACGTCGCCGGCCAGGAGCTCGGCACGTGGACGAAGGCGGCGGTCGCGGCCGGCAGCCTGATCCCCGCCTGGCTGTCGCTGCGCCTGGTGGAGAACCGGGTCCGGTTCAACTCCGTGTTCAAGCGCCGCCCCGGGCGGGGGCTCGGCCTCGGTGCCACCCTCACCGCGCTGACCTTCGGCGCCGCGACGATCTTCCTCGGGCTGCCGAACGAGGTGAAGGGTGAGGGCACCGCCCAGGACACGGCGAAGGCCCTGTCGCAGCAGCCCGCGGTCTCGGAGGCGCAGCAGCTGGCCGACGCGCGCAAGAAGCTCCTCGAGCTGATCGCGACCAGCGCGACCGTGACCGCGATGCCGCAGAACCTGACGCCGCCCGTCACCGCCGCCGCCAACGACCGCCCGGAAGGGTCGAAGGGCTGCCTCGCGTCGCTCGACGAGACGACTATCAAGACAGCCCTGAGCCAACAATGCGATAAACACGGCGACCCGCAGGGCACGGCGACGATGGTGCTGTTCGGCGACTCGCACACGGAGCAGTGGTTCGACGCCTTCGACGCGGTGGCGAAGAAGCGGCACTGGCGGCTCGTCGTGCTCACGAAGTCGGGGTGCACGCCCGCTGACGCGTACACGATCAAGATCAACGCGCGGCGGGCGTTCACGGAGTGCGCGACGTGGCGCGAGGAGGCGTTCGCGAAGATCAAAGAGCTCAAGCCGGCGTTGGTACTGCTGTCGACCCGCACATACACGGACCCGCCCGTCGACAAGGCCGGCGCGCCCGCCGGGGACAAGGCGGAGGCCGACGACCTGTGGTCCGCCGCGCTGATCCGCTCCGCGAAACGCATCCAGCAGCTGGGCGCGAAGCCGGTCATCATGCAGGACACCCCGGACCCGCGCGGCACCAGCGTCCCCGACTGCGTCGCCGCCCACCCCGCCGCGGTCCAGCAGTGCGCGCTGAAGGTCACCACCGCGATCTACGCGAGCCGCAGGACCGCCAACGCCGACGCTGCCAAGGCGGCCGGCTTCC
Organism: Dactylosporangium sp. NPDC006015; assembly: GCF_040614215.1. Lineage (NCBI taxonomy): Bacteria > Bacillati > Actinomycetota > Actinomycetes > Micromonosporales > Micromonosporaceae > Dactylosporangium > Dactylosporangium sp. NPDC006015. The sequence goes on from NZ_JBEXUD010000018.1 coordinate 189,477, forward strand.
CGGTCATCGACCCCACCACCTGGTTCTGCACCGACACGGTCTGCCCGGTCATCGTCGGCAACGCTCTGGTGTACCGCGACGGCAGCCACGTCACGGCCAGCTACGTCAAACTCCTCACCCCGCTGCTCCAGGCGGAGCTGCCGAAGTAGCATCGGGCCGATTCGCTGATCCGAGGGGGCGGGAGGTCGGGGCGTGGAGCTGGCGGACGCCGACTGGGCATCGCATCGTCCTGCGGTCTTCGGTGCCGCCTACCGCATCCTCGGCTCCGTGGCGGAGGCCGAGGACGTGACGCAGGAGGTCTGGCTGCGCGCCGCCGCGGCCGACCTGTCCCAGGTGCGGGACCTGCGGGCCTGGCTGGTCACCGTGGCCGCCCGGACGTCCTACAACGTGCTGAAGTCGGCGCGCGTCCGGCGCGAGTCCTATGTCGGGCCCTGGCTGCCCGAACCGCTGCTGACCGGGCCCGACGCCGCCGCTGCGGTGCTCATGGACGAGTCGGTGAGCACCGCGCTGCTGGTGGTCATGGAGACGCTCACGCCCGCCGAACGCGTCGCGCTGGTGCTGCACGACGTCTTCGACGTTCCGTTCGGCCGGATCGCCGAGGTGCTCGGCAGCACGCCCGCCGCCGGCCGCAAGCTCGCGTCCCGGGCGCGGGCCCGGGTCGCCGCGGTCCAGGAACGGCCCCGGGTGTCCAGGGCCGAGACCGAACGCGTGCTCAAGGCGTTCAAGGCGGCAGCCGACGCGGGGGACATCGCCGCGCTCGTCCAGCTGCTGGATCCCGGGGCCGTCTATGTCGCCGACGGCGGCGGCAAGGTGACCGCCGCGCGCAGGCCGGTCCGGGGCGCCGAGACGATCGCCCTGCTGGCGGTCAGGCAGATCGAGATCAGGCGCCCCGACACGTTCCAGATCGTCGAGGTGAACGGATCGCCGGCCCTGGCGACCTTCTGCGGCGACGTGCTGGTCTGGCTCGACACCGTGGAGATCGCCGACGGACGGATCACGACGTGGCGCAGACTGGCCAATCCCGAGAAGCTCGGTCACATCTGAACCCGCTGCGTGGGGAGATCGAGGCGGCGCTGGACGAACTGGGCGTCGAACGCCGCCTCGGGACGACGGTGACGGAGATCGGCGATGGATACGCCGTCCTCTCCGACGGCACCAAGGTCGAGGCGGACGCGGTGGTCTGGTGCGCGGGGATCACGGCCAGCGAGCTCACCCGGCAGATCTCCGGCGACGTCGACGATCTCGGCCGGGTGCCGGTGGACCGGCAGCTGCGCGCCCTTCCCGAGGTGTTCGTGGCCGGGGACACGGCCGCGGCGGCGTTCGACGCCGAGCACACGGTCATGCAGGCCTGCCAGCACGCCACCCCGTTGGGCAAGGTCGCCGGGTACAACGCCGCGGCCGACCTGCTCGGCGTGCCGTTGCGCGACTTCACCCCTGGCCCGTACGTCACCTGCCTGGACCTGGGCGGTGCCGGCGCGGTCTTCACCCGGGGCTGGGACCGCAGGGTGATGGCCTCGGGCGCCGCCGGCAAGGAGGTCAAGCAGCGGATCAACCAGCACATCCACCCGCCGGTCGACGACGCCGCGAAGATCCTCGCGGCCGCCGACCGCGTCCACATCGAGCTGCCGTTCTTCCCGCGCGACGAGTAGAACGTGGCGGGATCAGTGGGTGTTCTCGTGCTTCCACAGGTCGATGAGGCCGCGGAAGTGGGCGATGAACCGGTCGTGCTCGTGCGGCGGGTACGTGGCGCGCACCGTCGACACGAGCAGGTCGTCGAAGTCGGGGGACGCGACCCACTCGGCGACCAGCGCCGGCACGTGCGGCAGTGCGGTGTCGCAGAACTCGCGGTAGTCGTCGACGGCGAGGTAGTCGTCGGCGATGCGTCGGTACGCCGTGAGCTTGTCGCGATAGCCGAGTGACGCGTCGTCGGCGACGGTGAAGTAGCGGGCCGTGTCGAGGTCCAGGCCGGGGCGCCGGCCGGTGACGACGCAGAACGCCGACCAGCGCACGAGCGCCGTCATCGCCCACGGGAAGTAGTAGTGCAGGCTGGTGAGGGCGACGTCCGGGCACGCGTTCGCGTAGTCGATCGGGTACACGACGCCGTCGCGGACGAGGGACTCGCACGAGTTGAACTCCCAGCGGAAGAACGCGTTGACGAGCCGGGAGATCGTGACGACCTCGTCGCCGACCGTCGCGTCGAGGAAGTCGTGCTCGACCGCGTACCGCTCGTGCATCGGCAGCTCGGGCCGGAACTTCATCACCATCGTCTCCGGGCCGATCGTCAGGGAGCGGGTGAAGACCTCGTACCCCTCGATCGACTGCTGCAGGTGCATGAGGCGCTCACCGGACTGGTCGTAGGCGGTGTGCAGCGCGGTGGAGTCGGCGATCCGGGACACCCCGACCCAGGCGCCGCCGTCGTAGGGCTTCATGAACAGCGGGTAGCCGATGCGGTCGGCGACCGCGTCGAGGTCGAACGGCTGGTTGTAGCGTTCGGCGGTGTACGCCCACTTCGCGTGGTCGACCGGGTTCTTGTAGGGCACGAGGACCGTCTCCGGCACGTGCAGCCCGAGGCGCATCATCGCGCAGTACGCGGCGTGCTTCTCCATCGACTGGAACGTGAACGGGCTGTTGAGCAGGTACACGTCGTCCATCAGCGCGATCTTCTTCAGCCACTCGCGGGGGTGGTAGTACCAGTACGCGAGACGGTCGATCACGAGGTCGTGGGTGGGCCGGTCGCGCAGGTTGAACGGCTCGATGCTCACCCGCGCGGTCCGCAGCCGATGGTCGGTGCCGTCACGGCCGCGGATCGGGCCGATCCGGCCGATCAGCGTCTCGAACGCGCGGGGCCAGTCCTGCTCCGTGCCGAGCAGCAGGCCGATGAGATGGTCCATCCGTGAACTCCCGTCCATCCGTGAGCTGCCGCAGCAGTGGTGGCAGGTGCGGGCCGAGCGCGTCGCGCCAGGTCGTCATCGAGTGACCGCCGGGCACCTCGATCAGCGGCACGCCCAGCCGCCGCGCCATGGCCCGGTTGTTGTGCAGGTTCTCCTCGTCCCGCCCGCACGTCAGCACCGTCTCCGCCGCGGTCGGCGCGGCGATATCGACGAAGTCCAGGATCCGCCGGTACCGCGGAAACCCCGACTCCTGAGGGTCCAGCTCGGCGGTGAAGAAGCTCCCCGACTGCAGGAACAGCCCGGCGAAGGTGCCGGGCCGGTGATGCTCCGCGTGCAGCAGCGCGAGGGCGCCGAGGCTGGCGCCGAGCCCGACGCGCGGGCCGGCCGGCAGCCGGGGGAGCACCCGGTCGACGAGGGCGTCGGCGTAGGCGGGGTTCGCGGAGTACCACTCGTTGCGGTCGCCGGGGGACAGCAGCGCGACGTGCGTGCCGCGGGCGAGGGTGGACAGGGCGGCGCCGTCCTCGTAGGCGGGTCCGTCGTGCGCGACGAGGACCACGGGCGCGCCGCCGGCCGGCGACACCACCCGGACCTCCAGGGTGCCGCCCAGCACCGGCACGCACAACGCGGTCACTCACGCACCATAGGGCAGGTGCCCGCCGGACGCAGGGCTCACGGGCTTGACGTCCGGCGGGGTGTCGGGCATGACGATCCACAGGATCGGGTACGCGAGGACCGCCGTCCCGCCGGTGAGCAGGACGGCGAGCAGGAACACGGCGCGGGCCATGGTCGGGTCGACGCCGAAGTACTCGGCGAGGCCACCGATGACCCCGGCGAGGGTACGGTCGGCGCGGGAACGGCGGAGACGCTTGATCTCGGTCATGTGCTCAAGGTTGCCCGCCGGAGCCGCCCGGCGACCTCGGGTGAGGCCCTGAACGATCCCTGAGACGCCACCCCGAGCGGGTGACCGCCTCCTCTACGATTGCAGTCGTGGACGTCGATGATCGGGTGCGCCGGGCGTTCGCGGCGGGGGAGCGGCTGAGCCTCGGCGGCGCGGAGGTCGACGCCGCGCTGCTCGTGGAGCTGCTCACGGCGGAGCCGCCGAGCCGGCGCGCGGCGCTGCGCCTGCACGCGGCGAAGGTCACCGGCCGGCTGGTGCTGTCGTTCGCCGAGGTGACCTGCCCGCTGCTGGTCCAGGAGAGCGAGTTCGCCGAGGCGCCGGACCTGTACTGGGCGCGGCTGGCGTTCACCGGCTTCCGCGATACCACGATGCCGGGTCTGCAGGCCGCCGGCGTGACGATCGCCGGGCACCTACGGATGTCGGGCGTCCGCAGCACCGACATGATCAACCTGAGGGACGCGAAGATCGCCGGTGGGCTGCTGCTGGAGCGGGCGCGGCTCAGCGCCCCGGGCGGCACCGTCCTGTCCGCGGAGCGCAGCCAGATCGGCGGGGACCTCGTCGCCGAGGAGGGCTTCCGCGCCGACGGCACGATCCAGCTCTTCCAGGCCACCGTCACCGGCGGCGTGCACCTCGACGGCGCCACGATCGTCGCGCCCGCCGCCGCGGCCACGCCCCCGGACAGCCGGGCGGCCGCCTCCCGGTTCGGCGGGCGGAAGGGCCTGGACCTGGACAGCGCCACCGTCACCGGCGGCGTGTTCCTGCGCCGCGCCGACGTCGAGGGCGAGGTGAGCCTGCGCCACTGCACGGTCAGCGGGGTCGCCACGTTCTCCGGCGCCACCCTGCGCAACCCCGGCGGTGTCGCGGTACGGCTGGACCGGGCCGACGTCGGCGGCGGCGTCCACCTGCTCGGCGGCGTCAAGGTCGACGGCGAGACCCGCCTCGTCGGCGCCCGGGTCGGCCGGGGCCTGCGGATGGCCGGCGCGTCCCTGAGCAACCCCGGCGGGCTCGCCCTGCGCGCCGACAACTGCACCGTCGAGGGGCCGGTCGAGGGCCGGGAAGGGTTCACCGCGACCGGCGGGGTGTCGCTCGTCGAGGCGCGGGTCGGCGGGGCGGTGTTCCTCGAGGGCGCCCGCCTCGACAACCCGGACGGCACCTCGCTGCGCGCGACCGGGATCGTCACCGGGTCGCTGATGAACTGCTGCACCGGCTTCACCGCGACCGGGCGGGTCTCGATGAGCGCGGCGCGGATCGGCGGCAAGCTGTGCCTGCAGGAGGCGCACCTGGCGGCGCTGAAGTGCACCGGCGCGGAGGCCGGCGAGGTCGACCTGCGCTTCGCCGCCCCGCCGACCGGCCCGGTCGACCTGCGCTACGTGCGGGCCTCCCTGGTCCGCGACGACCCCGCCACGTGGCCCGCCGACCTGCGGCTGGATGGCCTCACGTACCAGACGCTGGACCCGCTGCTGGAGCCGCGGCGGCGCCTGGACTGGCTCGCCAGGACCGCGGACGGCCTGCCGCCGCAGCCCTACGAGCAGCTCGCCGCCGTCTACCGGCAGCTCGGCCACGACGACGACGCCCGCACCGTCCTGCTCGCCAAGCAGCGCCGCCGCCGGGCGACCCGGCCGTGGTGGACGCGGTCCTGGGGCTGGCTGCAGGACGTGACCGTCGGCTACGGGTACCGGCCGCAGCGCGCCGCGGGCTGGCTGCTGGCGCTCCTCGTCGCCGGCACGACCGTGTTCGCCACCTGGCGGCCGGCCCCGGTCGATCCCGGTCAGGCGCCGGAGCTCCACCCGCTGGTCTACACCCTGGACCTGCTCCTGCCGATCATCGATTTCGGACAGGAGTCGGCGTTCCGGCCGACGGGTGCCGGGCAGTGGCTGGCGTTCGGCCTCATCGCCGCCGGCTGGACCCTCGCGACCACGGTCGCCGCCGGGTTCACGAGGGTCCTGAGCCGCAACTGACCGCCGCAACTGACGCCGGGACCGAGGCCGGGACCGAGGCCGCGATCGGGACGACCGGGCTACCGGGCGTCCTGGCGGGGGATGAGGACCTCGCGGACGATGAGCTGGATCGCGGCGACGACCGGGATCGCGATCAGCGCGCCGACGACACCCATGAGGGCCACGCCGAGCAGCACCGACAGGATCGCGGCGAGGTCGCTGACCTTCACCGCCCTTCGCATCACGGTCGGGTAGATCAGGTAGTTCTCCACCTGCTGGTAGATGACGAAGAAGATGACGCAGGCGATGCCCGCCGGGATGCTGGTGGCGAACCCGACGATGCTGACCACGACCGCGCCGAGGGTGGCGCCGATCTGCGGGATGAGGTCGGTGATCGCGACCAGGACCGCCAGGGCGTAGGAGTACTTGATGTCGAGGATCAGCAGGAACACGAACGACGAGATGCCGGCGATGACCGCGATCGCGAGCGCGCCGCCGAGGTAGGCGCCGACCTTCATGAGGATCTCGTCGCCGAGCAGCGCGACCCGCGAGCGGCGGGAGGCGGGGACGAGCTTGTAGCCGCCCTCCTTCAGCCGGTTGAACGCGGCCATGAAGTACAGCGTCAGCACGACCACGGTCACGATGTTGAACAGGGCGCCGAAGACGACCTGCGCGCCGCCCCAGACCCCGCCGAGCGCCTTGGTGACGTTGCCGGCGGTCGCCACGGCCTTCAGCTGGTCGAGCAGCTTGTAGTCCTCGTTGAGCTTGTTGAGCTGGTCCTGGTGGCGCAGGTTGTCGATGTAGGTCGGCAGGTTCTCGACCAGCGCCCCGGTCTGCGTCACCAGCGGCGGGATCAGCGCGAGCAGGCCGCCGCACAGCAGCAGCATCGCGCCGATGCCGACGGTCGCGACGGCGAGGACCCGGGGCACGCCCCAGCGGGTGAGGCGGACGACGGCGGGGTTGAGCCCGATCGCCAGGAACATCGCGATGAAGATGAGCACCAGGATCGACCGGACCTGGTCGACCGCCTGGTACAGGCTGTACGCCAGGAGCAGCCCGAGGCCGCCGAACAGGCCGATGAGCAGCGGCGAGCGCCGCATCGGCGGGCCGGGCGTGCCGAACCGCGGCGGCGGCACGACGATGATGACGTCCTCGTCCGCGACCGGCGGGTCCCCAGGGGTCTCCTCTTCAGGTAGTTCTTCGAGGTCCTGATCGACCGACATCCCGGGCTCCCGCTGCAGACGATGAAAGAAACGACCTTGGGGCAGGGTACCGGGTGACGTCCAGTGAAGGTCGGTAGCGTAATGGGATGGCTGATCTCGTGTACCCCCCGGTCATCGCGCTCGCGAAGACGATGTTCCGGCTGCTCAACATGCGTATCACCGTCGAGGGGGCCGAGCACGTGCCGACCACGGGTGGTGCGGTCATCGCCTGCAACCACGTTTCCTACCTCGACTTCATCTTCTGCGGCCTGGGCGCCAACGCGTCGAAGCGGCTCGTGCGGTTCATGGCCAAGGAGTCGATCTTCCGTCACAAGATCGGCGGCCCGCTGATGCGCGGGATGCGGCACATCCCCGTCGACCGGGAGGCGGGCATGGCGTCCTACAAGGCGGCGCTGGAGAACCTGAAGGCCGGCGAGGTCGTCGGCGTGTTCCCGGAGGCGACGATCAGCCAGTCGTTCACGGTCAAGGACCTCAAGAACGGCGCCGCCCGGCTCGCCGCGGCCACCGGCACGCCGCTGGTGCCGATGGTGCTGTGGGGCACGCAACGGTTCTGGACCAAGGGTCACCCGAAGAACCTGAAGCAGCGCGGCGTGCCGATCACGATCATTGCGGGTGAACCGCTGCACCCGACGCGCAAGGACAACGCCGACGCCGTCACCGCGGAGTTGCGGACCCGGATGACGGCGATGCTCGACCGCGCGCAGCGGGAGTACCGGGACCGTCCCGAGGGCGTGTTCTGGCAGCCAGCGCACCTCGGGGGCACGGCACCGACGCCTGAGTCGCTGCTGGCCGCCGACTAGTCGAGCGTGTTTCACTCTGTACCGATTCCGCCCCTGACACCAACGGAGGTTCCGTGACGACCGAGCCCACCGCCACCCTGGCCCTGCTCACCGAGCTGGAGCCGGTGGTCGAGGCCAACCTCAACCGTCACCTGGCCACGGCCAAGGAATGGTTCCCGCACGAGTACGTGCCGTGGAGCCAGGGCCGCGACTTCGACGGCCTGCTCGGTGGTGAGGCGTGGGAGCCCGGCCAGTCGAAGCTGTCCGACGTTGCGCGCACCTCGCTCATCGTGAACCTGCTCACCGAGGACAACCTGCCCAGCTACCACCACGAGATCGCCCTGGTCTTCGGCCGTGACGGCGCGTGGGGCACGTGGGTGCACCGGTGGACGGCGGAGGAGGGCCGGCACGGGATCGCGATCCGCGACTACCTGCTGGCGACGCGCGCCGTCGACCCGGTCGCCCTGGAGCGGGCCCGGATGACGCACATGGCGGGTGGGTTCAGCAACGCGTACGAGGGGCTCATCGAGTCGGTGGCGTACGTGTCGTTCCAGGAGCTGGCGACCCGCGTGTCGCACCGCAACACCGGCACCGCCAGCGGCGACCCGATCTGTGAGCAGCTCCTGGTGAAGGTCGCCAACGACGAGAACCTCCACATGATCTTCTACCGCAACCTGCTCAACGCCGCGTTCGATGTCGCGCCCAACGCGGCGATGCGGGCAGTGACGAAGGTCGCGAAGTCGTTCCAGATGCCGGGCCACACCATCGAGAACTTCGGCCGCAAGTCGGTCCAGATCGCCATGGCCGGCATCTACGACCTGCGCCTGCACCACGACGACGTCCTCGCCCCGGTGCTGCGGCAGGTCAAGGCGTTCGAGCGGACCGGGCTGACCGGCGACGGCGAGGCCGCGCGCGAGGAGCTGTCGGCGTACCTGGCCGACCTCGACACGCAGGCGAGCCGCTTCGTGGAGCGGCGGGAGGCCACTCGGGCGCGGCAGACCGCCCGGGCCGCCGTCTGAACGCGGTTACTCTTCGGGTACGCTCCAGCGACCGTTCCGTGCCCGTCACTGCCCGTCTGACCGTTTTTTACGCGGAATTCGGGTTGTTGACGGGTGCGGAAGTAACTCCCCGTACCGGAAGGCAGCATCGTCATGGCCAGACGCGTGATCCATGAGCTGATCGACGACCTCGACGGCGAGCTCGCCGACGAGAGTGTCAGCTTCGGCCTCGACGGCGTGCAGTACACGATCGACCTTTCCGCGAAGCACGCCGCTGAGCTGCGCGAGGCCCTCGCGTCGTTCATCGGCGCCGCGACCAAGGTCGGCCGTCTCACCCCGGCTCCCACCGTCCCGGCTCGTCCGGGCGGCCGGGTCCGGCCGGTCCTGTCCGCCCGCGCCGAGCGGGAGCAGAACCGGGCCATCCGCGAATGGGCCCTGTCCAAGGGCATCGAGGTGTCCGACCGCGGCCGGATCCGTTCGGATCTCGTCGAGCGGTTCCACGCCGAGGCAGGACATTGAAGGTTCGTGTCACCACGCACTGAGGGCATCCGCGGCACCGCGGGTGCCCTCAGTGTTCGACCCTAGTGTTTGAACCTCCGTGACGCGCCCACCAGCAGCATGCCGGCGATGACGAGGGCCGCGCCCGCGCCGGCGGTCCGCCCGACCGGGTCGCCCGTGACGGCCAGGACGCTGCCGCCGGCGTCGCCGAACGCGGTCGCCTCGTACTCCACGGCGACGGTCACCGCCATCGTCAGGAACCGCGGCTCCCCGCCCGTGTCGACGCCGGCCGCGACGAGCGTGTGCGGCCCGCCCTTGACGGCCTCCGGCACCGACACCTCGGCGCTGAACGTCCCGGCACCGTCGGTCATCGTCGTGGCGAGCACGATCGGCGTCGAGTAGACCGCCACCTTCACCGTCGAGTGCGGCGCGAAGCCCGACCCGGTCACCGTGAACAGCTCACCCGGCGCGACCTCGTCGCCGCTGGAGCCGCCGAAGTGCCCGATCCCGGCCGGCAGGTCCGCCGGCACCGTCACCTCGTGCGGCACCGCGACCTTCGCCGGCTCGCTCCACGCCGAGTTGCGTCCGTGCCGGCCGATCGCCATCACCGTCACCGAGTAGGTGTCGCCCCACTTGAGCCCGCTGATCGTGCACGAGTCGCCGGTCACGGTCTCGCACACGCCGTGGTCGCCGCCGGGCGCGGTCGCCAGGGCCTGGAACCGCGCCACCCCCGTCCCGGGCGCGCCGGCGATCCACGACACGGTGATCGCCTCGATCTTCGCCTCCGCGGTCACCGCCGTCGGCTCGCCGGGCGCGACGCTGGGCGTGCCGGTCGCGGTCACCCACCCCGACTCGCGCGAGACCGCACCGTCGCTGCGGACGCTCATGGTGTACGAGGTGCCGTTCGCCAGCCCCTCGATGGTGCAGGTCGGGTGGGTGGTCACGCAGTCGCGGCCGGGCTCCTCCTCGACGTGGACGGTGTACCCGCCGACGGCGTGGTCCGGGTCCCACGGCGCCCGCCACTCGACGAGCAGCTTCTGGTCGCCGGGGGTGACGACGAGGTTGACCGGCTCGGGGATGTCCGTGGACTGCGCGCCCGGGCCGCCGGCGACGACCGGTGCCGACGCCGCGCTCGGTGCCGAGTCGCCGCCCGCGCCCTGCGCCACGACCCGGAACGTGTACGCGGTCCCCGGCTCCAGCCCGGTCACCGGGCACCAGGTGGTGGCGCCGTCCCCGGTCGCGCAGGTCTTCGACGCGTCCTGCACGGCGGTCACGACGTACCGGTCGACGCCCGCGGCCGGTGTCGCCTGCCTGGTCCACCCGACGCGCACCGACGTCGCCGACGTGACGGTGGCGTGCACGCCGGTCGGTGGCGCGGGCGGCCCGGCGACGACGACACCCGACGTGGCGGGGGCGGAGGGATCGGACGCGCCGGCGCCGCCGTATGCGACGACCTTCACGGTGTACGAACCGTCGGCCGCGACCCCGACGCGGATCTCGCAGGTGCCGGTGCCGGCGGCGGCGCCGAGGCAGCTGCCGGCGACGGACCCCTGCTGGTCGTACGCGGTCGCGACGTAGTGGTCGACGCCGGCCCCGTCGTGGGTCCACGCCACCCTGAGCCCGCCCGGCACCGGCACCACGACGACGCCGGCGGGCGCCTGGATCGCGGCCATCACCCCGGCGGTGTTCACGTCCACGCCGGCGTCGCCGGCCGGCTCGGCGTCCGCCGGTTCCGTGCCGGTGGCGTCGCCGTCGGAGGGGCCGCCGCCCGCCGGGTTGGTGGCGGCAGGTTCTGTACCGGTGGGCTCGCCGGACGGCGCGGCGCCGCCCGACGGGTCGGCGGAACTGCCGGCACTCGTCGGGTCGCCCGCGCCCGCATCGCCTGAGGGGGCACCGGGGGCTGGGCCGGGCTCGGCGACCGGTCCGGCGGCGGTCGCGTCGTCGACCACGGCGTCGGCCGGGTTGCCGTCAGCGTCAAGCGGCACGTGCCCCGAAGCCGCCCCACCCGCCGGTCCCGTGCCGCTCTTGTTCCCCGCCGGTCCCGTGCTCCCCGCCGGTCCCGTGCTCCCCGCCGGGCTCTTGCTGCCGGCCGGGTCCGCGCTGCTCGGAGTCGCGTTCGACGGCTGGGTGCGCTGCTGCGCCTGCGGCGCCTTGCTGGAGGCGGCCGGCGCGGGCGCCGGCACGGTCACCGCCGCACCCGACGGCCCAGGGGAGGCGGTGCCGCCGCCCATCAGCCCGGCGAACGCGGGCCCTCCCGTGACCACCAGCCCGACGAGCCCGGCGGTCACCAGCGCGAGGCCGGTGCGCGCCCGGCGGCGGCCCGGTCCGCGGCGACCCGCGGCACTCGACGTCAACCCGGACTGCGCACGCATCCCGTCCCCCGTCACGACGACCGTCACGCCCCTCAAGACGCGAACACGTTTCGCAATCTAACGACTACGTTGCGTGTACATCGTGAAAACCGGAGATCCGGGTCAGCTGACGGTGCAGGTGAGGCCGCACCGCGTCGCGATGCACCCCGACTACTGCACGCCTGCCCCCGCGGCACTGTCCGGCCCGGGTCCGGTCCTGCCCACCTGACCACCCGACACGGCCCGCGCCAGCCGCTCGCGCAGCCCGTCGCGCACCCCCGGCCAGTCATCGTCGACGATCGAGTACACGACCGTGTCCCGCCACGACCCGTCCGCCCGCCGCCGGTGCTTGCGCAGCACCCCTTCCCGCGCCGCCCCGAGCCGTTCGATCGCCCGCTGCGCCCGTACGTTGCGCACGTCGGTCACCAGCCCGACCCGGACCGCTTCGAGGATGTCGAACGCGAACGCCAGCATCAGCAGCTTCGCCTCGACGTTCGCGCCCGTGCCCCACCAGCGCTGCCCCAGCCACGTGTAGCCGATCGTGACCGAACGCAGCCCCGGGTCGGGGTCCGCGAACGAGGTCGTCCCCGCCACCTCCCCGGTGACCGCGTCGACCTGCGCGTACGGCAGCCGCTCCCCACGCGCCCGCCCGGCCAGCGCCGCCATGATGTGCTGCCGCGCGTCCTGCACGGTGACCGGCCGGGCGAGCGCCCCACCCGCCGGGCTCTGCCAGCGGAAGATCTCCGCCGCCTCCTCCGGGCTTCCGGTCGCCCGGAGGTACCCCTCCGCGTGCTCGACCCGCAACGGCTCGAGCCGCACCCGGCTCCCCACGAGCTCCGGCATCGCGTACCACAGACCCTGATCAATCACGCCCGCATCATGGCACCGGGCGGCGTCCCGCTCGGCCCCGACACCGAGCTCCTGGGGTTCCGCGGAACCCCAGGAGCCCGGTGGTCACGACCTGCGGGTGGAGCAGGTGGTCGATGAGCGGGTCACGGGTGGGTGATCGCGGTGAGCACGTCGAGGCGGGCGGCCCGGCGGGCGGGGAGCAGGCCGGCGACCAGTCCGGCGGCGAGGGTGACGGCGACGACGAGGGCGAGCTGCGCGACCGGCAGGACGACCGCCGCCTCCGCGGCCACGCCGAGCTGCCGCACCGTGCCGGCCCCGAGGGCGACGCCCAGGCCGACCCCGACCACGGTGGCGAGGGCGGCGAGGAGCGCCGCCTCGCCCCGGACCATCGTGCGCAGCTGCGTGCTGGTCATGCCGACCGCGCGCAGCAGGCCGATCTCGCGGGTCCGCTCCGACACCGACAGGGCCAGGGTGTTGGTGATGCCGAGCAGCGCGATGACGATGGTGAGCAGCAGCAGGGCGGTCACCAGGCCGAGGACCTGGTCGATGGTGGCGGTGCGGCCGGCGACGGCGGCCGCCTGGTCACGGACCTCCGCGGTGGGCATGTCGGCGAGGGCCGCGGCGAGGGCGCGCTGCCCCGCGGCGAGGCTCACGCCGCCGGCCAGCTTGACGAAGACGCTGGCGTCGACGTCCTCGGCGTAGTGCTTCGCGTACGTGTCCAGCGAGATGACGTAGTCGGTCTGCAGGGCCTGCGCGTCACGGTCGCGCAGGAGGCCGACGACCGGCAGGTCCTGGGTGCCGGTGCGGGAGAAGGTCATCGGCAGCCTGTCGCCGACGGTCAGCCCGCGTTCGGCGGCGACGTGCCCGGCGAGGATGACGCCGCCGGTGTTCAGCGCGTCGAGGCTGCCCGCGGTCAGCTTCAGCGCGGTGACCCGGGGCAGCGTGGCCGGGTCCACGGCGGTGAGCGCCGACACGGTCTCGCCGTCCTTCCAGTGCCCGTAGCGCAGCCGTGACGCCACCGCGACCTCCGGCAGCCCGGCCACGTGGTGGTGGACCGTCGCCGGCAGACCGCCGAGCATCTCGTTGCGGGCGCTCTCCACCACGAAGTCCGCGCTGACCGTCTCCGCGTAGGTCTGCTGCACCGACCGCTTCACCGAGGTCGCCAGCACGGCGGTGAAGCTGACCAGCGCCAGGCCGAGCGCGAGCGCCAGCGCGGTGGCGGCGGTCCGGCGGGGGGTCCGCGCCGCCGACTCGCTGGCCAGGCGGCCCGGCGTGCCGAAGCCGTGCAGCGGCCGGCCGAGCAGCCGTGCGGCGGCCGGCGCGGGGAAGACCGACGCCGGCATCCAGATCAAGTGGGGGCTGAACTACATCAAGGGCCGGTACAAGACGCCGTGCGGCGCATGGGGTCACAGCC